>NZ_AP025514.1:1901754-2218713 GCF_024347655.1 Vibrio toranzoniae | reverse complement strand
GTCAGCCAGTTGGCTGTGTAGGTTTACGCGTCCACGGAATTGGTGCATCTCAAGCTCAGTTTCCATTGCGACGAGTACAGCAACTTTTTGACCAACAACAAGCTTGGCATCCTTGATGGCTTCGTCTGCAACTTTCATCAGTAGCAACTGCTGAGAGATCAAACGGTCATCTTCATTTGGTGGCACTTTAAATCGCAAGAAATCAAGGTCAAACTGATCAATGTACGCCCCAAAAGGAACGCCGAGCAAGCCAAATTTATTCAGCAATTCAGGATGCTTATCCAACCCTTTCCAGCGTTTTTTTGGCAGTTCAATAAACGCGTTGTCATTCGTTTTTATCGCCTGATAGAACTCATTTACGCTTTGAAATGAACCAAAATGCGAAGCCAGACCGGTGATCTTAAGCGTTCTTGGTTCGGCTTGTGCTCGATATGATTCTGAAGCCTGAAACCTTGGTCTGCTTGTTTCGGAATATGCTTCTAACAACAGGTGAGCATTACAACCACCAAAGCCGAAGACTGAAACGCCAGCACAACGTTCAGAGTTCTCCGCTTTATCAGGCCAAGACTGAACGTGTTTTGGTAAAGTTTGACTACCAAAAAGACCCTCGGGAGAGGATAACGGAGTATCAAGGTTAATGCTTGGTGGAAGCACGCCTTCTTTCATTGCAAAGATCATCTTCATGATCCCCGGCATACCTGCCGCAGTCAGTAAGTGACCAAGGTTTGACTTCGCAGAGCCAATCAATGGCGGGTTAGAACCATTCAATTTGTCAGCAAAGAAACGCTCCATTGAGGTTAACTCAACCTTGTCACCTAATGGCGTGCCGGTTGCGTGACACTCAATCACTTCAATGCTGTCTGGTGTTAGGTTTGATGCCTCGTAAGCGCGTTCAAAGGCTTGTACTTGTCCTTTGCTGTTTGGGCTTAATACGAACTGGCCACGGCCATCGTTCGACAAGCCAATACCGCTGACGACTGCGTAAATGTTGTCGCCATCACGCTCTGCATCAGCTAAGCGTTTTAGGACTAAAACACCAGCACCTTCGCCAGCAAACAAACCTTTACTGTTGCTATCAAACGGAACCGACACACCGTGGTCTGGGTAAGCGTGGAAGATTGAGAAACCCATGTTGATGAAGAATGGGTCAGCACCGGATACCGCGCCCGCCAACATCATGTCGGCTTTGCCCGTGTTCAAGTAATCACACGCTAACTTCAATGAATACACTGAGCTTGCACATGCGGCATCTAGGCTAAGTTGCACGTTGCCTAAACCCAATGCATCAGCCACTAATTTCGAGGCGTTGTGTGCTGCCGCACCGTTTATCGGGTTGAGGTCTTGCGCGGTTTCATTGGTTGGCAGCAGTGAAAACTGGTCATTAGACAATTTAGCTTGTAGTGCTTTCTCGACCACCGAGTGATACATCGGCAGAAACAAGTCGTTTGAACGTGTGGTTGGGAACGAAAGGGCACCCATGATCACGCCTGTGCGCTCTAAAATATCGGCATTCAGATCAATGCCTGCGTCGACTAACGCTTTGCGACTGGTATCCAAAGCCCATAGGAAACTCTGGTCAACACCGTTGAACGATTCTGCTGTTAAGCGGTAGCCATTACTGTCGAAATTGAAGTTTTCGATGTAGCCGCCTTTATCACAGTAAAAGCGATCTGACTCACCTTGCACGCCTTGATAGCTTTCAGGTTTAGCACCTAACTTTTCAGCGCTTAATGTTGTTCGAGAATCTTTTTTATCTAGCAAGTTTTGCCAAAAATCTTTTGGCGTATCAGCTTCTGGATATTGGTTAGCAATACCAACAATCGCGATCTTATTGCACTTCACTTGCTGCTTATTCTGAGCTTGAGCTTGAGCCTGATATTTATATTGAGATGGTTTCGATTGAGAACTCATACTAGCTCTCCTTGATGATTCACTGCGCTGCCTTGAGATACACCACTTAATTTCTTAGCGGCGGTGATCTGTTGTTCTAGCCCTTGAATAAGTGGCTCGACAGACAGTGGGATTTGATGAGTAATGAGCTGACCAATGCACTTGATGAGCGTGACAACATCGTCACCGCCTTTGGCATTGGAAGCGATTGTGCAGTACTGGTCGGCTACGTTGTCGCTACGATTGATCTTGTCGATCAATGTGCTGGTTTGACGATCGGCACCCACTTCGACAAACAGACGGGCACCTTGTTGACGCGCACTTCGGATCAACGCAGTGAAATCCAGCGTCGAACAGAAAGTGTCGGCAATCGAAAGGGCGATACTATCGCTGTCGATATTGATTGGTGCGCCAGTCGGTAGACCTGCTGCGCTGATAAAGCGGATATGCTTTGGCAACTCGTCGAACAGTGGTTGAGTGTAAAACTCCTGCACTTGGCTATGCTGGCTCAACGCTGGCGTGGTGTGCATTGCAGTAACACGGTTAGCGGCAATGCCACGTTTACCCAGTTTCTTGAGCAGAGCACGACAAGTGTTTTCACAACCAGCCAGTACGCAGGTGTCACCTTGGATGATAGCGAGATAAGCGCGTGGAAATTCTGGTAATAGAGCCTCAATCGCTTGCGCATCACTTCGAACCACAAAGCTATTCCATTGGATGTTTTCGTCGCCGTTTAACTGCCAATCTTGACGCACTGCGGTGAGTTCGCCAGAAATAGCCGTGGTGAAGATAGGGCTGGTTTGAGTCATCTCGATCAGCGCATGTGGGTTTTTCCAAACATTTAAGCTGGCCCACATGGAAGCTTCACCTTTGGAGTAGCCCAAGGCGAAATCTGGCTGTACTTTGAATTCTTCACATAGCAGTTGTGTTAACAGATAACTACTGCCCACACCTGCAATGGCCAATTCACTGAGCGACATTTCTTGCGCGTCTTCAGCGTAGGTTTTGTCAGCCTGCAGCATCTCTTTCAAGTTACCTTCACGTTCTAAACGAGCAAATAACTGTGGGAAATGGTGATGAAATTCGCGCAACATGCCAGGATAAACCGTGCCAACACCAGGGTAAACAAATGCAACGCCACCTTTGCTTTGAGGCTTCGGTGAGAAACAACTGCCCGCTGGCGTTTTGTATTGGCTATTGTCAGCCATTACTTTTGGCAACGCATTTTCTAGCGCTGTGATCTCTTGTAGTGCAGCCTCAATTGAAGCCGCCTGAATCACGATGTTCGCGTTAAGGCCAGCATTGTGCTGAACGCTTTGGAAGTGACTTAGGTTTGAATGCATCAAGTTGGCGATAGCAAGTGCGCTGTCCGCCGAATCGCTAATGCATTTAAGCTCTTCTCTCAATGAGATTAACTGAGAAACCAATTCAGCTTGGTCATTGCCAGAAACCACAAACATCAAGCGTTCGCTCGATAGCAGTGGCTTTGGTTCTTGCAAACCGGTCGCTTGAGTCAATATCAGGCTTGTGGCGTTTTGACTATCGTCACTAAAGGTCAATGAAGCAACACGTGCTTTGTTCGGCTCAGTGAACCAATAATGGTTAGCTAATGAATGGTTCGGCAATGAACGGCTCGATATCGCATTAACCATATTCAGCAATTCATCAAACTGCTGCGAAGCAGAGAGTGCTGAGTGTTGCTGTTGATGGCTTAAATCTGTCGCGGGGCGGCGTGCAATATCCAGAGCAAGCTGAACGCTATCTTCGATAGTTGCATCTGCAAAACTCGCTAGATAAGCGTGTGGATGAATCTTGTTCTGAGCAGCGGTCAGTGCACTCAACATCACCAATGATGGAGCGAGAGAATCCAAACAAAGCTTAACAGCACTACCTTGATTGACTGCCTCAATCGCTTGAGTAAGCGCTTGATTAAAACTGCCATCAACCACAACAGTCATCATCTCAGGAAGCGAAGGTGATAAGTCGGCAGAAAGCTCAGCTGCGTTTGCTGGCTGAGCTAAAAGAGCGATGCGCAATGGCATCGCTTTATTAGTAGGAACAGTCACTATGACAATTGCTCCTTTTCTGTTTTCTTATCCGCTTTAGGCTTACTCACTACTGCTGAACTAGACTTCGGCAAAAATGCGTCGTTCAAGCTCTTGCTGATGGTGACTTTTGCACCTTTCATTACCGCGCTTAAACGACCATCTTGGTGGTAAAGCGAGATATCAGCTTGCAGCGAACGAGCCGTGCTTTTTATTACGCTTAGCTCTAGCCAACCTTGGTCACCATAGTGCATCGGTGCGTAACAAATAAATTCACCGATTGCAGACGGTAGGCTTGCCGCGCCGTATTTCAATCGAGCCCATACCAACATGGCTTGCAACAGATAATCTTCAGCAAATGGCTGGCTATTGCCAAAGCCTTGCTTAGGAATAAATGCTCCGCAGTCGCTGTTTTCAATCTGGGGCAACTGGCATTGAGCCAATAAACCTAAGTCGTCAAAGCGTTCGACTGAGGTAATACCTTGCAATCTTGGTCCGTGAAACAGAGTGCCGTCACTGTATAGAGCTTGTGCCGTTGTTACAGGTGTTGAAGTGCTAGCTTCAAAACGCTTTTCTGACGCTTGTTGAGCATCTTCAGACACTTGCACAGAGGCAACTTGCAACTGAGCTTGATACTGTGGTCGCCCTTGGCAACTGATCACCGCTTTTAGCTGATCTTTTGATTTAGCGTCAGAAGAAAGAACCAGTTTCAGCTCTTGTACTTCATCGGTATCAAAAATCACACCCTTAAGCAGTTTGTAGTTGTGAACGCTAACGTTCACACCTAACAGTTGCTCTGCGACTTCACGCATCCATTGGATGGCACACACTGTCGGTAACACTGGGTTACCGGCAATGCAGTGATCTTGAATGAAAGGCAATGCCTTTGGATCAAGATGACGTGTCACAGTGATGCTTGTATTTAGCGGACTCTTTGCAAGATGCACAGACTCCGCATTAAGCTTTTTTACAGCAGCTTCCTTGTTGTCAGAACCTTGCATGCTCGTACCAACCAGCAGTTGAATGCCAGTTTCGTTCAGTAGTTGAGAGCTAAACAGGTCTGCACCCGCCTGAAGAGGAATCACGTACACACCGCGCTCTGTGAACATACGTTTCAGTGCTGCGTTGACCATGCCACCGTCCCAAGGTCCCCAGTTGAAGCTCATCACTTTCGCTTGAGGGTTACGAGCAGACAATTGCAGAGCCGCTTTGTTTAGGATTTCGTTAGACATTGAGTAATCGCTTTGGCCTGTGTTTCCGTAGAAACCCGCCGCCGAAGAGAACATCGCAATCAGTTTTAGCTTACTGCTATCAAGCCCACCAAGAACCGCTTCTAGTCCGCCCACTTTGGTGCCGTAAACCATGTTCAGCTCATCAAGTGTTTTGTCTTGAATGTGTTTGTCAGCCAGTACGCCTGCACCATGGATAAGACCCGTGATGCCGTCGAAATTCGCCAGCGTTTTTGCTACTGACTCATGGTTCGATACATCTAGGCTTAGGTATTCAGCGCTCGCGCCAATTTCGTTGAAAGCGGCAAGTGCTGCGTTGATTTCAAGGCTGCTCAATACAGGTTTTAGCAAGGCATCAACTTTTTTCGGCGTTGGTTTGTCACCTGTTGCTTGTAGGTGAGCGATAGCCGCTGGTTTTAGCTCTTTCTCTTGCTTGCCTTGTGCCCACTGAGGTAGCTCAGCTGAAATAATATGCTTACTACGACCTGCAAGAATGAAATGAGATTTACATTGCTTAGCAAGCGTCAGTGCACATTCAAACGTCACGCCTTTAGCGCCACCCGTTACGAGAACTTTGTCGCTCTTGGTGAGTTGAGCGCCTGTGTTTTTAGTTTGTGCAGCCCCTGGTGTTGCAGCAATCAATGTTGCACGACCAGATTCACCGTTTGCCGCATGGCTAAGGCCGATTTCAACCGTGTTGGTATCGATATCGAACAGTTCGCCTGTAATAGCCTCAGATAGGTGACGAGCATCAATAGAAGCGTCAGCATCCAATGCACGGCAGAACACGTTTGACCATTCATGGCTCAGTGTCTTAGTTAGACCAGACAACGCGGCTTGGTTAAGTTCTGCATTCGCTAGTTGCTTAGTATCTAAGTAACCAAAGCCGCCATCGATACGGCTTAGCGTGAAGAACACGCTGCGACCAGAAACGGCATTCAGTTGGCCATTTAGGTGTTTGGCGAATAAGAACGCTGTGGTTAGCGAAGCTCTTGAGTCTGCATTCAAGTTAACCGCTTGCTCGTTGCTTTGCTCAGTATCAACGATAGCTTGTAGGTGAAGGAAGCCAGCAATCACTTTGTTCGACGTTTTAAGGTCTGCTTCGATGTCGTTAATCACAGCTGTCACACCAGCATCATCGATACTGTTGAGTGTGTAGCTTGCGATTTCACTGTTTAAAGGTGACGCGGCAGAAGTAGCACTACGCACTACAGCAACTTGGATGCCGTTAGCGGTCAACTTTTCTGCTAGAACACCGGCGTTGTGACCATCATCTGTGATCACGACACAAGCGTCTTTTGAGAAACAATCGACGAGTTTATCTGCCGCTGGTAGCTTTTTTAGCGCTACCTCATTGTGTGGAGGAAGTTCCGCTGTCGCTGTTTCTGCGATAGGCGTTACTGATTCAGCTTTTGGAGTCGCTACGGGTGCAGCCGCGGATAGTTTGCTTTGCATGTAGGTAACGATTTCACCAAGCGTACGACACTCAGCTAAGTCTTCAGGGTTTAGCTCTGGCAGCGTTGGTAGCTGGTCTTGAACCGTCCCCAAGATCTCAACGCGTTTAATCGAATCGATACCAAGGTCTGCTTCCATGTCCATTGCTAGGTCGAGCATTTCTGCTGGGTAACCTGTTTTGTCGGCAACCACTTCCATCATTGTTGATTGAACATGGGCAGGGTTTAGGTCGTTGCTTGCGCTTTTTTCAACGGTTGCAGTTGCTTCTGCATTAGGAACTTCATTAGCGTCTAGCTTGCTGTTCATGTAAGCAACGACTTCGCCCAGAGTACGACATTCAGCGAGATCTTCAGGGTTTAGTTCTGGCAATGTTGGCAGCTGGTCTTGAACCGTACCAAGGATCTCAACACGTTTGATTGAGTCGATGCCAAGGTCTGCTTCCATGTCCATCGCTAGGTCGAGCATTTCTGCTGGGTAACCGGTTTTGTCGGCAACCACTTCCATCATTGTTGATTGAACATGAGCAGGGTTTAGGTCGTTGATCGCGCTTTCTACAGCGGTTGCAGTTGCTTCTGGAGCCGTTTCTGAACTAGGAGCTAACTTGCTGTTCATGTAGTCAACGATCTCACCAAGAGTACGGCACTCAGCTAGGTCTTCAGGGTTTAGTTCTGGCAATGTTGGCAGCTGGTCTTGAACCGTACCAAGGATCTCAACACGTTTGATTGAGTCGATGCCAAGGTCTGCTTCCATGTCCATTGCTAGGTCTAGCATTTCAGTCGGGTAGCCCGTCTTCTCTGCTACTACTTCTAACATGGTTTTTTGAACGACAGCCGCATCTAAACCGCTAGCTGTTTGAACTGAAGTTGCTGCAGTTTGAGCGACTGCAGGTGCAGAAGCTGGAAGCTTGCTGTTCATGTAGGCAACAATTTCACCTAGAGTGCGACACTCAGCTAAGTCTTCAGGGTTTAGCTCTGGAAGAGTAGGCAGTTCATCTTGAACCGTACCTAGAATCTCAACACGTTTAATTGAGTCGATACCAAGGTCTGCTTCCATATCCATTTCTAGATCAAGCATTTCAGTTGGGTAACCTGTCTTCTCAGCAACCACTTCTAGCATGGTTTGTTGAACGACTTTCGCATTGAGACCGTTAGCGGCTTGAACTGGAGCAGTTGCGCTTGGCTGTGCTGCAACAGGCGCTGATGCTGGCATCTTGCTGTTCATGCTTTTACTGTTCATGTAGCCGACGATTTCGCCAAGAGTACGACACTCAGCTAAATCCTCAGGGTTCAGCTCAGGTAGGTTTGGCATTTCGTCTTGAACAGTACCAAGAATCTCTACGCGCTTGATTGAGTCGATACCAAGGTCTGCTTCCATGTCCATTTCTAGATCAAGCATTTCCGTTGGGTAACCCGTTTTCTCAGCGACCACTTCTAGCATCACTTTTTCAGCATCTGCTGATTGTACTACTACTGGTGCAGCCAAAGGAGCCGGTTGCGCTTTAACTGGCACAGGTTGAGCTGCAACAGGCGCTGCCGCTTGAGCCGCTACTTGTGGAGCAGGAACGGCTTTCTGTACTGGAGCTTTCTGAGTTGTTGTATTTTGAACCGGCGCAGCTTGAACAGACTGAGCTTGTACAGGAGTCGCTTGTACTTGAGCTACAGGCTGTTGGACGATAGCTGCTGGAGTAGCTGGAGCTTGAATCGCTGGCTGAGCATTTACTGGCGCAACGAAGGTTGGTTGTTCCGTTTGTACTGAACCTTGCGTCAGCATGTTAAGTGCTGAGTTGTTGCTGTGCGCTTGCATTTCTAGGTAATGAGCGTGAGCTTTTAGCGTTTCAGCTTGGTGCTGGTGGAACATCTCCATAGAACGTTGCAGGTTCTCAGGAATTGCTACGCCTGCTGTTGCCATTTTCGCTTGCTCAGACATTAGGGTGTTGAACGTGTCACCGTATTGCTGAGGAATTGCAAGGAACTGCTGATGTACTTCTGCTGCTTGTTGTTGAGCATTGAAGAACGATTGCAGTGAAGACTCATCAACCGTTACTTGAGCTGTTGGTTGACTAGTCGCTGGTGCAGGTTGCGCCACTTGTGGTTGCTGAGCTGCTGTTGCTACTTGTGCACTTGGTGCTGGAGTAGTTGACTGTTGTACATTTGAAGCTTGAGGCGCAGCCACAGGTACTTCAACGATTTCTGTTTTAATCACTTCTTTTTCCACGATTTTCTCGACTTCAACTTTCACTTCAACAATCTCAGTCTTTTCGGTGACGTTGCCCGAAGCCAATGATTGATCCATTTTCTTACGAGTAGCAGGGCTGATGTAGTTGGTTGCATTCAGCTTGATGTTCATTGGTGATGCCTTTGCAGGTTCAGCAATGTCAGCTTGGTAAGGGTCAATGTTGTCTAATGAAACACCTGCCACGCACAGTTGAACCGCCGCTAAGCGAAGCTGTTGGTCACTGTCGCCTTTAGGGCTTGGGTTGATGCTGATTGCGTAAAGCTCTTCGTTCTTATCAGCCAATGTTTTATCAACCAGCTTTTGAAGAATGTTCTTCGGACCGAACTCTACGAATACACGAGCACCTGCTTCATACATCGCTTCAATTTGTTCGCTGAAACGAACCGATTGCAGCATGTGTTGCTTGAACGCTTTCTTGATCGCTTTCGCGTCTTTGCTGTGCAATTTGCCCGTTGCGTTTGAGTAAAGCGGCAGCGTTGGAGCGCTAAATGAAGCTTTATCAATTGCAGCAGCAAATGGTTTTTGAGCGTGAGCAACAAGCGGTGTGTGGAAAGCACCAGACACTGGCAGAGCAATCGCTTTGAAGCCTTGTTCAGTTAGCGCTTGTGCTGCTTGTTGAACCGTTGCAGTTGGACCTGCAATAACCAGTTGAGTCGGAGCGTTGTAGTTGGCAATACTCACGCCTTCGAATTGGCTGATACAGTTTTCAACGGCTGGAAGTTTGTCTGCGTCTAGGATGACCGCAAACATCGTACCGCTGTCACCTTGTTCTGGTGTCGCTGCCATCGCATCGCCACGAGCGAAAGCTAGCTGGTAGTAATCGTCTTGCGAGATAACACCCGATGCACATAGTGCGCTTAGCTCACCAAAGCTGTGGCCTGCGACCATGTCTGCTTTGAAGCCAGCTTGAGTCATGATGTCGAACTGACCCATAGACACAGTACCAATCGCACTTTGCGCATTGGCCGTGTTGGTTAGTACCGCTTCTTGAGCTTTGGTTGCTTCTGGTGTGAAGGTTGGAATTGGGAATAGAATTTGCGACAGAGCCGTTTTCTTGTGTTGACCAAATACCTGATCCGCTTGAGCAAGCTGTTGACGCATTTCAGGGTAGTGACATGCAAGCTCGCGCCCCATGTTTAGGTATTGCGAACCTTGACCAGCAAATAGCGCTGCCACTTTACCTGCGCCGTTTTCAGCAATCAGTGCCGACTCACGATAGCTAGTACCGCTTGGCATCTGCCAATGTGCTTTGGTTTGGCTCTCAAACATAGAAACCGCTTGAGTCAGTTGCGCTTGAAGGTCTGCTTGGTCAGTCACGACTAAACCAATACGAGCATGCTTAGCGTCAACTTCACGCAAATTATGTTGTTCAGCAAGCGCTTCTAGTTTGAACGCAGCGTCTGCAGCTTGAGTTGAAATCTGCTTGAGTTTATTAATCAGTGCTTGACGAGATTCCGCGCTGAATAACAGAGTTTGCGGTACTTGGCGCTGACGGTATTTGTCGCCGCGAGCGTGTTCTGGCGTGTATTCTTCCAATACAACGTGGAAGTTAGTGCCACCAAAACCAAATGAGCTGATACCTGCACGGCGCGGTGTGCCGTCGACACGTTTCATCCAAGGACGCGTTTGCGTGTTTAGGTAGAACGGTGAGTTCTCGATATCCAACTTAGGATTCGGAGCCGATACGTTGATCGTTGGCGGCAGTACTTTGTGGTGCAATGCTAATGCAGCTTTGATTAAGCCAGCAGTACCCGCGGTTGATTTGGTGTGACCAATTTGAGATTTCACAGAGCCTAACGCAATGTGTTGCTTCTCTTCGTTGTTCTCACTAAATACCGAGTTTAAGCCACCAAATTCAGCAACATCGCCTGCTGCAGTACCCGTGCCGTGCGCTTCTAAAAGGCCAAGTGTGTGCGGTGCGAAACCAGCATCATCGTAAGCGCGTTTTAGTGCTTTTGCTTGTCCTTCAGGGCGAGGGGCGTAAATACTCTTGAACTTACCATCCGAAGAAGAACCGACACCTTTAATCACTGAGTAGATTCTGTCGCCGTCGCGCTCTGCATCTTCAAGACGCTTAAGAGCAACCATGCCGATGCCTTCACCAATCATCATGCCTTTTGAGTCGATGTCGAAAGGTTGAATGGTTTCATTGGTGGTAAATGCTGGCGTTTTAGAGAAGCTCATGTACATGGTTGGTGAGTTATCAGTACACACACCACCTGTAATCATCATTTCACTGCGGCCTTCAACTAGCTCACTAAGAGCCATGCGCATTGCAGCTAGAGAACCTGCACAAGCAGCATCTACTACACAGTTAATGCCACCAAGGTCAAAGCGGTTAGCAATACGACCTGAAATCACGTTACCCAATGAACCAGGGAATGAGTTCTCTTCCCAGTGGATGTATTGGTCTTGGAATTTTTTGATCAGCATTTCGCTGTCTTCGTCGTTGATGCCACTGCTCTTGAAGACTTTTTTCAAAACAGGGTATTGCAGACGAGCATTCAGGCTTTGAGCGATCTTCTGACCACCACCAACACCGAGCGTGATACCGATCTTATCGCGATCGTAGCCTTCAGGCAGCTTGGCATCTTCAAGAACTTCTTTTGCCACGATCAGAGAAAGCAGCTGAGAAGTATCCGTCAGTTCTAGGATATTTGGCGGAAGGCCGAACTCCATTGGGTTGAAGTCGACTTCAGGGATGAAACCACCGCGCTTACAGTAAGACTTGTCTGGCGCAGTACGATCTGAATCGTAGTAATCTTCTGGACGCCAGTGCGTATCTGGCACTTCAGTAATCGCATCGATCTTTTCGCTGATCAGGTCCCAAAATTTATTCAGGTAACGAGAGTTTGCAAACATGCTCGCCATACCAACGATAGCGACAGGCATATCTTTAAGACGTTTATTAAGTCGAGTGTCGTCGACTGATTCCGGTGTATTTTTTTCGGGTTGGCTCATTGTGAGTCTCCACTTGAAATCACTGAGGGCGATGTCGTGTTTTGAGGCTGCGCTTTTAATTGAATCGAAAATAAATCTGAAACAGATTTGGGCAAACGCAGCTGAAGAGTAAGGCTGCCGAAAGTTGGCCACCTGACTGAAATAGGGAGTGCGAAGTTCATTGACTTGCAGACGTTGAGAACGTGTTTCATGCGTGAAGGGGGTATTCGAATGTGAGGGTAATGTCCATTTAAATCCTGTCCAAAGTACTGCTTAACGGAAAGCAGTTATCCGCAATGAAAACGTGTGAATTTGTTTAATGGTTGAGCAGGCTACCCGAGGTGAGTTGCCGATACAATGCTCCCAGAGGCCACTATGATCTGTTCAGACCAGATGAAATTTGTGTGCTTTTGAATTTTGTATTTTTAATGTAATTAACTTATTGATAATTAATGGATATGACTTGTTTTTTAGTGTTTATACTCTATATTTTGACTTGGTGAGATCTATGTCAGATTTCTGTAAGTAACATTTAATAGATGCCTGTTCCGTAAGGCTAAGTGTGATCTGTGTTTTAATTTGTTATTATTTGAAAAATTAGTTTTAAGTCCGCATATGAAGGGTGTTTCCTGCCCAAATTCTCTATGTTTCTCTCAAAACATAGGTGAGTTAAATTTGTTCGTTTTGATGTTTTATTGATGGCTTTATGGTGAGTGATTTTTAAGAAATGAGTGCTAGAAAGACGGAAACGTTAGTCATTGATTTGTGGCTTTGTTCTTTAAGTGATTTGGATGAAGATAGTGATCATGTGTCGCGCCTAAAACAGAAACTTACTGTCGATGAAGTAGCCAAAGTTGAGCGTTATCGAATGCCTTCATCTCAGATCCAAGCGCTCTATGTTCGTAACTACTTAAGAGAGGTTCTGTCGATCTACTCTGATTTGACGGCTGAAGAGTGGCGGTTTGAGTATGGTGAAAAAGGCAAACCAAGCTTAGTTGAGAAGCAACAGATAGAAACTGGCCTGAATTTTAATATCAGTCATAGCAAAGAACATTTGTTAATCGCGGTATGCCAAACAAAAGGGCAATCACTACAGCTTGGGGTGGATATTGAACATGCAAGAAGTTCGACCAACATAGCGGCGATCATGAAGCATTACTTTTCGGAATTTGAGATTAACGATTTACTCGAGCTGGATGACGTATCTCAAAGAGAACGTTTTTTTGATTTGTGGGCACTGAAAGAGTCTTATATCAAAGCGACGGGAAAGGGATTGGCCACATCATTGAAAAGTTTTTCGTTCGACTTTTCCAATCTAACTCAACAAACACTGCCACTTCATTCGTCGGGTTTACAACCAGAGTTACATGATGAAATCATTATACACAACGGAGTTGGGTTGGATGTTACTGAACAAGGCGATGTTTCTGCTGACTGGCAATGCAGTTTAGGAAGGTTAGATGACCAATTCCGATTTGCCGTGACGCTTGGTGGTGCAACGCTTCCGGTGCAATTAGAGATGAAATGCTTCCCAGTAGCAAAGCTACTTGGCTGAGTGTGCGCTCGTTATACTAGAAACTTGAACCTCTAATCTTGAAAAAAGCACACTCTTAGCCACTCGCACTTTCAGCCACTCGTAATATTGGTTAACTCGTTTCGCCAAGCATCGCTTTTAATACTTCAGCGGGTACTGGCTGAAGTTGTTTATCTTTATCTAGGCAAACCATTTCAATATCACCAATCACGGCGGGTTTGGTTGCATCTTTACGCCATACCTCTTGTCGCCATAAGGTTTTGTATTTGCCATCGAGTTCAAAAGAGGTTCGGATATCGCAGATCTCTGCGAACTCAACGCCATCTTGGAAAGTCATGTTGGCTTTATACACCGCAAAACCCAGTCCATGCTCATTCCATAATGTTGCCAGTTTATCGCTGCCTAACACATGCTCGCGCGCACGCTCAAAGTATTTAAGAAAGTTAGGGTGATAAACCACACCAGAGTGATCGGTATCTTCATAGTAAATCTGTACTGGGTGATGGTAGATCTGACTCATGGGTAGCAACTCTTGGTAAGTAGTGGATCAGTAAATCTGACTAAGTTGTGCAGCACTCTACAGGATAGGTCGAAATTACTTCAAGGCATCATCGTGAAAGGGGCTTTTGGTCAGACCTCATTTATCACTGATGCTTTGGTCAACTCCCACCCATTTATAAATATTCTATGTGTCATTTTCCACCCATTAAATTTTGCAAAGCGCTGGCGACTCATGTTGGCAACTATGATGAAGCCTTGTGGTTAAAGGCTTGTTAATGTTTTGTATCAATATGGCGCGCTAATTGCCTTAGTGAAAGTACGCAGTTCCCATTGATGGGCTGCTTTGTTTACTAAGGAGAATAATAATGTTTAAGCCTCTTACTCTGCTGTCTGTATCTGCTCTGGCGCTCACCAGTTTTAATGCTGCTGCAAACTGTGACCCTGGTGAAATCGTGATTAAGTTCAGTCACGTAACTAATACCGATAAGCACCCGAAAGGCATTGCCGCTTCTCTACTAGAAGAGCGAGTAAACACTGAAATGAATGGTAAAGCTTGTATGCAAGTTTTCCCTAACTCGACGCTTTACGATGATAATAAGGTACTGGAAGCCCTGTTAAATGGTGATGTTCAAATGGCGGCACCTTCGCTGTCTAAATTTGAGAAGTTCACTAAGAAATACCGCATTTTTGATCTTCCGTTCCTATTTGAAGATGTAGACGCCGTTGACCGTTTCCAAAACTCAGAATCTGGTGAAAAACTGAAGAATGCAATGAAGCGTCGTGGCCTACAGGGATTAGCGTTTTGGCATAACGGCATGAAACAGATGTCGGCGAACAAACCTCTAATCAGCCCTGAAGACGCGGAAGGTTTGAAATTCCGTGTTCAAGCATCAGACGTATTGGTTGCTCAGTTTGAACAGCTAGGCGCTAACCCGCAGAAGATGTCTTTCAAAGAAGTGTATGGTGGTCTACAAACTAAGGTTATCGATGGCCAAGAGAATACATGGTCAAACATTTACGGTAAGAAATTTTTTGAAGTACAAGACGGCGTGACTGAAACCAATCACGGTATCTTGGATTACCTAGTTGTAACCTCAAACGACTTCTGGAAGGACCTACCTGAAGATGTACGAACACAGCTTGGTACTATCGTTCAAGAAGTGTCTGAGACGCGTAATGCTGAATCTTCAAAAGTTAACCTAGCGAACAAAAATAACATCATCGAAGCCGGTGGTGAGGTTCGTACGCTGACGCCAGATCAGCGTCAAGCATGGGTAACGGCACTTCAACCAGTATGGAAGAAGTTTGAAAAAGACATCGGTTCAGACCTTATCGATGCAGCACTAGCTTCAAACCAATAACACCGCTAAAGAAGTGGCGAGCGTTTTCGCCACTTCTTATTAAAACAATTATAAGCGGAGTCAATTATGGAAAAGCCTCAAATGGAACAACCAAATTCTAGCGAATCAGCACTGGAAACCTCTCTTTTTTCCAAAGTCGGAAGAGTTACGGATGTGATTGAAGAGTCGTTAATCGCATTTTTCCTTGGCGCAATGACGCTACTTACTTTTGCCAATGTGGTATTTCGATACGCATTCAATGACAACATTTTATGGGCATTGGAACTGACGGTATTCATGTTTGCATGGATGGTCTTGGTCGGCGCATCTTACGGCGTAAAAAAGCACTTCCACATTGGTGTTGATGTGATTATCAACCTTGCCCCAGAAAAGCTACGCAAAGTGTATGCGTTAATCGCGGTGACCAGCTGTCTAGCATTCTCAGTGTTACTGCTTATCGGCTCTTGGAATTATTGGTACCCATTCGCGACTGATCGCGCATGGTATGAAACCGATGATATCCCTATGCCAGAAATGCTGCAGTTCATGGCGGATTGGCTGAATGAAGGTGAGCGATACGAGAAACTGCCACGTTTTATTCCTTATATGGCGCTGCCGATTGGTATGGCACTGCTAACGTTCCGATTCATCCAAATTGCTTATCAAGTTGTGACGGGTAAACTTGACCGCATGATTGCAGGCCATGAAGCCGAAGAAGAGCTGGATGCATTGAAAGCTGATGTTTTAGCGGGTTCTGATGAAGACGCGACAGCGGTATTGGATTCGACTAAGGAAAACAAGGCGAATGAGTCGGGTACAAAATCTAACGGGAAGGAAGACTAATCATGGCAATGTTATTTCTATTTTTAATGGTAATTGCTTTCATGTTGGTCGGTGTACCAATTGCGATTTCCCTCGGTTTATCAAGCGTCATATTCTTATTGATGCATTCTGATGCTTCGTTGGCATCCGTTGCACAAACGCTGTTTAATGCATTTGCAGGCCACTACACACTCTTAGCGATTCCTTTCTTTATCTTGGCCTCTAGTTTTATGTCTACTGGTGGTGTGGCGAAACGTATTATTCGTTTTGCTATCGCGATGGTGGGTTGGTTCCGCGGCGGCTTGGCGATGGCATCGGTTGTGGCATGTATGATGTTCGCAGCCCTTTCTGGTTCATCTCCTGCAACGGTAGTGGCGATCGGTAGTATTGTTATCGCAGGTATGATCAAAAACGGTTATACAAAAGAATTCGCAGCTGGGGTTATCTGTAATGCGGGTACTTTGGGCATCTTGATTCCGCCTTCAATCGTGATGGTGGTATACGCAGCGGCGACGGATGTATCGGTAGGTCGTATGTTTTTAGGTGGTGTGATTCCAGGCTTATTGGCGGGTGTGATGTTGATGATTGCTATCTACATTGCGGCGCGTATTAAGAAGATTCCTGCACAGCCATTTGTGGGTTGGGGCGAGATGTTTTCGGCAGCAAAAGATGCGAGCTGGGGCTTGTTATTGATTGTCATCATTCTGGGGGGGATCTACGGCGGTATCTTTACTCCGACAGAAGCGGCGGCAGTGGCTGCGGTGTATGCCTTCTTCATTGCCAACTTTATCTATAAAGATATGGGGCCATTTGCTGACAAGAACAATACAAAACCGGCTTTGGTAAAAGTGTTCCAAACCTTCTTCCACAAAGACACCAAAGACACGCTGTACGATGCAGGTAAGCTGACGATTATGCTGCTGTTTATCATTGCCAACGCTCTGATTCTTAAGCATGTACTAACCGAAGAACGTATTCCTCAAATGATCACTGAGTCTATGCTATCTGCGGGTTTAGGTCCGATCACCTTCTTGATTGTAGTGAATGTTTTACTCTTGATTGGCGGTCAGTTCATGGAGCCATCAGGCTTGCTGATCATCGTTGCGCCATTGGTATTCCCAATCGCTATTGCACTCGGTATCGACCCAATCCACCTAGGTATCATGATGGTAGTGAATATGGAGATAGGGATGATAACGCCGCCTGTTGGACTCAACTTGTTTGTGACCGCAGGGGTCGCCAAGATGTCGATGATGAACGTAGTAAAAGCGGCACTGCCTTGGGTAGGCGTGATGTTCTTATTCCTGATTATCGTAACGTACGTGCCTTGGGTTTCGACATGGCTACCAACCACATTGATGGGACCAGAAATTATCACTAAGTAAGTGTGGGCATTGTTTGCGTAAAATAGAAAAAGAACAATTAGAATGGAAAAAAGGAGGTCGTTAGACCTCCTCATCAATATTTTTACCGAAGTTCAAATGATGGTCGCTCTGTTGATAGAGGGACCTTTTTGCTTCTAACTCCGGTGTGTTTAAGTCGACATGCTGATCGATGTAATAAACACCATCTATTTCAAGTGTGTCAGTAATGGATGGCACTCTCGTTTTCTCACCCATAACCATCTCCTCACTATTTTGATCGTAGAACATCCTATGACCGAAATAAGTATAGGTGATCTTGCTCACAAAAATAGTTTAGTTTTCTCTTTGTCGATACGATTCTTTTACAAGCTGGTATTTTTGCATCTTGTCGTAAAGGGTTTTGCGTGGAAGTTGAAGCCTTTCCATGGTCTCTTTTATACTGCCGTTACACTCAATAAGCGCTTGCTTTAGTGCACTTTTCTCAAAGTCAGAGACCAACTCAGCTAGCGATAAGTGTTGGTTTGACTCAACGGTGTTGTCTGATAAATGAGAAAGCTTACCTAAAAGTACAAAACGCTCCGCAGTATTACGTAGTTCTCGTACATTTCCGGGCCAATCATGAGCTAAAAGCGCGTGCAGTTCTGTTTGTGGCAGTGCAGGGGCTGTTTTACCATAACGCGCTGCTGCGACGAGCAAGAAATGGTGAAAGAGTGCTGGGATGTCTTCCTGTCTACTTCTTAGTGAAGGTAAATCTAAGGTCACGACATTGAGTCGGTAATAAAGGTCTTGGCGAAAAGTGCCTTCTTCAGCGGCTTTCTTTAGGTCGACTTTAGTTGCTGCAATCACTCGAATATCGAGAGGAACCAAACCGTTTGAGCCAACCCTTTCAATGACACGTTCTTGTAATACGCGTAACAGACGTATCTGCGCTTGCATTGGCATGGATTCTATTTCATCTAAGAACAGGGTGCCGCCTTGTGCAAACTCAAACTTACCTACGCGTTTGCTATCAGCCCCCGTGAAAGCGCCTTTTTCATGGCCATAGAGCTCACTTTCAATCAGGTTCTCAGGAACGGCACCACAATTGACTGCGACAAAATTTTGCTCTCGACGGCTGCTTTGTTCATGTAGGGAACGTGCGACTAGTTCTTTACCTGTTCCCGTTTCGCCAAACAATAAAATATCGGCGTTGGTATCGGCGACGTGAGTGATGATCGAACGAAGCTCAGTCATCGATGGCGTGTCACCAATGATTCTTGGACCCAGTGCTTTACTCGCTTTCAACGAACGCTTCAGTTCTTGGTTTTCGAGGGTCAATCGGCGTTTTTCGATCGCCCGTTTGGTGGTTTCGATCAAACGCTCATTGGCAAATGGTTTTTCAATGAAATCATAGGCACCATCATGGATAGCTTGCACGGCCATTGATATATCACCATGCCCGGTGATCATGATGACAGGAATCTCTTTATCTTTGTGCATGGCAGTGTTGAGTAGATCATGTCCAGAAATACCCGGTAAACAAATATCTGTGATGATCACATGGGGAAGACCATTTTTTTGGATCGCAAGTAGTGCTGATTCTGCATCATGAAAGAATTCAGCATTAATGTCAGCGAGCTCGAAGCTCTGCTCAATTGCCATCCTTAAATCGGATTCATCATCAATGAAATAGACGTCACACATAGTTATTCCTTTACTCTTTTATACTGAATATCGCTGAAATTTTTGTTTTGCTTCAGTCCATTTTGTTCTTTTTGGAACGTTGCTCGTCGGACACTATCGGGAGTTCAATAGTAAAACGAGCACCGCCTTGCGGACTGACTCCTGTCACTAGTTTGCCGTTAATTCCGCTGATTATTTGTTGAGAAATCGACAGCCCGAGTCCAAGTCCATTTTTTTTAGTGGTATGAAAGGGTTCAAAAAAGTGTCCCGTCGTAGGCGAGACAAAACCGGGGCCATTGTCATCGACATGAATCAACAGAGTTTTTGATTGTGCGTTATCTGATTCGCTAATCTCTAACAGGATAGCCAATTGTTTATCTTCTTGATTTTCCATAGCTTGAACAGCATTGGTCAGTAGGTTAATGATGACCTGTTCCAATTGAATCGCATTGGCGAGCACGCAGGCGTCGAAGATTTCAGGGAGCTCATTTACTTTGACTCGCTCAGTCTTTAACTGCGGTTTCATCAGTTCTTTTGAGGAATGAAGAATAGGCAGTATCTGCAACGTGTGTAGCTCTTCTGCCGTGGATTTCTTAGCGAAGGAACGGAGTTGATGGCTTATTTTTGCCATACGATCCGTCAGTGCTGAAATCCGAGAGAGGTTGTCATCGACTCGGTCTGTCTTCTCTTTTTCAAGAAAGAGTCGGCCATTGTCTGCATAACTGCGAATAGCCGCCAATGGGTTATTCAGTTCATGGCTGATGCTTGCTGACATCTGACCTAATACTGCCAGCTTTGCTGCTTGTATTAGCTCGTCTTGTGTCTGTCTGAGTATCTGTTCTGTTTCGATACGGTGCTTGATCTCAACGTGCAGTTCTGATGTGCGCTCAAGAACTTGAAATTCCAGCTTTTGTTTGGCTTCAGATTGCAGCCTATCGATCTGGGCACGTCTTTGTTGGCGATGGTTGTTGAGTTGTATGGTGAGATAAATAATCGCAAATACTAAGCTCAACACCACCATATAGGCGATCAAATCCCACCAAACTAAGTGTGTCGGAGAGAATACCCGGACGGTTAATTTGGGGTCATCCAAAAAACGTGAGGAAGTGAAAAAGTGCTCTTGAACGAGTTTATGCGTTGACTTAATACTGCTGGTAGAGCTCTCCAAATCTCCTGAAAAATGCAGACTCTCGATTTTTGTATCTAGATACTGCCTACTTTCTTGAATTCGAGCCTGTTGGGCTTTATTGAGTGGTTGGAGACTTTTGAGTAACCATTCTGGATTACTCGACATAAAAACAATCTGGTCTTTATCGTCAGCAACAAAATAACTCTGTTTGCCTTTCCAACTTGTTTCAATCAGTGATAAATCCATTTTTACGACAATCACGCCAATGATTTCAGCCGCGTAGGAGACAGGAAAGGAATAATAATAACCCCGTTTCCCCGAAGTAGAACCTAACGCAAAGTACTGATTTTCATTGCCGAGAATCGCTTGTTGATAGTAGGGACGAAACGCAAAATTACGCCCGACAAACGAGTGTTCAAGGTTCCAGTTGCTGGCCGCGATAGTGGTGCCGATGCTATCCAATAAATAGGTGTCGGATGCCTGAATCACTGTGTTGACGTGCTCTAGATAGCGGTTGGTGAGTTCTATCTGGGCAGAATTGCTTGGTGAATGTAGGGCGTCGATCAGTTCTTTATCCTTTGATAGCAGCTCCGGGATGTGGGCGAACTTGTCCAATTGGCTAGATATATGAACAGAAAACCTATCTAGCTTGGATTGGTGACCATTTAACAAATTTTGGTGGCTTGATCCCCAGATCCAATGACCACCAACGACCATGAGTAAACAATAGGTGACTGCCAGCAGTAAAGGGGGGCTCAAAGCTCGAAACATGAAGGCTCTCCGCTCAATCTTAGATAAAACAAATACGCCTGTATTCTCTCGTATATTGCAGTTAATAACGGTGTTTTAGCTGAAAATTGAGAGCCAACAGATGGCTGTAGGTTAAGGCTTTGTAACAGAGATTGTTGAAAAACTTATCGACTCTGAGGGGTAAAACAAGAGCAAGATCTCTTTTTAAGGTTTTTAGCAAAAAAAGGCCTCGATTCCCTTGAAAAAGTCGCTATTGTCCCCATTTCTGTTGTGCTAAGTGATGTTTTGATTGTTTTTTTATCATTTGGTTGAACGAATTTAGAGCATTCATCATTAAGCAGAGGTGAACGGCTCGACAGAGATTAAACAGATCGCTAGAATGTCGCGTCTAAAATCTCTGTCCTGAGGCTAATCGGAGATACCTTTCTTGTTTCTTAAAACAAGCTTTATTACGTTCAAGTCGGCGTGTGAAGAACGAAGATATCGCTGATTAGTCTGGTGTTTGGTTGAATAGTCAATTCAGACATCAATGCTCGATTTTAAATTAGGTGTTCGGATAGAGCACTACACAAGGATGCAGCCAACAACGTCGGCTTTTGAATTAAAGCTAAGTTACGGCTCATATGCTCAGATTACTGAGCCAGTTTTGAGGTTTATATAATGCAAGTTACTGTTGAAACGCTAGAAGGCCTAGAGCGCCGTCTTAATATTACTGTTCCTGCTGCTAACATCGAAGATGCAGTTACAGCTGAACTACGCAACATCGCGAAAAATCGTCGTTTCGATGGTTTCCGTAAAGGCAAAGTGCCAATGAAGATGGTTGCTAAAATGTACGGCAAAGCAGTACGTCAAGACGTGATGGGCGAAGTAATGCAACGTCACTTCATCGAAGCGATCGTTAAAGAGAAAATCAACCCAGCTGGCGCACCTACTTTCGCACCAGTTGAAAACAGCGAAGGCGCTGACCTAGTATTCAACGCAACTTTTGAAGTTTACCCAGAAGTTGAGCTGAAAGGTCTAGAAAACATCACTGTTGAGAAACCAGCAGTAGAAGTTAAAGACGCAGACGTTGAAGAGATGATCGAAACTCTACGTAAGCAACAAGCAACTTGGACTGAAGTTGAAGCTGCAGCTGACGCTGGTTCTCGTGCAACTATCGACTTCGTTGGTTCTATCGACGGTGAAGAGTTCGAAGGCGGTAAAGCTGAGAACTTCCCACTAGAGATGGGTGCTGGTCGCATGATCCCTGGTTTTGAAGACGGTATCGTTGGTAAAACAGCAGGCATGGAATTCGAAATCGACGTAAACTTCCCAGAAGATTATCACGCTGAAAACCTAAAAGGTAAATCAGCTAAGTTCTCTATCAAGTTGAACAAAGTTGAAGCTCGTGAACTTCCAGAACTAAACGAAGAATTCGTTTCTAAGTTCGGCGCTGCTGACGGCGTTGAAGGTCTTAAAGCTGAAGTTCGTAAGAACATGGAGCGTGAGCTTAAGCAAGCTGTTAAGAACCGCATCAAAGAGCAAGCTATCGACGGTCTAGTTAACGAAAACAACATCGACGTACCTTCTGCTCTTATCGATCAAGAGATCGGTGTTCTACGTCAACAAGCTGCTCAACGTTTCGGTGGCAACACTGAAGCTGCTGACCAACTTCCACGTGAGCTGTTCGAAGAGCAAGCTAAACGTCGCGTAGTTGTAGGCCTTCTTCTTGGTGAAGTAATCAAGACTGAAGAGCTAGAAGCTGATGACGAGAAAGTTAAAGCTATCATCGAAGAGATGGCTACAGCATACGAAGATCCAACAGAAGTTATTGCTTACTACGAGCAAAACGAGCAAATGATGAACAACATGCGTAACGTTGCTTTAGAAGAGCAAGCCGTTGATGCAATCATCGCTAAAGCTCAAGTTTCTGATAAAGAAGTTAGCTTCAGCGAGCTAATGAATCAGCAACCTGCATAATATAGTAATATCTGATGTAGAAGGTTGACGTACGGTCAACAATTCTGCTAACAATGGTCCGTATGATTTAATCATTCGGGCCATTTATTTTAGGGACATAAGAATATGAGCTACCAAGAAAAAAATACAATGCCATCGATTATGGACGCGTTAGTTCCTATGGTGGTTGAACAAACTTCCCGTGGTGAACGCTCTTACGATATCTATTCTCGTCTGTTAAAAGAACGTATCATTTTCTTAACCGGTCAAGTTGAAGACCACATGGCAAACCTTGTCGTGGCTCAAATGCTTTTCTTGGAATCAGAAAACCCAGACAAAGATATCTATCTTTACATCAATTCACCAGGCGGTAGCGTAACTGCAGGTATGTCTATTTACGACACAATGCAGTTCATCAAGCCAAACGTGAGCACAGTATGTATGGGTCAAGCGTGCTCTATGGGAGCATTCTTACTAGCGGGTGGTGCTCCTGGTAAGCGTCACGCGCTTCCAAATTCACGTGTGATGATTCACCAGCCACTTGGCGGCTTCCAAGGTCAAGCGTCTGATATTCAAATTCATGCGCAAGAGATCCTAACGATCAAACAAAAGCTAAATAAGCTATTGGCGGAGCACACAGGTCAGCCTCTAGAAGTTATTGAGCAACATACAGATCGTGACAATTTCATGTCTGCTGAGCAATCAGTAGAATACGGTTTGGTGGATTCAGTTCTTAATCATCGCGGCCAATAATTGCAAGGCAATTGTTTAACGCAAAGTGATTCAAATTGATATACACTCAAACATAGAGAGTACAGGCTAAGAGGTTAGCGAATGACAGACAAAAGCAAAGAGGGTGGTAGCAGTAAACTGCTTTACTGCTCTTTCTGTGGCAAAAGCCAACACGAAGTTCGCAAGTTAATCGCAGGTCCTTCTGTTTACATTTGTGATGAATGTGTCGATCTATGTAACGACATTATTCGTGAAGAAATTAAAGATGTTCTTCCTAAGAAAGAATCTGAATCGCTGCCAACGCCGCGTGAGATTCGTGAGCATCTTGACGACTATGTAATCGGTCAGGAATACGCGAAAAAAGTGCTAGCAGTTGCGGTATATAACCACTACAAGCGTTTACGTAATGGTGATACAACGGCTGAAGGCGTAGAGTTAGGTAAGAGTAACATTCTTCTTATCGGTCCTACTGGTAGTGGCAAAACACTACTTGCTGAAACACTGGCTCGTTTCCTAGACGTTCCATTCACAATGGCAGACGCAACAACACTAACCGAAGCGGGTTACGTGGGCGAAGATGTTGAAAACATCATCCAGAAGTTGCTTCAGAAATGTGATTACGACGTAGCGAAAGCGGAACGCGGCATTGTTTACATTGATGAAATCGACAAGATTTCTCGTAAAGCTGAAAACCCATCAATCACGCGTGACGTATCTGGTGAAGGTGTACAGCAAGCTCTACTAAAACTTGTTGAAGGTACCGTGGCTTCAGTTCCACCTCAAGGTGGTCGTAAGCATCCACAGCAAGAGTTCTTGCAAGTGGACACGTCTAAGATCCTATTTATCTGTGGTGGTGCGTTTGCAGGCCTAGATAAAGTGATTGAGCAACGTGTAGAAACAGGTTCAAGTATCGGCTTCGGCGCAGAAGTGCGTTCAAAAGACGAAACCAAAACTATCGGTGAATTGTTCACTCAAGTAGAACCTGAAGATCTAGTGAAGTATGGTTTAATTCCAGAATTCATCGGTCGTCTACCTGTTACAACAACACTGACAGAGCTTGATGAAGAAGCGTTAATCCAAATCCTTTGTGAGCCAAAGAATGCACTGACGAAACAGTATGCAGCATTATTTGAACTTGAGGATACAGAGCTAGAATTCCGCGAAGACGCTTTACGTGCCATTGCTAAGAAAGCAATGAACCGTAAAACAGGTGCTCGTGGTCTACGCTCTATTTTGGAGGGGGTTCTACTAGAAACTATGTATGAACTGCCATCTTCTACAGATGTAAGCAAGGTTGTGATTGATGAGTCAGTAATTAATGGTGAGTCAGAACCACTATTAATTTACAGCAACTCAGATAACCAAGCAGCGGTTGCAGAGTAAGTCTTTTTTAGACTGCACGCTCAAATTGAAAAAGGAGGTAAGCAATTACCTCCTTTTTTTTATTCTTCCATTGAATCCAGTCGTTTAAGCCCCATATACTGCTTTATAAGTTAAAGCGGAAGAGAGAAATATATGAACTTGGAACGTTCCGAGCGTATCGAAATCCCCGTGCTACCTCTACGTGATGTAGTGGTCTACCCACATATGGTTATTCCATTGTTTGTTGGTCGTGAAAAATCGATTACTTGCCTTGAATCGGCAATGGAAGCTAACAAACAAGTACTACTTGTAGCACAGAAAGAAGCGGACACTGATGAACCTTCAATAGAAGACCTATTTGATGTAGGTACCGTTGCTACCATTCTTCAATTGCTCAAGCTCCCCGATGGTACTGTAAAAGTACTTGTTGAAGGTCAGCAGCGTGCAAAAATTAATCAATTCAAAGAAAGTGAATTTTTCTTAGCAGATGCAGAATACGTTGTAACTTCCGAGCTTGACGACAAAGAACAAGAAGTGGTTGTTCGTAGTGCGATCAATCAATTCGAAGGCTTTATTAAGCTAAACAAAAAGATTCCACCAGAAGTTCTAACGTCGCTAAATGGTATTGACGAGGCAGCACGCCTAGCCGATACCATTGCAGCGCACATGCCCCTTAAATTAGTAGACAAGCAGCACGTTCTAGAAATTTCAGATGTCACTGAACGTTTGGAATTCTTGATGGGCCAAATGGAGTCAGAGATTGACATCCTGCAAGTTGAAAAACGTATTCGTGGCCGTGTTAAGAAACAGATGGAGAAATCTCAGCGCGAGTATTATCTGAATGAGCAAATGAAAGCGATTCAGAAAGAACTTGGCGAGATGGACGATGCACCTGATGAATTCGAGACTTTGAAGAAGAAGATCGAAGATTCAAAAATGCCTAAAGAAGCTCGCGAGAAAACCGAGCAAGAACTGCAAAAATTGAAAATGATGTCGCCAATGTCTGCTGAAGCGACAGTAGTTCGTAGCTACATTGATTGGATGGTTGGTGTTCCTTGGGCTAAACGTTCAAAAGTTAAAAAGAATTTAGCGAAAGCAGAAGAGGTCTTGAATGAAGACCACTACGGCTTAGAGCGTGTTAAAGAACGTATCCTTGAATACTTGGCAGTACAAAATCGAATTAACAAGCTAAAAGGTCCAATCCTTTGTCTTGTTGGCCCTCCTGGTGTAGGTAAAACCTCGCTAGGTCGTTCGATTGCAGCGGCAACGGGCCGTAAGTACACTCGTATGGCTCTTGGTGGCGTACGTGACGAAGCGGAAATCCGCGGTCACCGTCGTACTTACATCGGTTCACTTCCGGGTAAACTGATCCAGAAGATGTCTAAAGTTGGTGTTAAGAACCCACTGTTCCTATTAGATGAAATCGATAAGATGTCTTCTGATATGCGCGGAGACCCATCCTCGGCACTATTGGAAGTTCTTGACCCTGAACAAAACGTTTCATTCAACGATCACTACTTAGAAGTAGATTACGATCTGTCAGATGTCATGTTTGTTGCAACGTCTAACTCGATGGATATTCCTGGCCCGTTACTAGACCGTATGGAAGTGATTCGCTTATCTGGTTACACAGAAGACGAAAAGCTGAACATTGCTAAGAGTCACCTACTGGACAAGCAGGTTCAACGTAACGGCCTGAAGCCTCATGAGATTGAGATTGAAGACTCAGCAATCATCGGCATCATTCGTTATTACACGCGTGAAGCGGGTGTGCGTAGCCTAGAGCGTGAAATCTCTAAGATCTGTCGTAAAGCAGTGAAGAACATCTTGCTAGACAGCGACCTTAAGTCTGTAACGGTTAACATTGATAACCTGAAAGAGTACTTAGGTGTACAACG
Organism: Vibrio toranzoniae; assembly: GCF_024347655.1. NCBI lineage: Bacteria > Pseudomonadati > Pseudomonadota > Gammaproteobacteria > Vibrionales > Vibrionaceae > Vibrio > Vibrio toranzoniae. The sequence continues at coordinate 2,191,887 of NZ_AP025514.1, read as the reverse complement.
TCATGACTTCGGTAAAGCGGATGAAAGCAATCGTATTGGTCAGGTAACTGGTCTAGCTTGGACACAAGTGGGTGGCGATCTACTGACTATCGAAACCGAATCAACGCCAGGCAAAGGTAAGCTGACGCAAACCGGTTCTCTTGGTGATGTGATGAAAGAGTCGATTCAAGCTGCCATGACTGTGGTTCGTTCTCGTGCTGAAAAGCTGGGTATTAATTCAGATTTCTATGAGAAGCGTGATATTCACGTTCATGTACCTGAAGGTGCAACACCAAAAGATGGCCCAAGTGCTGGTATCGCAATGTGTACGGCACTCGTGTCTAGCTTAACGGGTAACCCTGTGAAAGCTGAAGTGGGTATGACAGGTGAAATTACCCTTCGTGGTGAAGTTTTACCTATTGGTGGCTTGAAAGAAAAACTACTTGCAGCACACCGTGGCGGCATCAAAACAGTTCTGATTCCAAAGGACAATGAACGTGATTTGGAAGACATTCCAGACAACGTAATCGCTGACTTGAAGGTTATCCCAGTACAGTGGATTGATGAAGTACTGAAAGTTGCTTTAGAACGAGATCCGTCAGGGGTCGAGTTTGACGTGAAAAAATAGTGATGCGTAGCAAAAATAAGTAAAGAATTACGCTGATAGGCTCGAAAAGGCTTGTCAGCGTTTTTTTTGGACGCTAAGTTATTCGACTAAAGCTGCAATCCCTTTTGCAACAAGGCTTGCGGCTAAATTAAAACCAAAATGGAACGTACCGTCATCGAGAAATAGTTACAGATGACACATAGGGGAAAAACAGTGAATAAAACACAACTAGTAGAATCAATCGCAGAAAACGCAGACATCTCTAAAGCTTCAGCTGGCCGCGCTCTAGATGCTTTCATCGAAGCCGTTGGCACAACGCTACAATCAGGCGACCAAGTTGCACTTGTTGGCTTTGGTACTTTCAGTGTTCGTACTCGTGCTGCTCGTACAGGTCGTAATCCAAAAACGGGTGAAGAGATTCAAATCGCAGAAGCTAAAGTACCAGGCTTCAAAGCGGGTAAAGCTCTTAAAGACGCATGTAACTAATTTTTATTACTGAAACCTCAGGTTTTGAGAGGGGGAAGGTAGTAAAATGCGTTTACTGTTTGAAAAGTAGTCTTTCACTATTGAGCAGTATATGTGCAGAACACATTGAACTTATTTAAATTATGCGCATCCTACTGATGCGCATTTCTTTTTCTGATAATATCGCGTGAATAGATTTTTTATTTTGAAGCCAATGCTTCATATCCGGAGAGCACTTAAATTATGATGGATCGATTACGCGAAGGCGTGAATAGCATCGCGGTAAAAATAATCCTTGGGTTGATTATCCTGTCATTTGTATTCGCAGGTGTGGGCAGCTACATCACCGGTGGCGGCAATAACGCAGCGGCTAAAGTTGGCAACACCGAAATTGCTCGTGGTGAGTTCGAACAGGCTTATCAAAATGAACGCAATCGCATGCAGTCTCAACTTGGTGATTACTTTGCTCAAATGCTGGCAGACCCTGCATACGTAGAGTCTTTCCGTAAATCCGTCCTTGATCGCATGATCAACGATGTTCTACTTGAGCAACAAGCCGAGTCTCTAGGCCTACGAATCAGTGATTCTCAAATCCGTACCATGATTCTAGAAATGCCTCAGTTCCAAACGGCTGGTCAATTCGACCAAGAAGTTTACCAATCGGCACTACGTCGTGCAGGCTTCAGCGCAGAAAGCTTCGCTGAATACATGCGTCGCGACCTAATGCGTAACCAGCTTGTTACTGCGCTTCAAGGCAGTGAATTTGTTCTTCAAGGTGAAATCGATACGCAAAGCAAACTGATTGCTCAAACTCGTGACATTCGTACAGTGACACTGTCTGTTGCTGACCTTGCGAAAGACATCGAGCTAACTGACGAACAAGTCGAACAGTACTACCAAGAGAACCCAGCAGCTTATACTCGCCCAGAGCAGGCTAAGGTATCTTATATTGAGCTTTCTGCTGAAGCACTTAAGTCTCAGCTTGAAGTTAGTGATGAAGAAGCGCAGAAATACTACCAAGAGCACCTAGACAAGTACTCAACTGAAGAGCAACGTAAAGTTAGCCACATCCTAGTTCAAGGCGATGACGAAGCGAAAGCTCAGTCAATCCTAGAAGAATTAAATGCAGGCGCTGATTTTGCTACGCTAGCTGAAGAGAAATCAGATGATTTCGGCAGTGCTGACCTTGGTGGTGACCTAGGCTGGATTGAACGCGACGTTATGGACCCAGCGTTTGAAGATGCAGCTTTTGCTCTTGAAGCTCTTGGCGACACAACTGGTTTAGTTAAGTCTGATTTTGGCTATCACATCATCAAGTTAGACGAGCTAAAAGCGTCTCAAGTTCAGTCTTACCAAGAAGTGGCGGCTGAGATTAAGCAAGAGCTTATAGACCAACATGCTGTTGACCAGTTCTACGAGAAGCAAACTGAACTAGAGAAAGTGGCATTTGAATTCCCAGATTCTTTGGTCGATTCAGCTGAAGCTATTAACGCTAAGATCACAACAACGGGTTTCATTTCTCAAGTTGATGCTCCAGAACTCCTCATGACACCAGCAGTTATGCAAGCGATCTTGAGTCCTGAAGTGAAAGAAGATGGTCTAAACTCTGAAGTTATCGAAGTTGCACCTGAGCACGTGATTGTTGTTCGTGTAGAAGAAACTCGTGACGAAACCGTTCTTCCTCTAGCTGAAGTGAAAGATCAAGTTGTGGCTGCATTGTCTGCTGTTCAAGCGGAGCAACAAGCGATTGAGCTAGGTGTTTCTCTAGTGAACGAACTTAAGCAAGGAAATGAAGCAGTACTGGCGGATAATAATCTTGAGTTCACTGAACTTGAAACGATAGACCGTAACTCTCCATTAGCATCTTCTGTATTCGCTTTAGCGAAACCAGAAGACGGTCAATCTGTATTCGGTCAGTCTAAAGACCAAGACGGTAATATTGTTGTTGTTGAGCTTTCAAAAGTAACGGCTGAAGTCAACCCGGCTTACAGCACTCAAATTGGCGCTCAATTGGAGCGAGTTGGCAACCAGCAAGATCTTACTAATGTATTAAACGTACTTCGCAAAAACGCGGACGTTGAATATTACGTAGTTGGCCAAGGTCAGTAAACTTTGATTCACTCGATGATTTAGCATTGTTAATCAAAGTATGACTGTTGCTCTATAAATCAAATTTGTGAGCGAACAAACAAGCTGATGAAAACGAGATGTATAACAAAGCGGGTCACTTAGGTGGCCCGCTTTATTTTTATTTAGTTACTGTGTCATTTGTAATGGCAAATGCATAAGTTACGTTTTTTATACAAAGGAACGGTTTATGCGCACAATATATTCAACACTACTTCTTTCATTTCTTATTACGCTTAGCTCCGCAGTGTTTGCAGACAGCCCAACTAAGGCTGAGCTTTACGAAGGTATTGAGATAACGGTAAACATCAACACGGCGACAGCAGAAGAACTATCAGCTCTTCTCGTCGGTATAGGTGAAAAAAAAGCGAAAGAGATCGTCGATTATCGAGATCAGTACGGTGAATTTACCACCGCTGACGGTTTGGTTAATGTGAAAGGAATCGGTGAAGTGACGGTAGAAAAGAACCGTGAAAGAATTCAGCTTTGATCTGCTTTTGTATTCGCTAGCGAAAATATTACAGCCACGAAGCCTCCAGCCAGTGCTCCTGCTAGGTGGGCTTCAATCGCGACGCGAGCATTAATCAGCTCGCCAGTCGTGCTAGAAGGGCCGACAAACTGCTCCCACGCTATCTTAGCGATTAATCCTACCACCAAGAGCCAACTCGATTTTCTGCCGTTTAACGTTTCTCTGAGCGCGAATAAACCAAACAGCCCATGTAAAGTCCCCGACAAACCCACATAGACTTTAATGCTCGACAGTAACAGCGCCAATCCCGTGACTACACTAATGAAAAGCAACGCGCTGATCAGTTGTTTCTTATTAGGTTGAAATAGATAACTGATGATCCACAAGCCTGCTAAATTCATCACAAGGTGCGAATAGTTGGTATGTGAAAAGTTTCCTGTTAGGATCCGCCACCACTGCCCATCGGCAATCGCATTGTTATCCCAAACTACCCAAGCCTGCACAGGCTCTAGTTGGAATAAGACGCATAAAAGTGAAGTGAAAATTAAAACAGGGTACACATTAAATCCATGTCTCGTTATTGCCGCCAATGCAGCAAGGCTTTGAAAGCTTGTATTTGTCAGTGGGTTACGCCACTAGAATCGAACGTTGAGCTTATCATTCTTCAGCACCCATCAGAAGAGCATCGCCCAATGGGAACCGCGCGTATCCTCTCGTTATCTCTAGAAAACAGCGTGACGCTTGTTGGGGAAGACTTTTCAGATAATACAAAATTGAACGAACTGCTGACCGATGAAGATTACCAACACGTGATTTTGTACCCAAGTGAGCACTCTGTGTCTGTTGAGTCTGCAACACGCCCAAGCAAAAAAATGCGTGTGGTTTTATTGGATGGCACCTGGAAGAAGGCATTCAAGATGTGGCAGGTGTCGAGTAACTTGCATGCGTTGGATACTGTTCACTTACCGAAAGACCTCAAAGGTAATTATCGAATTCGTAAAGCGCCAAGTGAAAACAGTTTGTCGACTGTAGAAGCCGGATACCATTTACTGAGTTTGTTAGAGGGCGACCGAGATTTCAGTTCGCTGTTAACGGCATTTGACCAAATGATTCAGTTTCAAATCAATCAAATGCCGCCCGGTGTATTTGAGAAAAACTACCTAGATTAATCCGTTTCAGTAGAGTGAGTCAGGAATTAAAACTCGGTATGAGCCGAGAATAGTTGCTGATGCATTTTCTGCGCAAGATCATCGGTCATTGATGAAATGTAATCGGCTATCACACGCATCTTTCTTGATTCATCGTCGTGCAGTAGCCATTGCTTTTTGATCGGCAGCGGCAACAGGCGTTCAGGGTCAGCACTGAATGCTTCAAACATATCCATGATTATTTGCTGCCCTTTGTATTCAATAACCTGAACTTGAGGGACTTGGATAACAAACTCACTCACGAAGTGTTTCAGCTTATCGAGTGTGGCGTCCATGCTTGGCTCAAGTACGGCATTGTAGGAGAGCAACACATTCTCAAAGCTTTCATCAACGGGCTTAATCGAAATACTGGTCAACAGTGCGTTGACTATTCCGCCAATTGCGTCCTTACGGAGATACTGCTCACCGGAAAACAGCATTTCAGTTATTGAGTCAAGGTGTTCACAAATCCATGGGTCCGCCATTTCTTGTAGCTGCGGGTAAGCCGATTCTACCCATTGTGTCTTAGTCACAGAGCCCAGCACAATCGCATCTTCCAAATCGTGTACGCCATACGCAATGTCATCAGCCAGCTCCATAATGGAACAGTCAAGTGACTTGTATTTGGTCTTGTTGTGCTCAAGTGGTTCGGTGTGCGGCTTTCTTTTCTTTTTTAGCCGTTGTTGGTCGTTGCTTGAAAGCGGTTCAAGTACCCAGTTGAATAGCTCTTCGTCATGATCGTATATGCCTTTTGCTGGCATCCAATCTTTTGCTCTAAGCTGACGCTGGTGCTTCACGGGTTCAGACTGTAACTTTGCTTGAACCTCGCTGAGTAGTGAAGGGTATTTAATCAACCCCAGCAGCGTACGTCGAGACAGATTCATCCCGTGATGTTCTGTGTAGGGTTCAAGTTGCGTGACGATTCTAAATGTCTGGGCATTGCCTTCAAAACCACCATAATCGCGCATCATGTAATTCAGGGCGACTTCACCGCCATGCCCATAAGCTGGGTGACCAATGTCGTGAGCCAAACATAGTGAATCTATCAAGCTGTCTGAAGGCAATAGGTCGCGGAATTCGGGCTGCTTTTTTTTCAATTGAGCGACGATACCTGTACCAAGCTGCGCGGCTTCTAGAGAATGTGTTAATCGGGTTCGGTGAAAATCGTTAACTGTGGTGCCATGCACTTGAGTTTTAGCTTGAAGGCGGCGGAAGGCCGCAGAGTGAAGTACACGCGCACGATCGCGTTGATACGGGCTACGGTGGTCATCACGTCTTATTTTATGTTCATCGTCATTTCGATGTTGCCATTCTTGTTCGAGTGCAAATGTCGGTTCGAGTTGGACTGTCAAAATAGCGCCTATCAAATTGATTTATTTAACTAATTATATTCAAGTTATACCCAGTTAGCTTATCTCGTCTAGTGATAATTCAAAACTCGGTGCAAAGGTAGTGAGAAAGTAATCCATTTCTGGACTTTTACGCTGTTCGAGTGTTTCTTGCAGTCTACGTTTTGCTTGCTCGTACTCGTGATTTCCAGCGCTGAGTTCTTCCAAACATTTTAAATAAGCACAGATAGTATCTGCTTGCTTAACAATGCTTTGTTCTTCTTTACTTGCTGTCCCTGAAATTAAAAATGGTGCGAAGTCTTCTTGAAACTCTTCCGGCAACATGGACAGTAGTCTTTTCTCAGCTGCTGCTTCTATCTTTTTGTACTCTTGGGCGATGTCTGGATTGTAGTATTTAACCGGAGTAGGTAAATCACCAGTCAGTACCTCACTGGTGTCATGGTACATACCTAACAATGCGATGTGCTCAGGGTTGAGTTGACCATCAAATTTCTTGTTTTTGATAAGCGCCAAAGCGTGCGCGACGAAGGCAACTTGTAAACTATGCTCTGAAATATTCTCGCTTGAGACTGAGCGCATCAGTGGCCAACGTTGGATCAGTTTCATGCGTGCTAGATGGGCAAAGAAATGGCTTTGTTTCATAAGTGTCCTTGCTTAACAATGCTCTACTTGTGTCTTGTAAACAATACAAGTAGTACGAGATAGGAAATATAAAAAAAGGCCCCTAAACAGGAGCCTTTTAAGCATATAAGTGAATGAATACAAGTTAAAGTATTTTAAAACAGTAAATTGTAGCCATCGTTAGTGGACTAGTTGATAGCAGATTGATTGTTGGCGAACTACTCTTGGCTGTAAGTTGACAAGAAGCGCTCAAGACGACCAATTGCTATTTCTAGATCTTCGATATGTGGCAAAGTCACGATGCGGAAGTGATCGGGTTTTGGCCAATTAAAGCCAGTACCTTGAACCAATAATACTTTTTCTTGTTTAAGGAAATCGAGTACAAATTTTTGATCATCTTTGATGTTGTACATTTTAGTATCGATTTTAGGGAACAGGTACATCGCGCCTTTTGGTTTCACACAAGATACCCCAGGGATCTTGTTGATCAATTCCCATGCTCGGTCACGTTGTTCAAGCAGTCTACCCCCAGGGAGTAGTAGTTCATTGATACTTTGGTAGCCACCGAGTGCGGTTTGTATTGCGTGCTGCATTGGCACGTTGGCACACAGGCGCATAGAAGCGAGCATCTCTAGTCCTTCCACATAGCCTTTCGCTAAGTGTTTTGGACCAGTTAAGAACATCCAACCACCACGAAAGCCACATACACGATAAGCTTTCGATAAGCCATTGAAGGTTACCATTAAAACGTCTTCAGCCAAGGTTGATACAGAAGTGTGCACTGCGCCGTCGTAAAGTACTTTGTCGTATATTTCATCAGCGAAGATGATCAAACCATGCTCACGAGCAATGTCCACAACTTTCAACAGGAAATCACGACTATATACAGCACCCGTTGGGTTGTTTGGATTGATCAAAACGATCCCGCGAGTCTTTGGTGAAATTTTCGCGAGTATGTCATCGAGATCTGGATACCAATCGGCATCTTCATCACACATGTAGTGAACCGGAGTACCGCCAGAAAGTGCCACTGATGCAGTCCAAAGTGGGTAGTCTGGTGCGGGCACTAAGATTTCATCACCATTATCCAACAGTGCCTGCATAGACATCACGATAAGCTCTGATGCACCATTTCCAATGTAAACGTCTTCTACATCAAGGTTGCGAAGACCTTTTTTCTGATAGTGCTGGACAACCGCTTTGCGGGCTGAATAAATACCTTTTGAGTCACAGTACCCTTGAGATGTTGGTAGATTGCGGATTACGTCAACAAGGATCTCATCAGGGGCGTCAAAACCAAAGGGGGCGGGGTTACCAATATTTAGCTTTAGTATTTTATGCCCTTCTTCTTCCATGCGCTTAGCATGTTTGAGTACAGGCCCCCTGATTTCGTAGCATACATTGTTGAGTTTTGACGACATCCCGATATTTTGCATTGCCGGTTTCCTGAAATTAATTTAAATACTTTATTAAAGTACCGCAAAATGGGGTTTGATAGAATAAAAATCTGCTGAATGTCGCATTTCCGTGTAACGTCTGGTCTTTTTGCTATCACTATTTTATGAGCTTTAATTCTTAGCGTTGTTGGTTTTAGCTAAGGTGAGAAAGGGGGCGGGATTGCTTAAAATCACAGGAATGTTGAAAAGATATAGTACATTCTTGATCTAAGTGGATGCTACCCATAAAGTATCAACCTAATATAATAATAATTTAGGTGTGGACGAGGTCGATTTGTCACATTTCCAGCAAACTCTCTCCGCTTTGATTGAGAGAGTACACAATGCCCAAGCAAGCGAAGTTCGTTGTGTTGAAGTTCTAACGCAAAAACCATCGTTTGCATTTATAGAATGGCTTCATGCTCAACCTCTCTTTCCCAAATTTTACTGGCAGTCACGCGACACTCGTGAAGAGGTCGTTGCACTCGGTCAGTTACATACTTTTTCAGACCCAGCACCCGCATATGCAATTCTTGGGGAAGACCAGCGAATTTGGGGTGGACGTTCATTTGACGGGCACACTGCTAAGAACCGTCGTTGCATGGAATCGTTTTTCTTCCTTCCTCAGGTTGAATTGATTCGCTTTGATAATACTTGGTCGCTAGCGGTTAATTTATCTCCTGATCGCGTTGCTTCGATTAATGCCTTAAATAAGCTATCTGTTGAAGCGGCGATTTTAGCGCCGTTGTCTGCTCATATTGAACAAATAACCCACGTGCCGGAAAAGGAGCTGTGGGGTAGTTTGGTGAATAAAGTGCTTCAGGGGATCAGTGACGAAGAATATAAGAAAGTGGTTTTGGCTCGTAAAACCACGCTACAGCTCGATGCGCCTATCTGTGCAGCACAATTACTTAAGGCAAGCTATCAACAAAATCATCATAGCTTTCACTTTATGTTGGTGTTGGATTCTAAACACAGCTTTATTGGCTCGACGCCAGAGCGATTGTATAGCCGACATGGTACAGAGCTTGATACCGAAGCGCTTGCTGGAACGATTGGTCGCGGGGAGAACGCAACCGAGGATATGGAGTTAGCAAACTGGCTTTCTCAAGACAGCAAAAACCTCAATGAGAACCAATATGTGGTCGACGATATCATTGAGCGACTGACTCCTCACTCACAAATGGTACATGTTGAAAAGGATGCACGCCTTGTACGTTTGCGTAAAGTGCAGCATTTGAAGCGTAATATCCATGCTCAGCTCAATGCTGGCATTAACGGCGTCCAGTTACTTGCTGCGTTGCAGCCGACTGCTGCGGTTGCAGGATTACCTCGTAAAGAAGCGATGGACTTCATACTGGAACATGAACCGTTTGCTCGAGGTTGGTATGCAGGTTCTGTTGGCTATATCAGCCATCAACGTGCTGAATTTTGTGTAGCGATTCGCAGTGCTTTAGTTGTAAACGATCAAGTACAGCTGTTTGCGGGGGCGGGGATAGTGCCAGGGTCTGTCGCCGAACACGAGTGGCAGGAGTTGAACAAGAAGATGTCGACTCTACTCAGCCTAATTTCAGATCACCCACCTCTGGGTGTAGCGTCATGAACCACGACCAAGCCGTATTAAACAGAGTTTGGTGTAACACATTACTTGAAGAGCTTGCACGCAGCGGTGTGGAACATGTTTGTGTTGCGCCGGGCTCTCGCTCAACGCCGTTAACTCTCGAAGCTGAAGCTAACCCCAAGTTAACCTTACACACGCATTTTGATGAGCGTGGTCTTGGTTTTCTTGCTTTAGGTCTGGCGAAGGCGAGCGACAAACCCGTTGCAGTGATTGTGACCTCTGGAACTGCTGTTGCGAATCTTCTACCTGCCACGGCTGAATCTGGGCTAACACGAGAGAAACTTATTTTACTGACCTCAGATCGACCTATTGATTTAGTCGACTGTGGTGCTAACCAAGCAATTCAGCAGCAGGGTATCTTTTCTTCCCATGTTGAAACGGCGCTAAACCTACCAAGCCCAACCACGCAAGTTTCTTTGAACTGGCTTCTGACATCGGTTGATAACGCACTCGCGAAACAACGCAGTGTCGGCGGAGCCATTCATATCAATTGCCCGTTCCCTGAGCCGCTTTATTTATCAAATAACACTGAAATGTATGCAGAGTACACATCCAGTGTCGCTGGGTGGAAGTCGGGAATAGGTTGTTACAGCCAAACGTTTCTACCTAGTCATCTGAACACGCAACCCATCGCTCCGGGTGAGTACCTTGAGCGAAAGGGAGTGGTTATTCTCGGTTCGCTAGATATTGGACAAGCGAAAAAAGCTCAGCAGTTTGCCACTGTATTAGGTTGGCCAGTTTTTTGTGACCCTCAATCAGGTGTCACAAGTGATTGGAAAAATTATGATTTATGGATGCAAAGTGATGCAGCCAAAGCGCAGCTTAGCCAATGTGATTTTATCCTTCAGTTTGGTGAGCGCATCGTTTCTAAACGTCTTAATCAATGGATAAAAGTGCAAGCCGCTCTGTTTAGTCCATCACAATACGTTGTGGTTTCACCTGATTCGCACCGCATTAATCAAGACCATCTGCCTCAAATTCATATCGTCGCAAACATCGAACAATGGCTATCAGAGCAGCATTTACCAAGCTTACTGGGTGAACATGCTGCTTGGGCGACGCCTTTAATAGAAGTCGCGAATACGGTTCAGCAGTTAGCATTGGCGCAAATCTCTAATAACGACCAATTGACAGAGTTGAGTGTTGCCGTTGACTTGTCGTCTAGACTTAAAGACAGAGAGTTGTTTGTGGGAAACAGCTTGATGGTAAGGCTGGTGGATATGCTGTCATCAATATCTGCGAATCAAGTTTATAGCAATCGTGGCGCATCGGGCATTGATGGCTTGGTAGCGACGGCTGCGGGCGTGATGAAAGCCAACCAGAATCCTTTGATGATGCTGATTGGTGATACCTCTTTGTTGTATGACCTCAATTCACTGGCGCTACTCACTCATAACACAACGCCAATGGTTATTGTGGTCACCAATAACGACGGCGGTGCAATCTTTGACTTGTTGCCGGTTCCCGAGCAACAAAAACAGTCTCTTTATCAACTGCCTCATGGTTTCAACTTTGAACATGCTGCTGCGCAATTCCAGCTCGGTTATGCGGCGCCAGAAACTTTAAATTGCTATCAAAATATTATCGAACAACATTTCGAACAGGGGCAGGGTACCTTGCTCGTTGAAGTTAAGACCCCTCCCGAGCAAGCGTCTACTTTACTAAAACAATTCAGTTCAATGCTTACCGAGGCATTAGCCTAAGGACTTTGTATGCTTTACTCCAATTATTTCCCAGCTTCAAATGTATCTTCTGACAAACCTTTGCTTGTTTTTTTACATGGTTTACTCGGAAGCGGGGATGATTGGAGTGCATGTCATCCATTCCTCGAGGATTTCTCTCGTCTTTGCATAGATTTACCCGGACACGGACAAAGTTGTTTTATCGATCCGGTAGGGTTTGATCATTGCTGCAATAAAATTGTTCAGTGCATTACTTCTCAATTGGCACTCAACAATCTGCCGGCGGACTATCCTATCGTGATTATTGGTTACTCAATGGGTGGAAGGCTCGCGATGTACGGTGTGACAAGCCCTTGTTTTGAGACGCTTAACCTAGAGAAAGTGATTATTGAAGGCGGCAATTTTGGCTTAGAGTGTGATGAAGAAAGAGCGCAAAGGTTAGTACATGATACGCAGTGGGCGGTTCGCTTTGCACAGCAGTCGATTGAAGATGTTGTAGACGATTGGTATCAACAAAGCGTCTTTTCTTCACTAAATCATGAGCAAAGACAAACTTTGGTCATAAAGCGTAGTGGTAACCTTGGAGTATCCGTAGCAAATATGTTGTTATCTACTTCGTTAGCTAAGCAACCGGATTTACGTGCCACACTGAAATCTCATGAGCATTTATTGCATTATGTGTGCGGTGAAAAAGATCGTAAATTCATGGAGCTAGCTGAGAATAGTGGCTTTGAATATAGTCAAGTGGATTACGCTGGTCATAATGTTCATTTCGAGCAACCAGAGCTGTTTTCAAACTTGATCATCCAATGTATCGCCAGTTGTCGTTAAACTGATTGAGCGATTCTCTCGTATCAAGCACTATCAAAAGCAGAGCAACACCGTCACGACTATTCGTTAGTCGTGGTCTCTAATAGAACAATGGGAATCACCATGGCTAAAACAGTAGGCATCACAGAAGAAGAACTTTATGCAGCCGTTAACTGGCGCGATGAAAGCAATCAATTCGAAGATATTCAGTACCATAAGTCTGACGATGGTATTGCAAAAATCACGATCGCGCGTCCTCAAGTACACAATGCGTTCCGTCCACAAACCGTAAAAGAGATGATCAATGCACTGGCTGATGCTCGTTATGACGAGAAAGTTGGCGTGATCATTTTGACGGGTCTTGGTGAGAAGGCATTCTGTTCTGGCGGTGACCAAAGTATCCGTGGTGACTACGGCGGCTATCAAGATGATTCAGGTACACACCACTTGAACGTGCTTGATTTCCAACGTCAAATTCGTACTTGTCCAAAACCAGTTATCGCAGCGGTATCTGGCTGGGCTGTAGGTGGCGGCCATGTTCTTCACATGATGGCAGACCTTACTATTGCTGCTGAAAATGCACAATTTGGTCAGACGGGGCCTAAAGTGGGTTCATTCGATGGCGGCTGGGGTGCTTCTTACATGGCACGTATTGTTGGCCAGAAGAAAGCGCGTGAAATTTGGTTCCTATGCCGTTTCTATGATGCTCAAGAAGCACTGGACATGGGCCTTGTAAATACGGTTGTTCCTGTCGCTGACCTAGAAAAAGAAACCGTTCGTTGGTGTCGTGAAGTGCTGCAGCACAGCCCAATGGCTCTGCGTTGCTTGAAAGCCGCTCTTAATGCTGACTGTGATGGTCAAGCGGGTCTGCAAGAGCTCGCTGGTAACGCAACCATGATGTTCTACATGACAGAGGAAGGCCAAGAAGGCCGTAATGCATTTAATGAGAAACGTCGACCTGATTTCGACAAATTCCCGCGTAACCCATAACCTTTTCCTCTTCAGAATGAGTCGCTCAATAGCGGCTCGTTTTGTTTTGATGTTCCCCGTTTTTAGGAAGCTTTATGAACTCAGTGAATTCTCATCGCCACGCTAAACTCTACCGTTATCAATTACCTATGGATAGTGGAGTGGTGCTGCGTGACAATAAGTTGAACGAACGCGTTGGCTATATCATCCAGCTTGAGTGTGATGGTAAGACAGGTTTTGGTGAGGTCGCACCTTTGCCGGGCTTTAGTCAAGAAGATGCCGAACAAGCTGGTATTCAACTGCAACATGAATTAGAGCTTTGGAACCACAATAATCCTCAAACGCCATTTGATCAGTTATACCCTTCTGTCGCGTTTGGCTTTTCGATGGCGATGATGGAATTACGCGGCGAACTCAACGCTGAAGGGAACTACCAAGCCGCGCCATTGTGTACTGGTGACCCTGACGAGTTGATCCCTGTGCTCAATGAGATGAAAGGCGAGAAGGTTGCTAAGGTAAAGGTCGGTCTTTATGAAGCGATCCGTGATGGCATGTTGGTGAGTTTATTCCTTGAATCGATTCCTGATTTAACGCTAAGATTAGATGCTAACCGCGCGTGGAAGCCGGAAAAAGCTAAGCAGTTCATCAAGTACATTGCGCCTTCATTGCGTCAACGTATCAGCTTTATTGAAGAGCCTTGTCAAAAGCCAGAAGACAGCTTGGCATTTGCCATCGACCATGGCGTTGCGATTGCGTGGGATGAAACCCTGCAAGAAGCGGTAAGAAGCCCTGAGTTTGATCTCAGCGATCTGACTGGTGTTAAAGCGGTTGTGATTAAACCAACCTTGATTGGCTCGGTAGAGCGTTGTGTTGCTATCATTGAACGCGCGCAGCAACTTGGTATCAAACCCGTCCTAAGTTCAAGCATAGAGTCTAGCCTTGGCTTAACTCAGATAGCGCGATTGGCACAACAGTACTTACCTGATGAAGTGCCGGGGCTTGATACAATTGGCTTGTATCAACAACAGTTAGCTGTCTCTTGGCCGGGTTGTCAGCTTCCGGTCTCAACGCTTGAGCAACAACAATTGATTTGGTCTTCTTAGGCCGAGCTATTTTTCGTTCTGTTTTACAAGTTAGTTGAGTGGCTATTTAATTAACTTCGTCAGTTCTTAATCTATTTTTTGGTTATCTTATGATGCGCCCACAATCTATTCATCACCCGCTCTGGGTACAGTGGGCGCAGCAGAACCCACATCAAACTGCGTTAGTGATTCCTAATCGCGCTTACACTTGGCTGCAAGTCTCAGTGTTAGTGAGTGATTACCAACAACGGCTATCCGAACAAGGCCTCTCTCAAGGCGATGTGTTGACCATTGTTGGTAAGAATCAAGCTGAAGTGATCCCCGTTTATCTTGCGGCGCTTAATTTGGGTGTGCTTTGTGCGTTTACGATGCCTCAGCCTGCCGCTAGTTTAATGCAAAAGCTTGAATCGCTGTATAGTCCATCGGATAGACGTTATCTATGGTTGTTGGAGAGCGGTGGTTTAAATCAATCAGACGTTGCTGAACCAAACACTCAGTTACTTGTATTACCTTGTTTGAATGAGCTGTATGTCGATGACAAGCTAATCGCTACTTCTGATTCTTCTCGTTTTAATCCTCACAACCTCGCAAGCATCGTATTTACTTCTGGCTCTACTGGAAATCCAAAAGCAGTGGCACATACATTTGAGCAACATCTATGTTCTGCTGTCGGCTTACTGGATGAATTTCAATTTAAAGGCACGGATACTTGGTTGCTTAGCTTACCTATGTACCATGTGTCAGGGTTGGCAATTGTTCATCGTTGGTTGGCGGCTGGTGGGTGCATAAAAATAGGCTCAGGTCAGCTTGAAACCGATATAGAAGAATGCAGTCACGCTTCATTAGTCGCTACTCAACTACATCGATTACTCAAGAGTAAGCAAGTACTTACTTTAACGCATGTACTTCTGGGCGGAAGTCATATTCCAGAGGAACTTGCTCTTCAAGCTCAACAGATGGGCATCGAAACTTGGTTGGGGTATGGCATGACAGAAGCGGCTTCAACGGTGACTGCAAAACCTGTTGATGCAAGCAGCACTTCTGGTTTCGTGCTTAATCATCGTCAATTGAAAATTGAAAACCAACGTATCTATATTGGAGGTGACACCCTCGCTTCCGGTTATTACCATCAAGGTAAATTAACGCCTTTGGTGGATGAGAGCGGTTGGTTTGATAGTAAAGATCTCGGCCAATGGGACGGCGAACAAGTGTCGATAATTGGCCGCGCCGACAATCAATTTATTTCTGGCGGTGAAAACATCCACTGTGAAGAAATTGAGCGAGCACTCAACCAATTAGCTGAAGTTAAACAAGCTTTTGTGGTCCCTGTAGAAGATGGTGAATTTGGCTTTAGACCTATTGCGATCGTCGACTGTGACGAACTACCTACCAGAGATTGGTTTGCAGAACAGTTACAAAAGAGCCTAGAGCGATTCAAATTTCCTATCGAGTATTATCAAATGCCTGAGCAAGAGCAGCAGGGCATTAAGGTATCTAGGTCGGGCTTGGCATCTTGGTTGTTCCAACACAGGAAGTCAAAATAAGCGCCAACATGGAAGTTAATTGTCGATCTGTTCAGTTGAAAGACGGTTAGTTAATTTAGCAATTAGATAGTTCAAAACAGAATTTATTATCTTTATAACCATCCATCATAATAAGGCTCACAAGTAACGGATTATGGAATAAGGTTTTATTATGAAGATAGCCCTCATCATTGCGGTTTTACTGCAGATAGGCCAAGCAGTGACGTCGTCAGGGGTGACGCGATCGTTAGCCGAACTCACCGCATTTGTATTGGTTGTAGTGCTTGTTTTGATGAAAAGAGAGAGCAAGAAGAGTGATAAGCCCCTGTTTGATTAGTGACTGTTCCGAATATAGATGTTTACGCTATAGACAATAAAGGCAAAGCCCATGTGAGCTTTGCCTTTTTATTTTGTCATTCGCTAATCTGTTTGTCTGATTAACATATTAACCAATCTACAGTGCTTCTTTGCGTATTAGGTGTATTAGGTGTATTAGGTGTATTAGGCGAGAGTTAACCACGCTAATGAGCCTGTCGAAATCATCACCCACATAGTAATACCAAACATCAGAGGCTTTGGCCCTGCTGCTTTAAGCTTCTCAACTGAAATCCCACAACCTATCAAGAAAAGACACACCACTAGAGCGCGCTTAGACACGTCAAAGATACTTTGGTAGGCCATCTCAAATTGTGGCAATAAGTCACTTACAGCGATAGCGGCACAATAGAAGAAAATAAAGTACGGAATCGTAATCTTCTTTTGGCCATTTTTGAAGATCATTGCACTTACTAATGCGATTGGGATGATCCAAAGCGCGCGAGCTAGTTTTAATGTTGTTGCTGTGGTGAGCGCTTCCTCACCATACGCAGATGCAGCACCGACAACCGAAGAGGTATCATGGATCGCTATTGCAGCCCATGTACCGAAAGTCTGTTGGCTTAACTCAAGCGCGTGGCCAATCATTGGGAACAAGAATAGAGCGACCGAGTTCAGTACGAATACTGTGGCTAACGCTAAACCAATCTGTTCATCGTCGGCTTTAATTGCTGGTGCTACAGCGGCAATGGCACTACCACCACAAATCGCGGTACCAGAAGAAATAAGATAGCCCGTGGTGCGATCTAACCCCATGCGTTTCGCTAAGAACCAACCTATAACCAATGTGCCGATGATGGTGGCGATAATTAACCCAATACCGTCGCCTGTCACCGCCAATGCTTTCTCAAACTGAATACCAAAACCTAACCCCACAATCGAGTAGGCCAGTAACTTCTTCGTTAGTTTGCCTACTTCCAAGTGTTCTGGCACCAAACCTAAACTTGCCAGCAGAAAACCGATAACGAGCGCAGTCGGTGAGCTAACCCAAGGCGTTAAGCAAAACAGTGCAGCAAGATAAAATGGAACGGACTTTTTTAGGTTCATTGTATTTAGAGTCTTGTTTTGTTGTGGCTTTATTGTGATGAAACCACTATACGTTCAATAAAATGATAAGTAAGTCTAAATGAATTGAACAAACGTTAAGGAAAACTTAACGCAGCGATCCACGAAGATCAGAGACTGACTGTCGAAGAGTTTCACAAGACGCTTCTTTAGGTGAAATAGGCTCACCAGCTTCTATCTCTAACTTAGTCCAGAAACGAGTTGGTAATCCTTTACAGGCGCGGCCTTTGTAACGGCTAAAGTAACTGCCCCATAATCCTTTTAAAGCCATTGGAATTACAGGGACTGGGGAGCGTTTGATAATCAGCTCCATACCACGCATGAACTCAGCCACTTCGCCATCAGAGGTTAGCTTTCCTTCTGGGAAAATACATACAATGTGGCCTTCATGCAGGGCACGTTCTACTTCTTTGAAAGCGTTTCGAATCGAACTGCGGTTGGTGGCGGAGATTGGAATAACCCCTGCTCTTTTCAAGAAGCGCCGAATTGGCGGCAACTTGGTGTAATCCTCTTCCATCACAAAACGGATCAAGCGAGGGCAAACCGCGCTCAGCAGCAAAGCATCCATATAACTCACATGATTGCAGACGATTAGCGCGCCGCCTTTTTCTGGCAGGTGATGTAAGTTTTTATGTTTAACTCGGTACATGGTGTGAGTCACCACCCAAGTGAAAAAACGGAACGCATAGATAGGCACCTGATGGAACAGGTAGAACATCACCAAGGTGTTGCCCACCGCGAGCAAGATAAACAGCTGTGGAATTGAAAGCTCTAGAACGCTGAGGCAAACAATACCTAAAACCGCACTTCCTACCATGAACAGTGAGTTGTAGATGTTGAGGCCGGCAATGACTTGCGCTCGCTCGTCTGGCTTTGCTCGTAACTGCATCAAGGAGTACAGAGGGACAATAAAGATACCGCCAGATATCCCAAGCAGTAGCAAGTAAGCAAACAGTGGCCAAAGTTCTGAGTGGGTGACAAATTGGTGAAACGAGCTGAAATCAGGCAACGACTCAGGAATTGATATCGCCATCAATAGGCCAAATATGGATATTCCCATACTACCAATGGGTACGATACCGATTTCAATTCTGTGATTGGATAGTTTGTCACACGTCAACGAGCCAATGGCAATTCCGACAGAGAATAACGCTAGCAAAAATGCGACCGAACTCTCTGTACCGTTTAGATGAAGCCTCGTGAAGTTTGGAAACTGAGTCAGGTAAGCTGCACCAAGGAACCAAAACCAGCTGATAGACATCAGCGCTTGGAAAGTAGGTCGGTCTTTCTTCGCAATCGCCAGTGTGCTGCGGGTCAGCTTAACGGGCTGCCAATTTACTTCTAGATTTGGGGCGTTGCTTGGTGCTTCAGGAATAAAACAGCTTGAGACATATCCGAGAATCGCGAATAAAATGATACTGATAGCGGCGATCAGCTTAGCGCTTTCTTCTGAAGCAATAATACCGGCACCGAGAGTGCCAATCAGGATCGCTAGGAATGTGCCTGTCTCAACTAAGGCATTTCCAGAAACAAGCTCTTTCGTTTTTAATTGTTGTGGCAATAGCGCATATTTAACCGGGCCAAAGAAGGCACTTTGTGTTCCCATTAGAAACAGAAGCAGAAGTAATATTCCGTAGCTTTCGTAGATAAAACCGATAGCACCCAGTGACATAATAACCACTTCAATGAGCTTAATCTTACGAATAAACCAAGACTTTTCATATTTATCAGCCAGTACGCCAGCCAAAGCCGAAAATAGGAAGAAGGGCAGAATAAATAGACCAGCGGCCAAATTTATGAATAAATTACTGGAGATAGGCAGCGTGTCTACGCTTGCGAAAGCAACAAACAGCAACAGAACATTTTTGAATATGTTGTCATTAAAGGCCCCCAAAAATTGGGTAATAAAGTAGGGTAGGAACCTTTTTTGCGTTAACAGCGAAGATTGGCTGCTGTTGTTCATTCTTTTTCCTTGGATACTTACCAGTTAGTTAAGTAGTTTGAGACTAGGTTATCGATCAACTCTTTACCATCAATAGGTTCTGATGCGAAAAATTTATCGTCGACACTTAATAAAGTAATACCATGCACACCTGACCATAATACTCGGCTGGCTTTAACCACTTCACTTTCCGTGTGTTCAGGAGCAATGGCGACTAGAAGTTGCTCAAGCATACCTATCATTTTATCGATGCGGTTCGACTGCCATTCAGGAAGGTTTTCACCGTTCATGTTGTGCTCAAAAATAAGCTGCCAACGGTGAGGGTGTCTTTGTGCAAAATCGTGGTAGCAGTAGGCAAGATTGAATAGAGCTTGTTGAGGATTGCTCGATTGTTCGACAGCGGTCGCTGATTCAGACGTCAGTTCATCTAATGTTTGGGCAACAACGTGCAAAAGTAGTAGATTGTAGTTCCCAAATACATTCACCAATGTGCTAGGGACGTAACCAATCATATTGGCAATTTTACGTAGACTTAACTCGTGATAAGAGTGCTGATCTAAAAAGTTTGTCACTGTCTTTAAGGTCAGCTGAACTAATTGCTCTCGAGTATGATCGTTTCTTCGTGCCATGATTCGTTTCTAATAAATGAACATCGTTCAATATTTTAATGATGCCCTCGATAGTCGTCAATCTTTTCGCTAATTAAGCAACCAATTAATAGCCGCAATATTATGATACATGTGTAAATGCCGTGAATATTTCATTGTTCTTTGTTAACGAGTATGATGAAAGGGTCGAAAGATAAAAAACCTATAAAGGATAATAATGAAACGATTTTTCTCACTAGTCGCGATCCTGTTGGTAACAGTCGCGGTGACGCCAATCGCAGAAGCGAAAAAGTTTGGTGGTGGTAAGTCATTTGGCAAAAGCTTTAAAACGGCTCCAGCACCAAAACAACAAAACACGAATTCGATCCGACAAGATCAAACCGGTAAGAAAGCAGCAGCTAACTCTAGCAAGAAAGGCCTTATGGGCGGTCTGCTAGGTGGTTTACTTGCTGGTGGTCTTTTAGCGGCATTCTTTGGTGGCGCCTTTGAAGGTATCCAGTTTATGGATATTCTGATCATGGGTCTGATTGCTTTCCTAGCGTTTAAGTTCCTACGCGGAATGCTGGGTGCGAAGCAGGGCTCAATGAATCAGCAGAATGCACGTGGTCAACAGCCTGCATTCGGCGGTATGAATCAGAACAAGTTTGAGCAATCAAAGCAACAACCAAATGTTCATAACTTCGAGCAAGCACAACCTCAATCACAAGGCACTGCTGGTGGCTTCGGTTTTGGTGCACAAAGCGATGTACCACATAACTACCCACCGGGCTTTGATCAAGCGGCCTTCATCAATGGCTCTCGTGAACACTACCGTACACTGCAAGGTGCATGGAACCACAACGAGCTAAACACGATTGAAGAGTACGTGTCTCCAAGCCTGTTTGAAGACCTAAAAGCTGAGCGTAATAAGCTAGACGGTGATCAGCACACAGACGTAATGTACGTTGATGCTGAAATCGTTCGAGCTGACCACGACGGTAGCAAAGCACAACTAAGCCTACAGTTTAGTGGTCGTTACCGCGATACCGCGGATGGCATCGAAGAAGATATCACTGATATCTGGCACTTAGAGCGCGATCTAACCACTAACAATGCGCCTTGGCTAATTGTTGGTATTCAAGGTTAATCTCGATAGTTAACTAAAAATGAATTAGCTAGACATTACTTTGATTATTGAAAGCCCCTACGGAGAAATCTGTAGGGGCTTTTTTGTGTCTGGTTGTATAGAACTGTAAGTTTTCAGAAGAGAGTTTTTCTAGGGCATTACGATAATGCGGCTCTCTGGATTCTCCTCATTTGTAGTAAAACAGTATCATCACGACAATTATTTAGAGTGATACTTTGTGCTAACGGTGAATTAGGCTGAACCAAGTTACTCATTCTATTTAGATATTCAATCGGGGTATCTAACCAAGATAGAGGTGTTAATCGTGACGACTGAGTTTTCGGACCGATAGTAGAACCTGAAATATCACTGCATCAGAAACAACAAATAGTTGAAGAGTATGAGTAGCTTATTTCTACCAATGGCTTAGGTTGCGCCTCTTCTTTAGATTGTGGATGTCACTGGGAAGTATGGGAAATGATTTCCAAGAGATTACAGTCTTGCAGTGAGAACTGCGGGTAGGTGTCCGAAGTGTTGAACTTAGAAACGAAAAAAGCCAACTCAACGAGTTGGCTTTTCGAATTTCCAATTAAGGAAGAATATGGTGGAGGGAGACGGATTCGAACCATCGAAGGCAGTGCCGGCAGATTTACAGTCTGCTCCCTTTGGCCACTCGGGAACCCCTCCAGGGTGTGTCTTACTTCTCACAAAGTAAGCCTAAATTGATGTTTTCCCATAAGCCCATCAATCAGGTTGTTCTCTTAACTCTCGAAAGAGGTAAGAAGAATATGGTGGAGGGAGACGGATTCGAACCATCGAAGGCAGTGCCGGCAGATTTACAGTCTGCTCCCTTTGGCCACTCGGGAACCCCTCCAGGGTGTGTCTTACTTTTCACAAAGTAAGCCTAAATTGATGTTTTCCCATAAGCCCATCAATCAGGTTGTTCTCTTAACTCTCGAAAGAGGTAAGAAGAATATGGTGGAGGGAGACGGATTCGAACCATCGAAGGCAGTGCCGGCAGATTTACAGTCTGCTCCCTTTGGCCACTCGGGAACCCCTCCAGGGTGTGTCTTACTTTTCACAAAGTAAGCCTAAATTGATGTTTTCCCATAAGCCCATCAATCAGGTTGTTCTCTTAACTCTCGAAAGAGGTAAGAAGAATATGGTGGAGGGAGACGGATTCGAACCATCGAAGGCAGTGCCGGCAGATTTACAGTCTGCTCCCTTTGGCCACTCGGGAACCCCTCCAGGGTGTGTCTTACTTTTCACAAAGTAAGCCTAAATTGATGTTTTCCCATAAGCCCATCAATCAGGTTGTTCTCTTAACTCTCGAAAGAGGTAAGAAGAATATGGTGGAGGGAGACGGATTCGAACCATCGAAGGCAGTGCCGGCAGATTTACAGTCTGCTCCCTTTGGCCACTCGGGAACCCCTCCAGGGTGTGTCTTACTTTTCACAAAGTAAGCCTAAATTGATGTTTTCCCATAAGCCCATCAATCAGGTTGTTCTCTTAACTCTCGAAAGAGGTAAGAAGAATATGGTGGAGGGAGACGGATTCGAACCATCGAAGGCAGTGCCGGCAGATTTACAGTCTGCTCCCTTTGGCCACTCGGGAACCCCTCCAGGGTGTTTTTTCCTAACTCATAATGGATAGGCTAAAGAGATGTTTTTCCCAACGCATCTCTCAAGTGCGGAGCGCATCATAGCAAACACGTTAAACCTGTAAAGAGTTTTTCTTATTGTTTTGTGTTGAATGCTGCCTTTTTGGGCAAAGATGGCGAAAAGTACGCATATTGCTCGGGAAGTGAACATCTGTACTAAGGTTTACGTATTAATAGGTAACACCTTGAGGTGATTGGCTTTCTGTATTGTGTTCTATGTGTCCAAAATGTGATGAAACGTAAATGGAATTTAATCTAGATTTACACTTCTTGACGTTACAGCATTCATCAGTTGATAGAATACGATTAATTTCATTTATAGATAATAATACCAATCGTAGTAAATCAAGGTGTCATCCTAGCTTGTTAAAATGCTCGATAACGGCGTTAGAATTTTTGATTGTAGAATAACTACTTATCGTAGCTATCAGTTGAAAAGAGCTGCCTTGTTCTCAAGCCTTTTTCCTGCGCTATTTCTGACCACTTGCTCACTGTGATTGGTATAACCTTACTTGCAGACCATTATTATGAAGCGTAAATCTGTTTTACCCCTCTTTATCTTGTCGATTGTTATGGCGTCTCCAACCACACTAGCAAAACTGATGGGCCCAAGCGCTGTCACTGTTGTTACTGAACAGGTCGATGTCCATCAAGTTAGTCAGTCTCTTTCTTTGGTCGGTAAGTTAGAAGCCGAGCAATCTGTGATCATTACTTCTGAAGTAGCGGGTAGGGTTGACTCTATCAACATCAAAGCTAATCAAGATGTCACTAAAGGACAGATGTTGGTCCAATTAGATGACGACAAAGCCAAAGCCGCGGTTGCAGAGGCGCAAGCGTACCTAAAAGATGAGCAACGTAAGCTGGCGGAATTTCAACGATTAGTAAAACGTAACGCGATTACGCAAACTGAAATTGATGCGCAGAAAACCAATGTTGAGATTGCGAATGCTCGATTGGCTGCCGCAAATGCCAATCTTAAAGATCTTCATATCAGTGCTCCCTTCTCTGGTACCGTCGGCTTTATTGACTTTAGCCGCGGTAAAATGGTGACATCTGGTACTGAACTTGTGACCTTAGATGATCTATCTGTCATGCAGTTAGATCTCCAAATTCCTGAGCGTTACCTTTCTAAATTGTCTAAAGGCATGACAGTAACGGCTCGCACTAGTGCATGGGGTGATACTCAGTTCACTGGCACAGTGGTTGGCATTGATTCACGTATCAACGCTGAAACCTTGAATTTACGAGTTCGAATCCACTTTGATAACAACAATGATTACTTGAAACCGGGCATGTTAGTGGCAGCTAATATGGACTTCCCACCAGTTGAAGCACCGATTATCCCGGTTCAAGCATTGGAGTACTCTGGTACGAAGCGTTTTGTTTATGTGATTGGCGAAGATAACAAGGCAACTCGAACAGAAGTGTTCTTGGGTGCGCGTATCGATAACGAAGTCGTGATTGATAAAGGTATCGAGATTGGTCAGAAGATCGTGGTGCAAGGCATCGTGAATATGCGCGATGGTGTGTTGGTTCAAGAACTCGCCGTTAATCACTCATCTAAACTTGATGGCGTTACAGCTAATCTTGATGTAAATACAGCAACACAAGAAGGCGCTAACTAATGTTGTTATCTGATGTTTCAGTCAAGAGACCAGTAGCAGCTATCGTACTGAGCTTGCTTTTGGTTGTGTTTGGTCTTGTATCGTTTAGTAAGCTCGCAGTTCGTGAGATGCCAGATATTGAAAGCCCGGTAGTATCGATTAGTACTCGATATGAAGGGGCATCAGCCACCATCATTGAGAGCCAGATTACTTCTAATCTTGAAGACCAGCTCTCCGGCATTAGCGGTATCGATGAAATTGAGTCGACTACCCGAAATGGCTCTTCACGAATCACCATTACCTTTGAGTTGGGTTATGATCTAAATACCGGTGTGAGTGATGTGCGTGATGCAGTAGCTCGAGCACAGCGATCGTTACCTGATGAAGCCGACGATCCAATTGTCTATAAGAACAATGGTAGTGGTGAAGCATCGGTTTACATCAACCTCAGCTCAACCGAGATGGACCGAACGCAGTTAACCGATTACACCGAACGCGTGTTGATTGATCGCTTTAGTTTGATCTCTGGTGTAAGTTCAGTGGATATTTCTGGCGGCTTGTACAAAGTAATGTACGTGAAGCTGAAACCTGCTGAGATGGCGGGACGTGGCGTAACTGCTTCTGATATTACATCGGCATTAAACAGTGAGAACATTGAAAGCCCGGGTGGTGAAGTGCGTAACGATGCAATTGTGATGTCGGTTCGTACTGCTCGTTCGTATACCCAAGCAAAAGATTTTGAATACTTAGTAGTAAAACGAGCTTCAGATAACACACCTATCTACTTGAAAGACGTGGCTGATGTTTACATTGGCGCAGAAAATGAAAACTCAACCTTTAAAAGTGACGGCGTGGTTAACGTCAGTATGGGCATTGTGCCTCAGTCAGATGCGAACCCACTTGAGGTTGCTGACTTAGTACATAAGGAAGTTGAGGCGATTCAAAAATTCTTGCCTGATGGTACTCGTCTAGCGGTGGATTATGATTCAACCGTCTTTATCGATCGTTCGATCTCAGAGGTATACAGCACACTCTTCGTTACGGGTGGTTTGGTTATCCTTGTGCTATACGTCTTTATTGGCCAAGCACGTGCAACCCTGATCCCTGCGGTGACGGTTCCTGTCTCTTTGATCTCGTCGTTTATTGCGGCGTACTACTTCGGCTTCTCTATCAACCTGATTACCTTGATGGCACTGATCCTGTCTATCGGTCTGGTGGTAGATGATGCCATCGTGGTAGTAGAGAACATTTTCCACCACATTGAACGTGGTGAATCGCCGCTGCTTGCCGCTTATAAAGGCACGCGTGAAGTAGGCTTTGCGGTAATCGCAACCACGCTAGTTCTGGTCATGGTGTTCCTACCAATCTCGTTCATGGATGGCATGGTTGGCCTGTTGTTTACTGAGTTCTCGGTACTGTTGGCGATGTCGGTGATCTTCTCGTCTGTGGTGGCATTAACGCTAACACCAGTCCTGGGCAGCAAGATTTTAAAAGCGAATGTGAAACCGAACCATTTCAATAGATTCGTTGAACGCATTTTTGGCAAGCTAGAAGGTGGTTACAAAGCGGTATTACGTCGTGCTCTACATTGGCGTTGGGCGGCTCCAATCATCATTATCGCTTGTATGGGCGGCAGTTATGGGTTGATGCAGCAAGTGCCTTCGCAACTAACTCCGCAAGAAGACCGTGGCGTTATCTTTGCGTTTGTTCGTGGTGCTGATGCAACCAGTTATAACCGTATGTCTGCCAACATGGACATTGTTGAAGAGCGCTTAATGCCCTTGCTTGGTCAAGGTTTCTTGAAATCATTCAGCATTCAATCACCAGCGTTTGGTGGTAATGCGGGTGACCAAACAGGTTTCGTTATCATGATCCTAGAAGATTGGGACGAGCGAGATGTGACGGCGCAAGAAGCATTGAACGAAGTTCGAAAATCTTTGAATGGTATTCCTGATGTGCGTGTATTCCCGTTCATGCCAGGTTTCCAAGGCGGCTCTAGTGAGCCAGTACAATTTGTGTTGGGTGGCTCTGATTACTCGGAATTACAAAAGTGGGGCGAAATATTAAAGCAAGCGGCTGAAGACTCTCCAATGATGGAAGGTGCGGATATCGATTACTCTGAGAAAACACCAGAGTTATTGGTTACGGTAGACAAACAGCGTGCAGCAGAGCTGGGTGTGAGCGTCTTAGACATTTCAGATACATTAGAAATCATGCTTGGTGGTAAGAGTGAAACAACGTTTGTTGAACGCGGTGAAGAGTATGATGTTTACCTACGTGGTGATGAGAATAGCTTTAACAATGCGAATGACTTGAGTCAAATTTACATGCGAACTCAGTCTGGCGAGCTAGTGACGCTCGATACGCTAACGCACATTGAAGAAGTCGCATCGTCGATTCGTTTGTCGCACTACAATAAGCAGAAATCGGTGACCATCAAAGCGAACCTAATGGAAGGTTATACGCTGGGTGATGCTCTGGATTTCCTTGATCAACAAGCGATTGAGCAGCTACCGGGTGACATATCAGTGAGCTACTCGGGGGAATCAAAAGACTTCAAAGAGAACCAATCAAGCATCCTAATTGTGTTTGCACTAGCTATGTTGGTGGCGTATTTGGTATTGGCCGCGCAGTTTGAGAGCTTCATTAACCCACTGGTGGTGATGTTCACTGTACCTATGGGTATCTTTGGTGGCTTCTTAGGCTTGGTGTTGATGAGTCAAGGTCTCAACGTATACAGCCAGATTGGTATGATCATGTTGATCGGTATGGTGACTAAGAACGGTATTTTGATCGTGGAGTTTGCTAACCAACTGCGTGACCGTGGTATTGAGTTTGAAAAGGCGATCATCGACGCTTCAGCGCGACGTTTGCGCCCAATCTTAATGACGGCGTTTACGACGCTAGCAGGTGCGATTCCATTGATTACCTCGACAGGGGCTGGCTATGAAAGCCGAGTCGCTGTGGGTACGGTTATCTTCTTTGGTATGGGCTTTGCGACCTTAGTTACTCTGTTCGTTATCCCTGCGATGTATCGCCTGATTTCTGGCTCAACACGCTCTCCGGGTCACGTGGAAGCGGAGCTTAATAAAGAGCTTAGTCATGACAACGTGGGAAGAAGTTCTCATGGTTAATGAACTCGCACGGTTAATGAGCTCGGAATAGTGTAACAATATTGAAAGCCTGCGTTTGCTCCTAGCGAATTGCAGGCTTTTATAGTATGGACACTTTATTTCTTTTTTGCCTGGCTAGCTTCAAATGCTTTTAATTGCTCTGGAGTCGCTTTTGGTTGGTGGTTACTCTTCCATTCGTCATATGTCATCCCATAGACACGTTCTCGAGCGTCGTCTAAATTCAGGTCAGCGCCTATAGATTCAGCTTCAGCAGCATACCATTTGCTAAAACAATTTCGGCAGAAGCCCGCTAAAATCATTAAGTCTATATTAGCGACCTCTTTATTAGAGTCTAAATGCGCCAATAGTCGACGAAATGCTGCAGCATCTAGCTTATCTTGTTCTTCTTGGGTTAGTTGTTTATATTTAAATTGCGCCACAATCTCTTCCTTTTATGAGTTTTATTGTCTATGAGTATTGAGTCTACATTGCTAGGTTATTGATGCAAAGACTCGACTCATCATCTCTGATAACGATATTTGCCTCTGTTTTCCTGATGATTCAATTGGGTTGAGGTTTTATCATAATGTGGAGAGCTTGTGTTTACTGGTATGGTGGCGATTCAAAAGGGTAGGCTCACCAAGCTAATTTACACCTTAGTTACTTCAAAACCATTTGTTCGATTCCTTAATATGGGAAAAAGCCATTAATGTCAGAGTCCAATAATCGTTGGAGCTGATTCAAACCATCTCTCAATCGAGTCTCATTCCCAATAGACATCAAAGATAATCTGACATGTGGCGTACTTTCATTATTTGCACAGAAGTAACTACCGCTAGTAACTATTACACCTCGGTTTTTGGCTTCCATAGCAAATCGATCTGGCTGCCAATGAGCAGGTAGTGGTAACCAAATATGATATCCAGACGCCGTGAACTCTATAGAAGTAAAAATCTCCCTCACCATCTTCTGCCTTTCATTCGCAACTTCTCTTTGTTGATCCGCTAACCGAAAAGCATCACCGGATTCAATCAACAAAGTCGCTGCAATAAAATTAATTGGAGACGCAAGCCAAATGTTAGTCCTAATATTAGCATTGAGAGCTGTTATCTGACTTTCTGGGGCTTTTAAGTAACCACAACGCATAGCAGGGCTGATAGCTTTAGATAGTGCCGAAATGTGGAACGTATAATCTGGAGCAAAATTAGCTATTGGAGGTATTGGTTCATCATCTAAAAAGCAATAAATATCATCTTCAACTAACCACACTCTCTTATCGTTAATAACTTGTGCTATTTCCTTTTTTCGGGATTCAGGCATTGAGAGTCCTGTTGGGTTCTGATGGCTAGGAACTGTTATCACCATGGCGGCTTGGTGTGCATCAATTTCACTCGCCAAAGCTTTTGGACATAAACCATACTCATCAAGATCGACACCAATTACATGACGGTCTGACATGTTTACAATGGCCAGAATGCCTGGGTAGGTAAGTCGTTCGACTAGAATAGTATCACCAGGCTTTGTTAAAGCATCAATGAGTAAAGACAAAGCGTGTTGAGCCCCATTCGTCAATAACATATTCCCGCTGTTTGCTCCCTCTAAGCCGTATTTTTCCGCCCATTTAACCCCAGCCGCTCTATGAGCGTCATGCCCTGAATGTTCAATATATCCAACAACGTCAGAGGTCAGTAAATCCGCTGATTGTCGGTAGGCATTTTTCAACGCAGGTACATTTCTTTCTAGACAGGGTTGAAGTATAGAGAAGTTATAGTTTTCTTCTTTATCGGGAGCTTGGATGGCTTTATCAAGTTCTGAGTTAGCTCGAACGAACGTACCGCGTCCAATAAATGACTCCAAGCACCCTTTGTCATTAAGCAACTTATAAGCTTTTGCAACGGTTGCAGGTGTAGTGCCTAGCTCCTTTGCAAGTAATCGATGAGTGGGTAGCTTTGAGCTTGGCGGGAACTCACCTGTTTCAATTTTCTGCTCTATAACTTCTGCGATATGAATGAATTTACTATTGCTCACAAGGTGCCTCCCCGGACAATCCTGGTTTTTAATCGATTATAACATATGTCTTTTTAGTTTTTACTCTTTTAAATAAAAACAAAACCCCACATTGACATAGTTCAATTTAAGAAATAATCTATACTTAAACAATATTGATATAACTCAATATAAACTATAACAACATCAAATTAGGCTTAAGAAATGCTAAAAGAAAAGGTAGGGACACTTAAAAAACAAAGTGTTCAAGAAGTACATTACTGATCATTAAGAACCAACGGCTTTTACATAGCCGTGAAGGTTTTAAATCCAGATCGGATGGTTCAGACCGCTGGCTAGCTCGCCTGTTTGGGATGAGTACATTAGAGCGTATCGTTCCAGCCTTCCCAGAATTTCAACATATTGGAAAAGATTAAGGAAAATAAAATGAAATCAAACAACGTCGCTTTTATTGGTTTAGGTGTAATGGGTTTTCCAATGGCGGGTCATCTTGCAAAAGCAGGGTACAAGACCAAAGTGTTTAATCGTACAGAAAGCAAAGCAAAATTATGGGCGCAAGAATTTTCTGGTGAATACCAGCCAACTCCAGGGTTAGCTGCGACTAACTGTGACATTGTGTTTTTATGCGTAGGGAATGATGACGACGTAAGAAGTGTTGTATATGGCGAAGACGGTGTACTCGCAAGTATGGTTACAGGCTCTGTTTTGGTTGACCACACGACAACATCTGCAGAGCTTGCAGAGGAATTGGCCAGGGCATGTATGGAAAAGAATGTTTCGTTTATCGATGCTCCAGTATCAGGTGGTCAGGCAGGAGCTGAAAATGCAGCTCTGACAATTATGTGTGGTGGTGAGCAAACGGTTTTTGAACACGTAGAGCCCGTGATGCAAAGTTATGGTAAGCAATCGACTTTAATGGGTAAAAATGGGCAGGGACAGCGCAGTAAGATGGTTAATCAAATCTGTATTGCAGGTGTATTAAAAGGGCTAAGCGAAGGTCTCCTTCTGGCAAAAAAAGCAGATCTCAATATTAACCAATTAGTTGATGTATTAAAGCATGGTGCCGCAGGTTCGTGGCAAATGGAGAATAGAACCGTGACTATGTCGCAAGATAAGTTCGATTTTGGTTTTGCTATTGACTGGATGCATAAAGATCTCAGCATTTGCCTAAATGAAGCTAATAAGATGGGTGTTACGCTTCCGCTAACAGAAAAAGTAGACAGTGAATATCAAACTCTACAGCAGCAAGGTTTTGGTCGCATGGATACCTCTGTACTTTTCAAAATCTACGATCGATAACTTCGACAGGAACTTTTCAGTATGGAACTCTTCGGTAACGACATTACACTTTTGATACTAATAGCATTAATGGTATCGGCTTTTGCGGCCGGTTTTATTGACTCCGTAGCTGGCGGTGGAGGGCTAATCTTAGTTCCTTCATTTATCCTTGCAGGATTACCGCCTCAATTGGCTCTGGGGCAAGAAAAAATTGTCAGCACATTAGGTACTATCGCAGCTATTCGAAATTTTGTTCGAAATAAGAAAGTAATTTGGACCGCAGCGGCAACTGGTATCCCAGCCGGCCTCATTGGTGCGTATGCGGGTGCACAAGCGATCCTTTACTTTGACCCTGACACAATCGGAAAAATCATTCTTTTTATGCTTCCGTTCGGAATTATTTTATCTTTCATTCCTAAGAAGAATCGTAATGAAGAAAATTCAGACCCAATCAACAAACAAGTCATTTTATTTGGCGTTCCAGCCGCTGTATTTGTCATTGGTTTTTATGACGGATTTTTTGGTCCAGGTACAGGTAGCTTTTTAATTCTAGCCTTACATTACTTACTTAGATTCGATTTAGTTTCGGCATCAGCGACTTCAAAGCTGTTTAACTTTTCTTCCAACATAGGCGCATTATTCGCATTTATGATTGCAGGTAATGTCCTATATATGCTGGCAATACCTTTAGCAGCAATGAATTTACTTGGTAACCATGTCGGGAGTTCATCGGCCATGAAGTATGGTGCCAAACTGATTCAACGGACCATATCAGTCTCACTCACTCTACTGATGATTTCGCTAGGTTATAAATTCCTGCTCTAAAAACTAGCCAGCAAAAGTCTACACAATGGAATTCTCATTCAATGCGGATGAGAGTTCTCGTATTAATCTACGATCACATGATCAACTATATGAAAGATTTGATAAAGGCTGAACCTAATATTGACTCACTTCTTCCCCATTAAAATCGTGCTGACTCATCAAAAAGGAGTCATTATGGTTATCTTGAATAAAACGAAACGAAGTGGGGTCAAAAGACTTTTAGGGTAGGGGTAATTTGGCGTAGACAGCCAGATTATAAACTGAAAGTAGTTTGATACATATTACGTTCCGTTGTCTTTGAACCTTTACTTGAGATGTTATCCCTATGATTAAATGAGTAACGAGCTAGTCAAAATAAATCCATCAAACTACGTTCACGTCCTAGCATGGTGTAAGTACATTTACCACCATATCAATATGACAAGTTTATATCAGGTATATATCATATACTCGAATCATAAATAGAAGCTGACTTTTTTAACGAATCAATATTAGAAGAGCATAAATCACTTTTAAGAGCTTCGAATTTATCTTCAGACCAATCATAAACTTTTAATTTTAATAGCTCTTCAATGATAGAAGGCTCGAATCTATATTTTAAAAACTTAGCTGGGGAGCCTCCAACAATGCTGTAAGGTGCAACATTCTTCGTAACAAGGCTATTAGCGGCAATAATAGCTCCTTCTCCTATGGAAACTCCCGGCATGATCATACTCCTTATACCGATCCATGCGCCATCCCCAATATGGGTATCTCCTTTTCCAACATAAGCTTGGTCTATGTATTCCATAAAAGGGTAGAGACAAAACCAATCAGCTCTGTGAGTATGATTACCTCCCATTAATATAATGGACTCAGCTCCTATACAAACATAATTGCCAATATGAAGTTTGTCTATTTCCCAAAGAGGTTCCCACTGTTGGCTAACTTCATCACCATGCAAGTATCTGACAACTGATTCCTCGAACCCATTGTCCCAGCAATCGCTATAATAACTATGTTTTCCTTTGATTAAAATATTTGGGTTTGTTACTACTTCATGCAAAAGTTGAGTTTTTGACCAATGTTTTTTTCCCATCATGATATTTCCTTTTGAAAAAATTAAACTGATTTAAAAGTACTGTTGTTGCTGCTGTTTATAGACTGATAATAAGCTATTCGTTATGCATAAAAATTATAGACAACTAAATATACTATAATTTAATTGATGATCCATTAGAATTAAAAAATTTATTTAATATTGTGTTGGCTTCCATACCGAGAAGAAAGCTTGCCACTATGCTATTTAGACTCAGCGAGCGATCGCGTTCATCACTCCAAGGTAAGGTCAAGTCCTCTGGGAGTGTGAACACCAAAAATATAGCGATTGATTACCAGAAGTTATACGTTTCAAACAAGTATTTGAAACAGCATTATGATGATCAAAAAGTACACTAAATGGGGCTGAGTTGTACCTACAGTGAATTGCGCAACAAAGCCATAATAAGTTGATGTATCATGAGCTTGCAGCTAAATAATCAACCCAAATGAAATTGAGTTGATTATTTATAAAGTCTATAGTTATTGATATTTATCAAAAATAACATGACCTAAATCTGCGATAACTTGGTCTCGCTCTGCCATAGATGTACCCTCCTTTCTCACATACATCGCAATGATTACTGGGGAGTTACTTTCTGACCAGGCCAGTGCAATTATACCCCGAACACCATAATCACTTGCACCTGAACGATCAGCAATTGACCAGCCAGAAGGGAGGGATACCCTTAAGAGATTATCAGCAACTTTATTGCCTTCCATCCAGGCTCTTAATTGTTTTTTTGAACTATCTGACAAAACATTGCCCAATAAAATTTTATTTAAACTTGAAGTCATCGCATTTGTTGTCGTTGTATCTCGTATATCATATTCTATATTTTTGGTTAGTTCTGGTTCGTAGCGATCTGAACGCAAAACATCATCACCTATTGAGCGCATAAAATTAGTAAGCCCGTTCGGTCCGCCTCCTGCGGAGATTGTGTAGTTTGCTGCTGTATTATCACTATATGTTAAAGTAGCATCACAAGCCTGCTTTAGTGTTAAATTTCTCCCAACATAATCTTTAGTTACTGGAGAGTAAGTAACGATATCACCTTTCTTTAATTTAATTGAATCATCTAATGATATGATATTTTTATCCGATTTTTCTAGGATATTTGCACATGCTAACGCTTTAATTGTACTATTAAAATGGAAACGTTTATCGCCATGTATTGATTCTTTTTCTCCATTATCGGTCTCTAATACCGTGACTCCGATGCTCCAGCCTAGTTTTTCAAAGTGATGAACTCTATCTTCTAAATTCGTTGCATTTACATTCGATGATAATAAATTTGCTAGTAATAATGATGGAATGAATACATTTTTTAATTTTATTTTCATTTTTTACCTTTAATTAAAATAATATTGTTAGTTCTAGTGTTTTATTTTTAATATATTGAAAATATTTTGTTTAATATGTGATTTTTTAACTTTTTATAATGAATTTGAAAATTACATCTACATTTTAAAATGGTCAAGTCAGGGTTGTGTAAAATAAAAACCTTACTTGTAATATGGTCAGGGTTCTGTGGTCATAAATTAATAACCAAAGGTTATCGGTGCATATTTTTATTCATTAGATATACAATTTTGTATTGTCTATATTATTAATTACTTTTTTAATATAAAGTTTCATATTTTATCGGCTTTGTTGCTTAAATCGATGGAACTAAATCAAGAAGCTACGATCTGAGCGGCTACACCCATTAAATAGCTATAGCAGAATGCCGAAACCTCGTTACAAAACAACCAACTGGAAATTGTACAATCAAGCCTTAATAAATCGCGGCTCTCTGACCTTTTGGATCGATGAGGAAGCGATAGCCGAGTGGAAGGTCAAGAAGCATGGAACTGACGGGAAATGCAGAGTCTGGCGTAAGCTGCATATTGCTGTAGATACGTACCCACGAAATAGTCGCAGTAGAGCTGAGTTTATCTAACGTAACCGGTGCCGAAGTGCTCCCCAACTTACTTAAGCAAACACGTCGAAAAATCATTGAGATATCAGGTGATGGAGCTTATGACACAAAAAATTGCCATATGCTATACGAGTCAAGCGAGCGATTCCGCTCATTCCGTCATGAGAAGGGGCTGCTTTCTGGCAGCAAGGACGCCCTCATAATTTAACCTTAGGTTGTCAGAAGTTATACGGCTCTAACAAGAAGTGGAAACAGCGTTATGGCTACCATAAGCGCTCGCTAGTCAGAGACAGCAATGTATCGTGTGAAACAGTTGTTAGGTGGGAAGTTAAGCCTGAGGAACTACAACGCTCAAGTTGGCGAGGCTTACGCCCTGATCAAAGCGCTAAACAAACTTACGTGGCTAGGTATGCCTGAAACTCAGTATATCGTTGAATAACCAAGCATAATGGCGCAAGTATGTCTTATCTCTGAATTAAGCAACAAAGCCCTTGAACGTTCGTAAATCTCATTTAATGATCTTGTTTGATCTGTTACCACTGGCACATAAAAAGCCCATTAAGGGCTCTTTTTTATTTTGTAACAGGTACGTACTATCGCCCTTAAACGATCTCGCCCGTTTGCGAGAAAGCTTCTAACTTCGCCGCGTAAGGTTGTAGGTCACCAATGTTGTTGTTCACCCACTCATCATTGAAGTAAGTGTCTAAGTAACGCTCGCCGCTGTCACACAGTAAAGTCACGATAGAACCTTTCTCGCCACGCGCTTTCATCTCGCTTGCCAGTTGAAGTACACCGTACATGTTAGTACCGGTTGATGCGCCAACCTTGCGGCCTAGAATGTCAGACAACCAATGTGTGGTAGCGATGCTTGCTGCGTCTGGAATCTTACGCATTTCGTCAACCACACCAGGAATGAAGCTTGGTTCTGCTCGTGGGCGACCAATGCCTTCAATTTTGCTGAATGTACTGCCTTTCACGTCCGCGTTGCCTGTTTGGAAGTATTCGTGGAATACTGAGTTTTCAGGGTCAACAACACAAAGTTTAGTTTCATGTTGTTGGTAGCGAATAAAACGGCCAATAGTCGCTGAAGTTCCTCCTGTTCCAGGGCTCATTACCACCCACGTTGGAACTGGGTGATCTTCCATCTGCATTTGATTGAAAATTGAGTTTGCGATGTTGTTGTTACCACGCCAGTCAGTTGCGCGCTCGGCGTAAGTAAATTGGTCCATGTAGTGACCATTCAGTTCTTCAGCTAAACGACGAGACTCAGCATAGATTTGATCAGACCGATCAACAAGGTGCGCTTGACCGCCGTAGAATTCAATCTGCTCTATTTTTCTCTTTGCTGTGCATTTTGGCATTACCGCAATAAACGGAAGGCCAAGTAGGCGAGCAAAGTACGCTTCAGACACAGCTGTACTGCCTGACGAAGATTCAATGATGGTTGTTTCTGGGCCAACCCAACCATTACAGATAGCATATAAGAATAGAGAGCGCGCTAAACGATGCTTCAATGATCCCGTTGGGTGTGTACTTTCATCTTTGAGATAAATGTCAATGCCTTCGATACTTGGTAAATCGAGTTTGATAAGGTGCGTATCCGCTGAACGTTGGTAGTCAGCTTCAATTTTTCGAATTGCATTGTTAATCCATTGATGGTCAGTACACATAGGCGTTCTCTTGATTTTTTGTAGGAATTTTTAGGATTGGTATGGTCCTAATTTAGCGATAATCCCGGAGAAAAACTTTGCCATATTTGCTTTGTTTTGTTTAAATTGTAGAAAATTTTTCTCTTAAATACCGTTTGGTGGAAATATGATTGATGCCGTAGATAAAAAGATATTAGGATTACTGCAAGAAGACAGTACGCTGTCATTGAACGATATTTCTGAAGCGGTCAACCTCACCACAACGCCTTGTTGGAAAAGGCTTAAGCGCCTCGAAGAGAACGGTATTATTGAGAAAAGAGTCGCACTGCTGAACCCGGAAAAACTGGATCTTTCCTTTACTGCGTTCGTATTAGTGAAAACCAGTGATCATTCTCATGAGTGGTATGGTCGTTTTGTGAATACTGTGTCGGAATTTCCAGAAGTGATGGAGTTCTATCGCATGGCGGGCGAATATGATTATATGATGAAGGTGCAGGTTAAAGACATGAAGTGCTTTGATGACTTCTATAAACGCTTAGTTAACAGCATTGAGGGGATTTCAAATGTGACCTCGACGTTTGCCATGGAACCATTGAAGTACACGACGGCATTGCCTCTTTAGGCTACACCTAGCTAAATGTTAACTATCGCTCCAGTTTAACTATCTTCTAAGTTTAACTATCTTCTCAGTTTAGATCTCGCCTCTGCGATAAAGAAAAGGATTATTCATGTTTGCAAAAGTCTCTACCGCTATCCAATTGGTGTTAGCTGTCTCCATTTTTTATTTGGGCTACACCATCTACTCGTTTACCAATAAAGTCGGTGAAATCGTTGATACTTACCCGCAAGTCATCGAAGACATATCGGGGCTCACTAAAGGGCTCAAAGTAGAAGAGTTATTAGCACTGGCTGAACATGTCAGCGATCTTGCTCCTCAGGTGCTAAACACAGTCGAAGAAGTCAGAAAGACGATCGATGGCGTAAATCAAACCGTGGCGTCAGTCGACAACAAAATTCCCGCGATTTTGGATGAAGTGAAAAATGTTCGCACCGAAGTCGAGCAGGTAAGAACCGAGGTTATCCCACCAACACTGACGGAATTGAAACGCTACCGTGTCGATGTGATGCCACCAATGCTTGCGGAAAGTAAATCTTACCGCGAACAAACTATCCCTGTTGTTGTGGCTGAATCTGAAATGCTGAGAGCCGAAGTACCGGGAATTTTGGAGCAAGCAAATCTACTGGCCGATAAGAGTAAAGCACTCGCTCAAGGCGCTGCAGAAGGTGCTGTGAAAGGGGTGGTGCTATCGCCATTTAATCTACTGCGAGACGCGAGTGATGGCATTAAAACGCGAGTTCAAAGTGAATTCGAGCCGACGCTAGAAACTGAATAGAGTTTATTTATTCCTGAATAACGACTCTTTGTTGACGTCATGAATAGAAAGGGGCTAGGTATGATACCTAGCCCCTTATTGTTTGGAGTGCGTGTTGAATGGTTTACTTAGTAAAGCGCATCACACCTTCTTGAACGGCTGTCGCTACGAGCTCACCTTTCTGATTAAAGATTTCACCGCGAACTAAGCCACGAGTGTTCGCTGCTGTCGGGCTTTCAATCGCATAAAGAAGCCATTCATCCATCTTAAATGGGCGGTGGAACCAGATTGAATGGTCAATCGTCGCTACTTGGAAGTTCGGCGTCATGATAGAAACTTCATGAGGGTGAAGCGCCGTCACCAAAAATCCCCAATCCGATGCGTAAGCAAGCAAGTATTGGTGAATCAATTGGTTGTCTGGCACCGCGCCATTTGCTCTTACCCAAAGGTACTGTTTCGCTTCCGTCTTCTTAGGATTGAGTGGGTTTACGACCGTTACAGGGCGCATCTCAATCGGTTTTTCGCCACAAAAGGTTTTGCGTAGCTTCTTTGGTAGAAATTCAGCAATGTGGCTCGCTAACTCGGTTTCCGATGCATAGTTCTCTGGTCCAGGGATGTTTGGCATTTCATTTTGGTGTTCGAAGCCTGGAGCATCACCATGGTAAGAAGCCGTGAGATAGAAAATAGGGCGGCCATTTTGAATCGCTTTAACCCGGCGCGTGCTGAAGCTGCGTCCATCTCTTAGGTTCTCAACATTATAAATAATGGGTTTTTCAGGATCGCCGGGGAATAGAAAATAGCTGTGGAACGAGTGAACGCTACGGTCGTCTTGAACGGTATAGCGAGCAGCGGAAAGCGCTTGTCCCAGTACCTGACCACCGTAAACCTGTGGCAGACCGAGGTTCTCACTTTGCCCACGGAATAAACCTTCTTCCAGTTTCTCTAGCTGAAGTAAACTTAGTAATTCTTGTAAAGGTTGACTCATCGCCAGCATTCCTCTTCGTAAAATGAGTGTCAGATTATGATGCTAATCATTTAGCTTAGTCAGATATCTGTCAATAAATCATAGGGTTTCAAGACAGAATATAAAAGCTCTCTTATAATCGGTGTGTAGATTTGCCGAATCCGGTAAACATGTTGAGAGAAATTGAATATGAAAAAGGCTCTAATTCTTATTACATCTTTAGTATCATTTGGTCTACTTGTTGGCTGCCAAGCAACATCAGAAACCAGCACTTCTCAGGAAGTGGTTACAGACAGCGCTCAAGTCATTTCAGGAACAGTAAGTTACCGCGAAAGAATTGCATTGCCTGAGAATGCAGTGATTACCGTAACGCTAGAAGATATTTCATTGGCTGACGCGCCATCAACTGTGATCGCAACTCAAGAATTCACCACTGACGGTAAGCAAGTACCGTTCGCATTTGAGCTGAGCTACGACAACAACAAAATTCAACCTAACCACCGTTACAACATGCGCGCAACGATTCATGTTGACGGCAAACTGCGTTTCACAACTGATACGATTAAGTCAGTGATTACCGACGTAGAAAACACGCAACAAGCAGACCTACGCTTGGTTGGTGTTCGTTAATTAGTAGTGGGTACCACTTTTAAGGCATCTTGATTAGCTTAACTTAGCCAGTTGAATCGGCGGTTGATGGCAGCTCTAGGGCTGCCATTTGTATATTCTGAGTTTGACCTTTCCTGCGTCACTTACTTCAATCCCTTCTTCAACCATATGTTTCTTTTGACGATCAAACGAATCACCCTTCAAAGAGATCTCTCCTTTACTGTTGATCACTCGATACCAAGGCAGTTTGCTTCCTTCTGGTAAATTCCCCAGCGCTTTTCCTACGTGCCGCGCATAGCCCGGAAAACCTGAAAAACGTGCTATGTCTCCATAAGTTGTTACTCTTCCATATGGAATTTGGTGAATCACAGCAAAGATTTGGCTCAAAAATTGGTCCATACTAAAATTTCCTAGTTCATTAATACCACGGATCGGTAGAAGGAGAGAGCTATGGTGTTTTCGACATTTCAGTTTCTAATCACAACATTATTAGCGGTTATTTGCGCGAGAGCAATCAGTTTAAGTGACGGTGACATCCCAGTACTTGCGATGGTCATTCCTGCGCTATGGATTTTACCGCAAGGAGGGATTGCAGGATTAGCTTTGCTTATTTCCATGACTACTTACGGTTTAACCCTTCCTTTACAGCCAATCACACTTTCTGTCAGCGCATGGGTGCTATTCCCACTACTTATGGTGGTCTTTTCAAGAAGAAGTAGTTTGTCTGTCGTGATTATTTCTGGCCTGATCGTGACCACCTTACAGGTCGGAATTATGGTCACGCAATCAGCAGGCAAGCTTGAAGGTGTTCCGTGGGTTACTACACTTCAAACCTTATCAATCATTGTGATTTGGTGGGCGGCAAATCATCTTAAGCCAGCCAGCCGACACAGCTGGTGGTCATTAGGCTTAATACTGCCATTATGGATAGCCGATTTACCTTATGCGGCTTTGGTTGCCTTGTGTGTGACCGGCATTATGGCTTCAATGGAAACTCTAACGCGCTTGAAAACCTTTCGTTGGAATAAGTTATTGTGTTGGACATTGCCAACCGTAGGGTTTGCTGTTTTGGTGGTCACCCCAAGTATTGAGGTGCCAAGCCCTGTTTTTGTGGTTTGGCTATGCTTGCTGACTACCGCATGGATGACAGATTACATCATTAGGACAGAGGATAGCGAAGACATCGATATCTAGAGCAATAAAAACCATCGCTTTTAAATGTAGGTAAATGGTGAATTTACCTACAATTTTTTAGTGGTTTGGATAAAGGATAAGCACTTAAACAGCAATTGTTAAAAAATAAGGTGTAAGGGCTTGCAATGGTTGCTGTGATGCTGAATAATCCAATCACTCTTTGAGGCAAACCTCTTAGAAAACGAATCTATGGGGGCCTGGTCCTCCCGCAACAATAACTCGTGAACTCGGTCAGGCCTGGAAGGGAGCAGCCGCAGCGAGTGACTTGTGTGCCGGGATGTGGCTGGGTTCCCACCCCTTATGAAGCCTGCAATATATGTTCGCATAAATTGCAGGCTTTCTTCATATTTGCACCATAAGTCTTCATAGTCTATTTTTTGTTGTAGGTTTACAACAAAAGTGATTTGCTATGTTCGACCAAACCAAGAAATCATCTCACGTACACAACATCTGTAAGTTCATGAGCTTGAAGAATGATGCTGTTGTTCGCACTCTCTCCATTTTGGAGTTCGATTTCTGCTTTCACCTCGAA
This sequence comes from Vibrio toranzoniae, assembly GCF_024347655.1. Taxonomy (NCBI): domain Bacteria; kingdom Pseudomonadati; phylum Pseudomonadota; class Gammaproteobacteria; order Vibrionales; family Vibrionaceae; genus Vibrio; species Vibrio toranzoniae. The sequence goes on along the minus strand of NZ_AP025514.1, from coordinate 2,151,058 downwards.
TATAACGCAAATATTAAAAGTTTTTCCTCTCAACCTTTTGGCTTCCACTATCAATTCAATAATCGTAAGTGCCGATATACCCCAGATTTTTTAGTAACAGATCACAACGAGCAGTCAATCCTCTTCGAAGTAAAACACTCTAGTCAGATTCTCAAACCTGATTTCAGGAATAGATTTGAAGAGAAACAAAGAGTGGCGTTGAATGAGTTCAACAGACGCTTAGTTTTGGTTACTGAGAAACAAATTAGAATGGGACCGACGTTAGATAACTTTAAGTTACTGCATCGTTATTCCGGATTGCGAACTGTGACTGAGTTTCAAAAGTTAGTGTTAGCGTTTATTCAATGTAAACAAATGGTGCAGCTACAAGAGGTGTCTTTGTATTTCGGATTATCGGAACAGGACACACTTATCTCTACTCTTCCTTGGATCTCTTCAGGGCAAATCAAAACAGACCTCAACAATATTGGCTTTGGCCTTGAAACTTACGTTTGGTGTTAAGTATGCCATCGGACTCTAACAACATATTTGGGTTCTTTGATGAGTTTGAAGCTTCAGAAGAAGAGTCGCAGCAATTACCAATAAAGCTAATACAAGAACCTATTGAAATACCTTCAACTATCGATAGCCAATCAAAGAAGGTACAACAAGAAGTTCTCCGTCGTATCAAAGTCATCGCGTTTGTGGAAAAACGTTTAAAAGGTGGATGGACCGAGAAAAACCTGAATCCCATCTTAAGTCTCGTTGAATCTGAATTACAGCTTACTCCTCCGAGTTGGCGAACCTTAGCAACATGGACAAAGTCCTACTTTGAGTCAGGAAGAGATCCATGTGCGCTTATTCCAAGGCATACGTTTAAAGGCAACCGACAAAAAGAAATCGATTCTCAATCTTTGGTCGATGAAGCAATTAACAGCATATACCTTACCCGAGAAAGACTTAGCGTTGCTGAAGCATACCGATACTATAAGAGTCGAGTGATTCAAATAAATCGTGAGATTGTCGAAGGTAAAATAAAGCCAATTGCTGAACGTTCTTTTTACAATCGAATACACGACTTACCTCCTTATGAGGTAGCGATTGCCAGGTTTGGCAAACGATACGCAGACAGAGAATTTCGTTCGGTTGGTCAGCAAGTAGCTTCGACCAAACCAATGGAATATGTAGAAATTGACCATACCCCAGTACCGGTGATTTTGATTGATGATGAGTTAGATATTCCTTTAGGGCGCCCCTATCTGACGATGCTTTATGATCGCTTCAGTAAGTGTATCGTAGGGTTGAGTGTGAATTTTAGAGATCCCAGTTTCGACTCTGTGCGCAAGGCTTTGCTTAATACTTTAATAGATAAAAGCTGGTTGAAAAATAGTTACCCTTCTATAAAAAATGATTGGCCATGTCACGGAAAGATTGACTACCTAGTTGTTGATAATGGCGCTGAATTTTGGACCGACAGCTTAGAAGACTCTTTAAGGCCATTCGTAACTGACATTCAATATAGTCAAACTGCTAAACCTTGGCGAAAGTCAGGGATCGAAAAGCTGTTTGATCAGATGAATAAAGGGTTAGTGAATTCACTACCTGGAAAAACATTCACCAACCCTACTCAACTACAAGATTACAACCCAAAGAAGGATGCGGTGGTTAGAGTTTCTGTATTTCTTGAATTACTTCATAAATGGATTGTCGATTATTACCACATGGCACCAGATTCAAGAGAACGTGATATTCCATACCACAAGTGGAACCAATCGGAATGGACTCCCTCCTACTACGTTGGTGCTGAGAAGGAGCAGTTGAGAGTTGAGCTAGGTTTGCTTAGACACCGAACTATTGGAGTGGCAGGGTTCAGGCTTCATAACCTACGCTATCAGTCCTCAGAACTTATTGAATACCGTAAATATTGGGTGTCCAACAATGGCAAAAAGTTGTTTGTTAAGACCAAAACAGACCCTTCAGATATCAGCTACATCCATGTTTACCTAGAATCGGAAAAGAGGTACATAAAAATTCCAGCGGTAGACAACAGTGGATATACAAAAGGACTGTCCCTTTTTGAACATGAGCGCATACAAAAAGTACGCAGGCTCAATACTAAGCAGCTTGCTGATGATGAGGCGCTTGCGGATACATTTCTGTATATGAAGAAACGTATTAGGGAAGAAACCGACAGGTTCCGCAGTGCCAAAAGTAATAAGGGTAGCTTGCCTAAAACGGGTAATACTTCGAAATTAGCAAAGTTCAATGATGTGGGCTCAGAGGGTCCAAGCTCAATCCTTACAACTCCGACCAAAAAAGAAGCTGCGGTCGTGTTCGATGTTTCAGAACAAGTAGCTGATGATGACTTTGAAGATATTGAGGGGTATTGATTTGAACTTAACATCTAGACAGTTTGAGCAACTAAAGTCCTTTGAAACCAGCTTTATCGAGTATCCATCTATAACTGATATCTATTCTATCTTCGATCAGCTTCGTTTTAATCACTCCCTTGGCGGTGAACCGGAGTCTTTCTTGTTAACTGGTGAGGCCGGAAGTGGAAAGACGGCTTTGATTAACAACTATCTATCACGCTTTCCGTCGAGTGGAACTTGGAGCAAACAACCTGTTCTTAGCACCAGAGTGCCAAGCCGAATAAATGAACAGAACACGCTTACGCAATTTTTAGTCGATTTAGATGGAAAGTCAGGGGGAAGAGGTACTCGACGACGTAATGAAATTGCTCTTGGTGAGGCTGTTGTAAAGCAACTTAAACGTAAATCTGTTGAGCTGATTATCGTCAATGAAATTCAAGAGCTTGTGGAGTTTTCTACAGCAGAGAAAGGCAAGCTATTGCTAATACGTTCAAATATATAAGTGAAGAAGCAAAAGTCTCGTTTGTGCTGGTTGTTATGCCATATGCTGATGTAATAGCGACAGAGCCACAATGGAATTCGCGATTAAGTTGGAGACGAAAGATTAACTATTTCAAGCTGTTGAAAGCTAACAGCCATTCGAGTGGAACGGCATCTTATAGTTTTGACTTGGAGCAAAAAAAGCACTTTGCTAAATTTGTCGCTGGTTTGAGTGTGAGAATGGGCTTTGATGAACCGCCGGTGCTTACAAAAAATGAAGTGTTATATCCTTTGTTTATTATGTGTAGAGGGGAGTGCCGAGCGTTAAAGCACTTCTTGAAAGACGCACTACTTATGAGTTTCAGTGAGAACGTTGATACGATAGATAAAGCGATATTGTCACGTACCTTTTCATTTAAGTTCCCTTACTTGGACAACCCTTTTAATTGTTCTATCGAGGAGCTTCGTCTTCATCAAATTGACTCTGGATCGTCTTACAACCTGAATGCCATTGCTGTAGAAGATAAGATACTTGCTCCGCGATTTACGGATGCAATTCCATTGAGTATGTTATTGAGCAAAAATGGACTTAAAGCTTAAGTATTACTTCTCGCTCTTTAGGCTCTCCAACAGCACCGCCTTCTCTTCATCACTCATCTTATCAATCGCACACGCCAGTTCCGCACTTAAATCGCTTTTACAAAAAAAGTAATTTAGAGGCACATCTAACTCTTCAGCCATGCGCTCAAGCGTACCAATATCAGGTACATGCCTGCCTTTCTCGTAATGATTCATACGACCGCTAGCAGAACTTTGCTCCATACCAATTTTCACCCCTAAATCTTTTTGGGTGATCTTGGCTTTTTTACGCGCAGCTTTGAGCCTCGCAGGGATGGGGTTGTCTTTTTGCACTTACACATTTCTTTTCAACCTTTAGATAACTTAGATTGTCTAAGTTTTACTGATTTTTGTATACTTAGCAATCCTAAGTTTTTATTGCCTGTAAGAGTCACATGAAGAAAGTAACCAGAATTAACCCTCACATGTTTAACCTATTGATTGAAAAAGGGATGGATAATTTCTCCGTCACAGAAGCTAGAGATGCTTTGCTAAACAGTGCTTCAGCCTTCCCGATCAAGGACGATGCGCGGAAGTATGTTTATAAGCAACTTCTATCATTTGAGGAGAAAGGCTGGCTTTCTGTCATTGGGGCTCGTAGAGACAAACGCTACCATCAAACTAACGAATTCAAAGCGCTCACAATTGAGCCTAGAGTGGCTAGAAATAAGAAAGCTAAGGTCGATTCAATAGCTGTTCAAACTCCAGAGTGCTCTCTAAACGCACTAGAGCAAGAGAAGAAGCAGCATGAAGGCGAGTTAGCGATTACTCTAGGCGAGATTGAGGAATACCAATCGTTGTTAACGCGTTTCCCAAACAATAAGCAAGATATGCAGCCGCTATTTAATGCGGCAAGAGAGCGCTCAGCCAAGCTATTAGGCCGAATTAATGCACTAACCAACTGGATGCAAGTTGCCCAAAGCAAGGCTCCACAATGTTAAGAGCATGGCAAGTCGAGTGCGCATTTCTAGCTATCGAGAAATTTACGTCAAACAAGCATTCACACTTCTTCTGCCAAGCGACTCCTGGAGCGGGTAAAACCGTTATGGCCGCCGAGGTCGCGGGTCGGTTATTTGAACAAGGCATGATTGACCTAGTGCTGTGCTTCTCGCCCTCTCTGAATGTTGCTGAAGGGATGCAAAAGACCTTTTCATGGAAACTGGAATGTCCCTTTAATGGAGGTTTGGGTTCTCTTGAGGGCTCTTACACCTATCAATCCATCCGCTTTTTAGATGAGAACTTCTGGAACACAGTCAGTAAATATCGAGTCTTAGTCGTATTTGATGAGATCCACCATTGTTCGTTTGATGACGAGGGGCGGTCAAATTCATGGGGGTTAGAAATTGTCAGTAAGATCCAAGGTTTTGCCCGTTACACATTAGCGCTGTCGGGCACTCCTTGGCGTTCTGATCGACTACCGATTGTCATGGCTGAGTATTCCGACCCCGATGGCAAGGTTGTTTGCGATTACCAATACGGTTTGCAACAGGCCGTTGAAGATAAAGTATGCCGCCGCCCTAAAATCGTTTTAATCGATAATGAACACCTGAGTGTTAAGGCTGGCAGTGACAATCAACATTTCGCCTCTATTCTTGATTGCCTTAAACAATTTGATGTGTCTTATCAAAGTGTCATTCACAACGAAGACGCTATGAATTACATATTAAATAGTGGTTGCCAAAAGCTAGCGCAGATAAGGCAAGAGTCCCCAAGTGCTGGAGGCTTGGTGGTCGCATCTTCTATTAAGCACGCTAAGGACATTCAAAAGCGACTTGTTGAGCACTTTAATCAATCAGCATGCTTAGTGACTTATCATCATGATAATCCGTTGAATGAGATTGAGTCCTTTCGTCACTCAACGGTTCAATGGATAGTCAGTGTTGGGATGATAAGTGAAGGAACAGATATTCCAAGGCTGCAGGTTTGCTGCCATATGAGTTCGGTAAAAACGGAACTGTACTTCAGGCAAGTACTCGGGCGAATTTTAAGAATCAATGATTCACCCAACCAAGAAGCGTGGTTGTATACCTTTGCTGAAGAAAATTTGATTGGGTTTGCTGAAAGAATTGAGCAGGATATTCCTGATAGCTGCATGTACATTAAACAAGATAACAACGTACCGAGTGGTGTTGATGAAATACGCCTGCCGTCAAGCACTGTATCGGAAAGCGTTCAATCTAATCGACCCCAACCAAGCTTACTCAGTTGGGGAGAAACTTCAGATATGATGGATTCAAATAATGCAGGGTTCACTTTAGCATTTGATGAACTGAGGTTAGGCCAATTTAAACAGCGAGTTATCGCTGCATTTATCTAAATAGATTCCGCTTCAATCTCTTTCAGTGTTTTGCCTGTAGCACTTCTCCAGTAATCGGGTCCGCTGCAAGGGTAACCAAGTAGTACTGCGGCGGCTTGAGATACTCTCGGATCCAATAATTTGTGCCCTAGATAATCAATAACATTACCGTTCGGTGATCACAGACATAGTAGACACGTTTGCAACAAACTTTTGGACACTTCTGAGTTACGAAGTGCCAACGGTGAAGGTTCTGGACAAAAGTTTTCCAGTGACTTTGCTAATGTAGCAATCCATGAATGACAACAGGACATCCTTCCCTCTTTTCTTGCATGCAGCAGCCTAGCCATCGATGTTACTTGCCCCCAAGGTCTACGGTGATAGTGGATGGAAGGTCAAGAAACACGGTACTGGCGGGAAACTTAGGGTCTGGAGAAAGCTGTACTTAGAAATAGACACTAGGTATGCCTAAACTCAGTATTTTGTTTTGAAATCAAACCACTTCAGGCGCTTTAGCTTTCTGTCTGAATTACGCATCAAAGCCTGATATCTACCATATTCTTGTTGTGCTCACTGAGGTTGAGTGTAAGATTGCATATGTATAACCACGAATAAGCAAGGATAGAAGATGCAATATGATGCTGAGTCTTTTTCTAAACTACTGGCTGAAAGCAAGGATGCAATATCACCACTAAAAATGAAACGTAGTGAGTTAGCGCTGATTTTAAGTCGCCAAAAAATGTCGTTTGAGTTGATCTACGAACTTGAAGAAATTGCAGAATCTCAAGGTGTTATCATGGCGCAAATCGGCAACGATTTCCTTTTTGTGTCGAACTGGAACGATTGTGACTCGCTTCGAGTATATAAGGAACGCTATAGCGAGAAAGAGTTAGCGGAGTGTCAAGAGCTAGCAGAGGCTCGTTTCGCAAAGTTATGGGAAACACTTAGGGTTGATACTTCAGATTATCCTACTTTGGAGGAGAACAAGGAGGCACTAATTGATTTGCTGGAAGATTACATGGGTTCTGTCCAAGAATTATTATTGAAACTCCCATCAACGTTAGAAGGTACCTTGGATGAGTTTTTTAGTGATATGGAGTTGATAAAGTCTGGTTACTCTGAGTTTATGTCCAGCCAACACTTAGACTCGGATGATTTAGAATGTGATTTGAGAGAGTTTGATAACTACTATAATAATTATAGTCACGACGACTTATTTGACTCACTCCCTGCTAAGTTATTGGTTAATGTAGACATTACTTGCGAAGAACCTCCGATCAACGAGTATTATCTTTGTTTTAATGCTCTGTTTGGGGAAATCGGTGGAGTGGTGTCTCAAATCAATGAAAACTACTACTACTTAACTGATATTCGTAAAGGACTGTATGCCGATAAAGTCAGTGCCATTTAATATGTCTTCAATCAGCTTTTAGCAACGCTGGTGACCCTATGACCAGCGTGTGACTTCAAGAGCTATTTAATCCCCAACCTGATTGCTTGGATTTACGAGTGAGTACCCAGCTAACTCAGGGAGAGAGAATAGCTCTCTTGTCCTTGCTTTATCTAACCAATTAAATGCATCACTTACACCATAAATTTCGATTAATTCTTCGGCTAAGTCGTTATAATGCAAGAAAAATAAGCTCATAACTAAGTTATCAAAAAAATTTGTCTTATCAGCTATGTGCATGATACTACTCCACACACCATTGCTATCATCGTTGAAGTACATTGTTGATTCTTTCAGCTCATTTTCGTAAGAGGTAACATACCTTTCAGAAAATTTCTTATCCCTAGCAAAATAGAATATCGCATTTAAGCCAGCCAAGCTTTCAGGTGTTAAGTAACCATTCAAGTTCTCCCAAAACTTTGCTTTAACCTTTGCGTCACGTTCTAGCGACTCCATTATTGAGTCAACATCAAGCTTAACCAAGCCACTTTTTTTACTTTGTCGAGATAATATCTCTGGATTTAACTCCATCCAAAAATCTAAGAACCAAATCAAGTTATACTCATCTATACCTTTGAGTGGTAATCGAGATTCTATTTTATGATTTAATTCATAGTTATACTTAATGATGTCTATTGCTTTACTGAGGTCTCGGCTTCCCAAGGAAAACTGCTCCATGAGCTTCTTTTTAGTCTCTTTAAAAGAATCATTTCTCCATGAAGCAATATTTGGAAGTTCATCTGCCAAAGAGAATAATTGTTGGCGTGATAATTTTGTTGTGAATGTGTTTAGGGAATATTCCTCTCTGAGGAATTGATTAAGGAAGAGTAAGTTATCAAGCTCTTTTTCTAGTGAGGTAAACTTAGCTTTTAAAACATTAAAGTTGATGATAGCAACATCTGTTAAGTGCCTCTGACTCTCTCGATCAACGGCATATCTGAATGTTTGACCTGTTGCATCAACATCGGCGATATCTAATATGGTAGGTTCAATTTTTTCATTGAGTGCTTGATAGCGAATATCTAGAGCTTCTGATTCTCGTTTAAAAAACGCCCAAATGTTACCGATATCATGGGAACCTACCAAGTCGAATTCAATCCGCCCCCCTTTCCATTTAGCAATCACTTCAAGGTCTTCGATTGCGCCTTTTAACCTTAACTCAACCGAATGTCTCATATTAAAGCATGCAGGATATACCATGTCATCTACATGAAAATGTGTATTTTCACGGTCTAGAGCTTTATCAATAATTAAGTTAGCCGCTTTAGAGAAGCCCTTTGCATATTCAACGTAACTAGGAGAACCATTGCTCCCAACACACGCATTTGCCGAAGAAGGTTCACCCCCTCTAAAGGTAGAGTTTGTTATCCTCATACGCTGAACCCCAAGTAAAATAATGTTGGATTAAGGTGTGAGCAACGCTACAACAAAACTTAACCATACCACCGTAAACACGAAACCCAACGATAGAATGAAAAATACCATGCGTTGGGTCACCTTGATTGCTTTATATTTATGACACGCGATATATGTTTCTCAAGTACCAATCAGCAGTTATACCTTGATGGTTTGTAGTGGATATAATGCTGGCGATAACACTAGAGTTAACCTCTATATCTTGCTCTTGTAATGTCGGAATATTTTCATTAGTCAAATCTACAATCACATGCTGACCAATAGAAGGATCAAACAATCCGATCTCCATCGGTTTATCCAAATCGATATCTGCTACACGAAACAAACCAACTCTTTCAACCTGTGACCCACAATCAGCAATTGCGATATCTTCTCCAAATTCACTAGTCATAAAATATCTTAACTTCATTGTGAACTCTTCAGTGTTGAGAGTATCTCCAAAAGAAGTCTGGTCTGCCATTTGACGAGCAAAGTCTTCAATTACACTAGTAGTTAAAGAGCCTAACTTGTACTTACCATTAAAAGATGAAAAAAGTTCTTTATAAATCGACTTTAGGTCATTGATACAGTTAGCTGCTTCAACTTTTAAATGATCACGTTTTTGGGATTTAAAACCCTCGTTAAAATGCAGGCAGTTATTTCTAACTTTACGAATTTTATCAAATTTATTATGAACTGAAGCTGATATGACACCTAGCTCTTTCAACTTATTGGTGCGATCAAATTGAGATTGGTTAGTTAGTTCTTGATGCCCCTGCTTTTCGGCAAAGTATCTACAAAGATCTTCACTAGCAACCCCAACTAAAGCAATCGAGCTGAAGTATGCGCCAAGAGAGTAAGATAACTCAGCCTCCTTAATTAATCGGATAAAATCACCAGTTTCATCAACCACTCCGATATTCTCGATTTCCCACTTCCTTTCAACAATGTTATCGATCTCAGAGTTTATCCATTGCTGAAATGAGTGTTTATATGCAGCTTTATCTCTCTCAATTAGCTCTTCTGTTTCTGCGATGTTGAGCTTCTTATAGTCAAACGTTGTACAATCAAAATATCTCATAAGTTACCAATAAATATAACGCTTTATAGACGAAATTTTTTTGTGTTTGCATTCCGTCTATGTTGCTGCCATCCATTATGAAACACAAATGAATCGACCTATTGTGTGAACGAAGGAGAATTTTGGGATAGAACTGCGGAAAGTTTCCGTATTAGCGCCCAAAGCACAGATTAGATTGAGTTGGTCTATTGCTATGCTCGCTAGACGGTCAGTTCGTTTGGCCCAAAAAGCTTTGGGGCAGAATTTTCTTAGCTCTTTCGCATCATAGTTGTGATAACCAAGCGATTCTGTCGTATTTTGAATGAGTTCATAGGCATTTTTTCAAAATATGTTGGCCTCTATGGTTGCAATGCATGAAATATCTCCGATACTAAAACTTAGAAATTCTAAGTTTAGGTGGCATGTGAATACAGACATTCAACTTTATTCTGACGAATCGCTTGAAAGCTTCTTGTTGCGTTTATCGCAAGAGCAAGGTTACGAGCGATTTTCTCATTTCGCAGAAGACATTTGGTTCGACACCATGGATCAGCATGAAGCGATTGCTGGTTCTTTCCCCTTAGAGCTCGAACGAGTCAATATCTACCATGCTCAAACCACAAGCCAAATGCGGGTGCGGGTTCTTATCCACCTTGAGAACCAATTAAAGCTCAACAACTTTGGTGTACTGCGCCTAGCGCTATCACATTCAAAATCTCAATTCTCACCGCAATACAAAGCCGTACATAGATTTGGTTCTGACTACCCTTATGCTTTTCTCCGCAAACGCTTCACGCCTATTTGCCCTCTGTGTATTAACGAAGCCCCCTACATTCGCCAGCAGTGGCAGTTTATCTCTCACCAAGCTTGTGAACATCATGGCTGTAAACTGATTCATCACTGCCCAGAGTGTAAATCGAGACTTGAATACCAAAGTACCGAGAGTATTGGCCAATGTGAATGTGGTTATGAACTAAGAGACTCACGAGTAGAAGATGCGCCTGAGGCTGAGGTATTAGTTGCTCAATGGTTGTCAGGGAATGATTCAAAACCCTTGGGATTACTAACGGGGGAAATGATGTTATCTGAGCGTTATGGCTTTTTACTTTGGTATGTAAATCGCTATGGTGATATCGATGACCTCAGTTTCGAATCATTCATTGAATATTGTGGCGCTTGGCCAACGTCATTGTGGCAAGACCTCGATGCCTTTAGAGATAAGGCAGAACTTGTTCGAGTAAAAGATTGGAAGAAGATGTTTTTCAATGAGGCCTTTGATGCTCTGCTTAAAGATTGTCGTCAGTTACCCAGTCGCCAGTTGAGTCACAATATCGTGCTTGCACAGGTGTTAGCTTACTTTACACAGCTAATGGCAACAGTGCCTTCAAGCGCGAAAGGAAATATCGGTGATGTACTGCTCAGCCCCTTAGAAGCTTCTACATTGCTTTCTTGTACAACAGATGAAGTGTATCGGCTGTATGAGTTTGGTGAGATTAAAGCCGCTATCAGGCCACGAATGCATACAAAGATAGCGAGTCATGAGTCGGCGTTTACTTTAAGAAGTGTCATCGAAACAAAGTTGACTCGAATGAGCTCTGAAAGTGATGGTTTAAGTGTGTATCTACCTGAGTGGTAATTATGACGAAATTAATTGACTTATTGGAAATTGAAGACGAGGCAGTAAAGCAGGTTACGCTAAAGAAGATGTTCATGCCCTATACGGAAAATGTCTGTGTTGAAGGGTTTGAAAAAGAGGCGTTAACGATCTTGCTCAACCTCAGTTCAAGCCATCAATTATATAGATGCTCGGATTGGTTGGATGTTGCCCGAGCTAAAAGGTATTTTAAAGCGGCTGAGAACCTAGACGCATCCCTTGACGAGATCAAATGGTTCCACACTCATAATCTCAAGTTTCCAGACTGTCGAGTTAAAGATCAGCGGATAGTTGCACAACCTCTTGCTACAACCGATGCGTTTATTTCAAGCGCAGTATTAGAGCAACGGTTAGGGTGGGCTCATAACTCCGCGGTGTATCGTCATACATTGTGGTTATTGAATCCTTTTAGTTGGCAATCACAGCCCGTATGTATTCTTTCACTTATCCTGCAAGAAAGTCCTATTTGGCTCGACTTACTTAAAGAGTTTGGTTTAGGTGCTAAGTCACTTGCTCGCTTAAAACACACTATTGAAGAGAAACTTCCTGATAATAGTTTTCCTGACAGTATCAGCACTTACAGCAAGCAACTGCGGTTTCCATGGGGGGATGATTATGTTTCGGTGACCCCAGTGGTTAGTCATGCCATCCAAAGTGAGTTAGAAGTGAGATCGAGAAGTCGAGAAAGTAATCTCAGCTTTGTGTCTTCATCGCTGCCAAACTCGGCAAGTATCGGGAATCTGTGTGGCAGTTTAGGTGGGCATATGAAAGTCCTAAACTACCCGCTAGACGTCAAACCAGCGCAGGGTGGGACGTTAACTGAAAGTCGCAAAAAGAGTGGCCATTACTTTGATGACTATCAGGTAACTAACGCTAAAATTTGTCAGGTGTTAAACCACTTAATTGGATCAGAACCATCAAAAACACAGAAGCAAAGAGAGAGCGCTCGTAAGGTTAGAAGTAAGATATTGCGAAAGCAGATAGCCCTGTGGATGCTTCCATTAATTGAGTTAAGAGATATCGTTGATGCTGAACCCAATCAACAGCAATTGGAACATGATGACACTTTAGCTCAAGCCTTTTTAGTGCTATCAGAATCGGGTCTAGGCTCTTTAGCTAGTGAGTTTAACCGTCGCTTGCATCTCACGTTTCAGAATAACAAGTATACCGCGAAGTTTGCCTACCACCCTAAGCTTATGCAGGTCGTCAAAGCCCAAATCGTATGGTTACTGGAACAACTTAGTAAACCAAATGGCAATGAAGATAAGGTAACGGGTGAGCAGTATATCTATTTGTCATCAATGAGAGTGCAAGATGCAGTCGCAATGAGTAACCCATATCTGTGTGGTGCGCCTTCTTTGACGGCTATTTGGGGATTCATGCACCATTATCAAAGAGAGTTTAATAAGCTAGTTAATTGTGATTCCCCGTTTGAGTTTTCGAGTTTCTCTTTTTATGTTCGAAGTGAAAATATTCAACCGACAGCGAAGCTTACCGAGCCCAACTCAGTCGCCAAAGCGCGAACGGTTTCTAACGCGAAGCGACCAACTATTCGTAGTGAACGATTAGCGGACCTAGAAATAGACTTAGTTATCAGAGTCCATAGCGACAGCCGAATTTCAGATTTTAAGTCCGCGCTTAAAACGGCACTTCCCGTTGCTTTCGCCGGAGGGGCATTATACCAACCACAGCTATCGACGCAGATTGAGTGGCTAAGGACGTTTACCAGCAGGAGCGAGCTTTTCCATGCCATAAAAGGGTTACCAGCATACGGGCGATGGTTATACCCAAGAGAAAATCAGCCGAGTGATTTTGATGAGCTAGAACGTTTAATCACTAAAGACGCTGATAACTTGCCAGTTTCCATCGGCTACCATTTGTTAGAGCGTCCAACTAAACGGGGCAACTCAACCACCAGTTGTCACGCTTATGCAGAGAATGCGATAGGGCTTGCTCAGCGAGTAAACCCCATAGAAGTACGTTTTAGTGGAAGAGATCACTTTTTAAACCACGCCTTTTGGTCGATAGAATGCAGTAGCGAAACTATTCTTATAAAAAACTATAGGGATTAATTGTTTATGGAACTTTGCACTCAGCTGAACTACGTTCGATCACTCTCTGCTGGCAAAGCATATTTCTACCACCTTTCGAAAAGTGGTGAGATGTGTCCCCTTGAAATTGATAGAACTAGGTTGCGCGCACCAAAAGGTGGTTATGCAGAAGCATATAAAGGGGGCAAGTTTGTAAAAAAGAATGTTGCTCCACAAGATTTAGCTCACTCCAATCCTCAGTTCATCGAAGAGTGTTACGTAAAGCCAGGTGTCGATGATATCTACTGTGCATTCCCCCTTCGAATTCGAGCCAATTCTCTAACCCCAGATATCTGTAGTGATGATGAAGTCCGCTCTAAACTTTCATTACTCGCTAAAACATATAAAGAGCTCAATGGGTATCAGGAGCTCGCTCATCGATACGCAAAGAATATACTGCTTGGCCGTTGGCTTTGGCGTAACAGAGAGTGTCGAAGGCTGTCGATAGAAGTGACCACCAGTGATTCACAAACCTTGATTGTAGAAAACGCAACAAAGCTTTCTTGGTATGGTCATTGGGATGAGGCTTCAGCAGAATGCCTAGAAAAGCTCACAACCTATTTGATGCGAGCCCTTTCCGATCCGACCGAATATTTCTATATGGATGTCAAAGCTAAAATTGGAGTTGGTTGGGGAGATGAGGTTTACCCAAGCCAAGAGTTTTTAGATAGCCGAGAAGATGGTGTCCCTACTAAGCAGTTAGCTACTGTCGAACTATTAAACGGAAAGGAAACTGTTGCATTTCATGGTCAAAAAATTGGTGCAGCGTTGCAATCGATTGACGATTGGTGGCATGAAGACGCAGATAAGCCCTTAAGAGTGAATGAGTATGGGGCAGACCGAGAATACGTTATAGCAAGGAGACATGTAGCGCATGGAAATGACTTCTATCAACTACTCAGAAATACAGAGAACTGGATTGAGACAATGACCGCTTCTCAGACCATCCCAAATGATGTGCACTTCATCATGTCTGTCTTGATCAAAGGCGGCCTCTTTAATTGTTCCAAAGCGAAGTAAAGGGTAGATATGACTAAGCGTTACTACTTCTTAATACGTTACACGCCTGCACAAGCTGACTATGAGCTATTGGCAGGTCGGTGTATATCCCAAATGCACTTGTTTATGGTGAATAACCGACAAGCCATGAATAAAATAGGTGTGAGCTTTCCCGACTGGAGTGATGTTACGGTTGGTCAAACCATAGCTTTTGTTGCCGAAGATAAAGGGATGATGGTTGGACTCTCTTTTCAGCCCTATTTCTCTGTGATGGTAAATGAAGGTTTGTTTGAGATCTCCAGTGTCTGTGAGGTACCAGACACTGCGGCTGAAGTGAGGTTTACCCGTAACCAAACGATTGGGAAAAGCTTTTTAGGTTCCAAGAAACGCAGAATCAAACGTAGCATGGCGAGAGCCGAACTATCTGGTGTTGAACCATCGTTACCAGCCACTAATGAAGAGCGTGTCATAGATAATTTTCATCGAATACCAGTTTCTAGCGGCTCATCAGGGGAATGTTATATGTTGTTTGTACAAAAGGAGTTTGTCGGTGAGCGCGGTGCAGCAAATTTTAATAGCTATGGTTTAGCCACCAATCAAGAAAGAAAAGGTACGGTACCTGAGTTACGTTTTCAACCATTTTTCTAAAGCTCTTTTTAGACTTTTAAAAACAGGGACTTACAGAAGTAAGAAGAAAAAGGGTATTTTGGGATTTTGTGATGTAAAATCAGTGGCATTAACGGTTTAGTGACTATAGTTAACAGTGTCCTGCCGCATAGGCAGCTAAGAATAGGCCAGGAAGAAAGCAACCTTCCTGCTGAACAAGCAGTTAGCAATCAAAACCACCAAGTTTAGACTTGGTGGTTTTTTTGTCTTGTGGGGTTAGTTTGGCACAAGGCTGTGAATGAATGCTGCGTATTCCTGAGGGTGGGAGCCGTGGTGATTGTCATAAGAAGGCTTTGTTAGAACCCCTTTGCCTTCAGGAATATAGCTGCGTATTACTTTGCGTGGTTCGGATTCGCGCCAGGTGATATTGAATGCGGCAAAAGTAGGAAAAAAACAGATGTCAGAGTAATCAGGAATATTGTCATGAATCCACCACGCCAGTGCTTGCCAGTGGCCTGTTTCGTCATAATAAGGAATAAAAGAATTCACTACGATACAAGCTGTAGCCCCTAATAGGCCATCTTTATCCTTGTAATCCCAAATATGACCACCATAGTTTTTATCATTTGATGCGCAATTATACTTCTTTTCATTTCCTATGTTATTAACTAGTGGTGAACGATAGCCAGATCGAATACTGATCCTGCCAAATTTATTACTTATTGGTTCTAGTATCTTCTGGCAAAGGTTTCTACCCGATTCTATAGCTATGTCAGGGTAATCCGGAACATTGGTTAGCTGCTCAATTTGTGCTATTTCAGAGTGAAGAAAGTCCCTCATAAAAAAGGAAGGAGATAGGCGCACGCGCCCGAGTTTTTCTAGGTTGGCTACCGTAGTCGGAGTTTTCATACTTGAACCTTTTTAACCTGTCCTGTTTTCTAGTGAAAGATCTTGTTTTCATACTCTCGTACATGAACTTCAACAACACTCCAAATGCGCACAATTTCACCCCTAACATCAAATACTTTCGCATGATTGTGTGGGGCGATACTTTTCATTTGATTGAAGTTGGGTAGGAAAGTTTTCATGTCTAGAAGTTGGTTCTGAAGCATCGTGATAGTTATAGGAGAGTAGCCTTTACGCTCTAGGGTTAAATAAGCATTAAGGATACGACTATTGATTTGGTCTTGATGCAAAGCCCAGCGTTCCAGTCGGTGTCTCACTTTATCTTTTTCATCGAGATATTCTTCGGACAATGTTTTAGGTGCCTGAGCATGCAGGGTTTCAATATTAGTTTTGATTGGCTGTATCGCAGGCTCTTTTGGATGGGGAGTAGCTTTTGTAATCCACTTCCTAATCCAAGTAATGAGTGTTTTTAACATGGTTGGAATCCCAACTTTCTGACTGTTATAAAGATAGTTGGGATCTTTTAATTTGTCTGTCTAATGACGCTTTTTCACCAGCATTAGAATTGACGAAATTCTGAACTTTGTTTATCTTTATATGAACACGACTGATTCACTCACGATACGTGAACGCTAGTATTAATAGTCAAGGTAACCAAACGGTAGAAGACTAGGGGCAGCTCCCATTGCTAGTTGATGAGACCTCAATAGAGCCATCGTGAATCCTAATTGAAGCTCTCCCCAAAGGGAGGCTTCGCTGGCTGTCTTGTGCTAAAAAGACACTCAGCATGTAATTAGGATATTACTATGCCTGTAAAAACACTCCATACTTCCTCTGAAGCAAAGAAACACTACAAAAGTATCTCCTACGAAACATTATTGGCTAGTTGGCTATTACAAGACGGTTGGGAAGTCTTTATGCCGATGATCGATCATGGAATGAAGACTGATGTACTGGTTTCTGATGGGAATAAGTTCTATCGAATTCAAGTGAAATCGGTAGAGTGCTTTGATGAAAACACCGTTGTTACTGACCAATGGCAGAATACACAGATTGATTATGTAATATATTTCTCAAGATGTTCAAATTGGGGATATATTGCGCCGCCTTTTAAGGGAAAGAGAAAGGTTAATCACCCCGAGCATATAAGATTTCACCAACACTCCAAGAACTTCTTAAAAGCTTTCGGGCGAGCTTAGTAAACTCTATTCAGGGTGAAAACCGTGAAGAGCTTTGTTGGCACTATTGTGCTGACTCGTCTCTGCCCCATTTTTGTTGAGCTAATTACTATCTATAAGTTAGCTAATCATTATTTGACCAACTTTTCCTAATTTAGGTATGGTGTATAAGACTTATCACATAAATTTAGGTGGAGTTTAAGGTGAATAAAGAAGCCAAAAAGAATTTTGATAAAGTATTTCAGGCTACGTTAGCACTGTTTGGGAGTGACGCAGCTGCTAATCACTGGCTTAAGCACCCAGCTCGAGGGCTTGGCAACAAACGACCAATTGATATGCTTTCGACAGCCGAAGACACCAAGGCTGTACTCAATTTGATCGGCCGTTTAGAGCATGGAGTGTTTTCGTGACCTTTATTACTACAAGCTTTTGCCCCATTTCGTGCTGGCTACTAGGAAGAAATCCTTCTCAGTTGCTTTCCAACTCATAAGAACTCCTCGCAGTTGAATTGTTGTCAAATTTGCAATATTTGACTGAGCGATGAAAAAGTTCAGTTGTTGCTGATTCTGCAAAAGCTCCCACCTGCTCCAATTGTGCAACAGCTTGTTGCACAATTATCCCAAAACACTTCTGCCCCAAGACGTGTTTAGAACGCATGAAACCATCATGAGATTTATTTGTGAAACAGGCTGTTTCCCAATTTGTGCAACAGGCTGCTGCACAAATTATTCTGAATCAAAAATGCCCCTTTATGCGTTAGAGCTTTTACTCATTTATATTTTGTTAATCAGAGTTTACCCTACTCATATTTATCCAATTGAAGTGCCCAGCCCTGCTGGTGCAGCTCACTGCCCCCGAGTACACTGATAAAGTAAACAGTTTCTGTGCTCAACAAATAGCTCTCGTAAGGGGGGTAAACCACCTTCTCCTGAAGGTGGTAATTGTTTCGAGTAGAAGATATTGATATCGTTGAAAATAATGCGGTATCAAAGAATTCCGAATGCTCTATCAATGATGACATTGCTTAAGGCTACTTATCATCGCCACCAGCAAAGAGTAGTATTGCTCTTTACCTGGAGCGATGTTTGCACCAATAGGATCCATTTTACCTATCGTGTTCACAGTTGAATTTTCAAATACCGCGTTGACCAGCTCAGGGTTGTATTGTGGTTCGGTAAACACACATGTTACTCCTAAATCTTTCACTGTTTGGCGAATCTCTGAAACGCGTGCCGGACTTGGTTTAGATGCATCAGAAATAGAGATGGCTCCAGTGGCTAACAATTGGAATCGCTGCTCAAAATATTGGTATGCATCATGAAATACAATGAACTTAATACCGTTGATTGATTGAGCTTGTTGTCTGATATCTTCGCTTAGAGAACGTAGGCGAGAGATAGCCACTTTTGCATTCTCCGTGTAAATAGGCGCATTTTCAGCATCAGCGTTTGACAGTGCACCAGCTATGGCTTCTACCCAAACTTCAGCATTTTTCGGATCTAGCCAAGCGTGCGGGTCATATTTACCGTGATGGTGGTCATGATGTGCGTCATGGTCATGTTCTTCATGTTGATGATGAACTTCACTTTCTTCACGTTCCTTGTGTTCATGCTTGTGATGTTCTTCGTGTCCCTCTTCGCTATGTGAATGTGCTTCAAATGTTGCACCTTCTCGGAAGCCATACAGTGTGGTTCCTTCGACTTCCATCATTTCAACCTTCGTCGCTGAACTTGCTAGGCTTGAAAGTGGTTTTTCTAACCAAGGTGTTAGCCCTTCTCCAACCCAAAACACGACGTCTGCCTGTGAAAGGGCTTTGGCTTCTGATGGACGTAGATGATAGTCATGAGGTGATGCTTCTGGACGAATAAGCAAGTCGGGTTCACCCACACCATCCATTACTTGTGTCACTAGAGAATGTAACGGTGCGATGTCTACGGCCACTTTCGGGACTTGAGCATAAGTCTGAGAGGCAGCTGCTAAAGCGATGCCAATGCCAGATAAGGCTTGTTTGAGCATGATGTTCTCCTGATTACTTTTAATCAAACATGGTACATATTGAAAAATTCAAATGTTATGTTATAACATATCTATTAATTTAAAAATCTTTACTTTGCTGTTTAAGAATTTATCGCGCAGCTAGTAGTAACCCCCAAATGAGAGAAAGTAGATGTTGATTTCTTCACAAGCGTTGTCTGTCAGGTTTGGGCAACACCTGATTTTAGATCGGGTCAACATGTCGGTTAATCAGGGCGAAATCGTAACGATTGTAGGGCCCAATGGTTCTGGGAAATCAACGTTATTAAAAACCTTAATTGGGTCGGTGCTTCCAACGAGTGGTCACGTGATGCGTGCTGATAACTTGAAGATAGGCTACGTACCACAAAGACTTCACATTGATGAAACTTTGCCGATGACGGTGAATCGATTTTTAACACTACCATTGCGTCATTCAAAACTGGCTATTCAGGAAGCGTTAAGGCGGGCAGGTGTTGAAAGGTTGGAGAAACAGCAACTGATGTCCTTATCCGGCGGACAATTGCAACGAGTTTTACTAGCTCGTGCATTGCTAGAAGAACCATCACTATTGCTGCTTGATGAAGCGACTCAAGGGCTCGACCAACGAGGAACTGTGGGATTTTATCAACAAATCGATGCAATTCGTCAGGAGAGCGGCTGTGCTGTAATTATGGTCAGCCATGATCTGCATGTGGTGATGAAACGAACCGACCGAGTTATCTGTTTAAACGGTCGAGTATGTTGTGAAGGCATTCCGGAAACGGTTAGCCAATCTCCAGAATACAAAGCACTTTTTGGCCTAGACGATGATGATGTCCTTGGTGTTTATCGACATCAGAACGTCGCACACAATTCTCGCAGAGGTTCATCACATGTTGGATGATTTTCTTTGGCGCGCAGGTTTAGCTGGTGTTGGTGTAACGTTGGCAGCGGCGCCTTTAGGATGCTTTATTGTTTGGCGCCGCATGGCTTACTTCGGTGATGCAACAGCTCATGCTTCCATGCTAGGCGTCGCATTGTCGCTCTCTTTTTCACTTCCGATATTCCCAGGCGTATTGTTTATTGCGTTACTCATGGCTATCACGGTTACTTCGTTCACTGGTCGAGGGTTCGCGATGGATACGCTGTTAGGGGTAATGGCGCATTCGGCACTAGCGTTTGGCCTGGTGGCTGTTTCTTTTCTCTCCGGCATTCGAATGGATTTGATGGCCTACTTGTTTGGCGACATTCTGGCCGTAAGCAAAGCGGATTTACTGATTATCTGGACAGGCACGGTATTAGTGATTGGCTTGATTCGATTGCGTTGGTCTGGGTTTCTTCTATCGACGCTAAATAAAGATCTTGCATTGGCGAGTGGTTTTTCACCAAAACGAGAGCAACTGATTCTGACTATCGCGCTTGCCGTAGTGGTCGCCGTGGCCATTAAAGTGGTGGGCGTATTGCTGATTGTCGCCATGCTTATCATTCCAGCAGCAACGGCTCGGCCATTTAGTCAAACGCCTGAAATGATGGTGATACTTGCTGCGCTGATTGGCAGTAGTGCCAGTGTGATTGGTCTACGCGCCTCTTATCTTCTAGATACCCCGACAGGGCCAACAATGGTTTGTATCGCAACTGGGTTATTTATTTTATCGAGCACTATTTGGAGCGTCCGACATAAGTTGCGAGCAAGCAAAGAACGTCGACAAGAAACATAAAATAATAATATCAACTTTGGAGTGAGCAAAATGAGTCAGAAAAAAATAACTGTGACTGTACTTTCCGGCTTTCTTGGGGCAGGAAAAACGACCGTGCTGAGTCATATTCTGAATAATCGCGAAGGCAAGCGAGTCGCGGTGATTGTCAACGATATGAGTGAAATCAATATTGATTCCGCGACGGTGAAAAACGAAGTATCGCTCAATCACAAAGAAGAAAAATTGGTGGAAATGAGTAATGGCTGTATTTGCTGCACGCTGCGAGAAGATTTGTTGATAGAAGTGACCAAACTGGCCCAAGAAGGCCGCTTCGATAATCTCGTGATCGAATCTACAGGTATTTCTGAGCCACTCCCCGTGGCAGAAACCTTTACTTTTGCTGACGAAAATGGCGTATCACTGTCTGATGTCGCCACATTAGATACCATGGTGACAGTTGTAGACTCAGTGAACTTTTTGCGTGACTACGAAGCCGCGCAATCTCTTCAAGAGACTGGCGAGCATTTAGGTGAAGAAGACCATCGCAGTGTTTCTGACTTATTGATAGACCAAGTTGAGTTTGCGGATGTCATTGTGATCAGTAAAACCGATCTCGCTCAAACGGAAGAGGTCGAGCGTTTGAAAGCTATTTTGAGAACGCTGAATACACATGCTCGAATTATTGCAATACAAAATGGGCAGGTGGATATCTCTGATGTATTGGATACGGGCTTATTTAATTTCGAACGCGCACAACAAGCCCCAGGTTGGCTAAAAGAACTGCGAGGTGAACACGTTCCGGAGACCGAAGAGTATGGCATCAGCAGTTTTAGCTATCAGGCACGACGTCCATTTCACCCTGAAAAATTTTATCAGTTTCTACACAGCACGACTCAATTTGGAAAACTGATCCGCTCAAAAGGATATTTCTGGTTGGCTTCTCGCCCTGAGTTTGCCGGGCAGTTGAATCAAGCGGGCGGTATTGCTCATTACGGTTTTGCCGGAATGTTTTGGAAAGCGATCCCGAAAGAACAATGGCCGACTGACCCTGAATACCTCAAAGCCATAGAAGATAATTGGGTCGAACCATTTGGTGATATGCGACAAGAACTTGTATTTATTGGTCAAGGCCTAGACAAAGCAGCCATGATTGAAGCACTTGATCAATGTCAGCTGACAGAGGAAGAACTGCTTGCAGGTAAAATATTGTGGCAAACCTTACCGGATCCTTTTAGTGCTTGGGAGGAAGAGGTATGAGCATTGAGATCGTAGAGGACCCGGCCACTGTCCAAAGAGCATCATCGATAGCGATATCAACATCAGCGCACATACTTAGCGACATCTACAGACCAGAACACAATATTGCCATATGGCAGCGAACGCTCTCGAAAGAGCTGACGAAGGACATTGATCTGATGCTGTCTCAGGAGCCTCGTTTGGCACTGGTACAAAGTGTCACGCCAGATGATGCTGCACAATGGGTACGATGCAAGTTAGAGGGCTATGCGTGTGCTGATGCGCTGAGTGAAGATGTTGCTTTAATCGTCGATATGTTCTGCTGTTTGTTTGATGTTAAAGAAGCAGGTTTGAGGCTAACTCGCCTAGACAGCCCGATGTGCCCGAAATTTCACTTTGATCGCGTGCCTTGCAGACTGGTCACCACTTATACCGGCCGAGCGACGGAGTGGCTGACTAACGACGTGATTGATCGTACCAAGCTGGGCTCAGGTAGCCTTGGGCAGCCCGATCACCTGTCGGGGTTATACAGCTCGGAAAAGTTTATACAACGAGTGCAATCAGGCGACGTGGCCTTACTCAAAGGCAGTGGTTGGGAAGGCAATGAAGCCACTGGGCTTGTGCATCGCTCTCCATCTGTTGGTGAGCATAAACGTCGCTTACTACTCACATTGGACTTCATCTAAAGATATGAGAAAGCAAACAACAGTAGCTAGCATTATGGCTCAGGCAGAAAAAATCTGCCTAACTCGAGGCAAACAGCTCACTACAAAACGTAAATTGATACTTACTGCGCTGCTAGACGCGAAGAAGCCGCTTTCTGCCTACGAACTGGTTGATTACTGTAATGATAACTTTGCCCAAAACATCCAAGCAATGTCGGTTTATAGAATATTGGACTTTTTAGAAGCAGAGCACTTTGTCCATAAGCTCAATACATCTAGTAAATACGTCGTTTGTTCTCAAATCGAGTGCGACTATGATCATGGAGTTCCTCAGTTTTTGATTTGCTCTCAGTGTGGAAAGGTCAGTGAAATAGCGGTTGAAGCAAATGTTGTGTCCAGCGTGTGTGCGAACGCAAGGCAAGAAGGCTTCACCGTTCTAAGCCCACAATTTGAGATTTCCTGTGTTTGTGACGACTGCGCAAAGTCCCTCCCATGAGACGGGCACACAATCTCTATTTATTACGTCACAAGCTCACCGAGTCTTGGTCAACTTTTCAAACTATTTAAAGAATGAATTATGTCAGCAACATTGATTAAAAACGCTCGATTGGTTAACGAAGGTGCTATTACTGAGACAGACCTACGCATTGTCGGCCAAACAATTGACAAAATCGCTCCTGGAATCTGTAAACAACACGGAGATATTGTAATTGATGCGAAAGGGGCTTATTTACTGCCAGGCATGATTGACGATCAAGTGCATTTCCGAGAGCCTGGGCTGACACATAAAGGCACAATTGCAAGCGAATCTCGCGCAGCGTTAGCAGGTGGTATCACAAGCTATATGGAAATGCCCAATGTTAGTCCTGCCACCACGACTATTGAAGCGTTAGAACGCAAGTTTGCTCTCGCTAAAGACAGCTCGTTTGCGAATTATTCTTTCTACCTTGGTGCGACCGAAGACAATCTAGAACAAATTAAACAACTTAACCCTGAACAGCATTGTGGTGTGAAAGTGTTTATGGGGGCATCGACGGGAAATTTGCTGGTCGAAGACCCGCAAGCGTTAGAGTCCATTTTTCGTGACTCTCCAGTACTCATTGTGACTCACTGCGAAAGTGGGGCTGTTATTAAACAAAATCATCAAAAGCAACGACTTAATAAGTCAGAGTTCACCATCGAAGAGCATCCCATTTTGCGTGACGAAGAGGCGTGTTACGCCTCATCTTCTTATGCGGTAGAACTTGCCAAAAAATACCACAATCAACTGCATGTGCTGCACATCACAACGGCGAAGGAGCTGGCGCTGTTTGACGCGGGTGATATTCGAGACAAATCAATCACCGCGGAGGCTTGTGTCCATCATCTCTGGTTCAGTAGCAATGATTATGCGCAGCTCGGTAACCTGATCAAATGCAATCCCTCAATCAAATCCCCTAATGACCGTGACGCGCTATTGGCAGCATTAAATACAGGTCAAATAGATATCATTGCAACAGATCACGCGCCTCATACTTGGCAAGAAAAACAAGTGCCTTACGAGCAGGCGCCAGCGGGGTTGCCGTTAGTTCAGCATGCGTTACTTACACTCTTCGATCATGTCCGTTTGGGCCATATGAGTTTGACTCAAGTAGTCGAAAAAACAGCGCACAATCCAGCCATTCGCTATGGCATTCAAGGCAGAGGCTTTATTCGCGAAGGTTACTACGCTGATTTGGTGTTAGTTGATGCTCATACCCCAACACTAGTTAGCCACGAAAACAGTTTATATCACTGTGGCTGGTCGCCTTTTTCTGGACATGAATTTTCAGCTCAAATTCAAAAGACTTGGGTCAATGGCGCGCTAGTTTATGCCAATAACAAAGTCATCGATAAACCAGCCGCAGCGATGCGTTTATCCTTCAGTCGTTAAGTTAAGTGGCTTACCACAAAGAAAGAACAATGAACAAACTGGAAGTATTATGTTAAGAAGAAACCCAACAGGCCATATGCCGCAGGTGTCCTCAACAGCCTTTATTGATCCAACCGCTATTATCTGTGGCAAAGTCATTATTGAGGATAACGTTTTTATTGGGCCGTATGCAGTTATCCGAGCTGACGAAGTTAATAACCATGGAGACATGGAAGCTATCGTGATCAAATGTGATACCAATATCCAAGATGGTGTCGTGATTCATTCTAAGGCAGGGGCTGCGGTGACAATTGGTGAGCGCTCATCCATCGCTCATCGTTCGATTATTCATGGTCCTTGCCAGGTTTGTGATGATGTTTTCATTGGCTTCAACTCCGTTGTGTTCAATAGCGTCATCGGTGAGAGGTGCGTTATTCGTCATAACTGTGTCGTTGATGGCCTCGATTTACCCGCTTGTTTCCATGTGCCGCCGATGACCAACATTGGTGTCGGTTTTGATTTAGATAGTATCTCTAAAGTGCCACCAGAATATTCAGCTTTTTCCGAATCCGTCGTTTCTGCCAACCATGAACTAGTCCAAGGCTATCGGAGAATTGCCAATGAACTTTAATAAGCCTCTGATTTCGCGAGTGCCTACTAACATCATCACTGGCTTTCTCGGGGTGGGGAAAACATCGGCAATAATGCACTTATTGGCCCATAAACCAAGTCATGAACGTTGGGCTGTATTGGTCAATGAATTTGGCGAAGTTGGTATTGATGGCAGCTTGTTACAAGGCCAAAAAAAAAAACAAGACCAAGTGTTTATCCGAGAGGTCCCCGGAGGGTGTATGTGCTGTGCAGCAGGTCTTCCGATGCAAATCGTCTTAAATCAATTATTGTCTGAAGCAAGGCCAGATCGATTGTTGATTGAGCCTACAGGCCTTGGGCATCCTAAAGAAGTCCTGCAAGTGCTATCGACCGAGTACTATCGTCAAATTCTCGCTTTGCAAAAAAACATTACTTTAGTCGATGCACGTAAACTATCGGATCCTAAGTACACTGAGCATGAAACGTTTAACCAGCAAATCGCTATCGCAGATACAGTGGTAGGAAATAAGCGCGATCTCTATCAAGATGGAGATGAGCTAAAGCTGACGACTTATATAGCTAAGCTCGGTCCGCGGGAAACAAAAGTGATTTTTGCTGAACATGGCGCTATCCCTTTTCATGAATTTGAGGGAGCGACTTATATTGACGTGCAAAAAAAGCCCTCTGTTCTTTATCGTGAACGAGAGAAAAAGTCACTTGTTCCTGAGTTGCCTATGCCCGATAGCGGTATTCTAAAAGCAACCAATGAGGGGGAAGGTTTCTACAGTATTGGTTGGCGTATCTCCGCTGAGAAAGTGTTCGATCATCAAAAGCTGAGACTGTTGCTGCTCGACCTCAAGGTCGAACGAATGAAAGCGGTTTTTATCACGGGAAGCGGTATTTTTGGTTACAACCTAACATCAGATGGACTCACAGAGTTTGAGTTAGACGAGTGTTCAGAAAGCCGCCTTGAACTGATCTCTTCCGGTCTAGATGATCAATTTGAAGATAGATTATTTCGATGTTTGGAGAAGGCATCATGATCGAGAAGAAAAAACAATCTTGCTACCCACCATGCCTAACCATCTAAATACGTTAATGGGGTTTCTTTTAGAGTTGCGCTTACGGTACTTATGTCACCGTATCGGGCTAGGATTAGTCACCGCATTTTTTGCCTGTACAGTTCTGGCTCATCCTCACTCATGGGTTGAGATGAAAACATACATCCAAGGCCGCGATGGGATGATTACGGGTTTTAAGATGGAGTGGACTTTTGACCCGATGACATCCGCCTACATGCTTGATGGTGAAGGTATGTCGCCTAATTATGCGCAGAAGACACTGCGCAAGTTAGCCGCCTCGGTACTGGATAATATGTTGTATGAGCATTACTTCACTTATTTTTATGATGGGGATACACCTGTCAAATATAGTGTCGCGCACAGCGAAAAGCTGACGCGTAATCGAGCAAAGTTAATGCTGAGCTTTGAGTTACCACTTTCCAAGCCTCAACCCGTTACAAGCGATTCATTACGCTTACTAATTTTTGACCGGAGTTACTACGTTGATATGGCTTGGACATCTGTCAGCGATATTCAATTGTCTGACGAGCTTTCGCGGCAATGCCGATTGAGTCTGGCACAGCCCAATCCAACGCCAGAGCAAGTGAGCTACGCGATGTCTCTCCCAGCAGATGCAGATCCTGATTATGCGTTGGGTCAACTCTTTACTCAAACAGTGAACCTCCACTGCACAAGTGCCCCCTAAATAAATTATCAGAGGTAGGAATGAAACTGATGAATTCACATTCACAGCGTAATGAAATGAACCGTTTAACGCGGAACCGACGCCGCTATCTTTTTTCTTTTTTGGCTTGTGCCTTGGTGTTGAGCGGTGTGTATCAATTCTGGCTAGCGTGGCCTTCGCTGATAATAGCGAGTTTACAGTGGCAACGGGAAGTGAATAGCGAACTTGCAGCTTTATTATACGAGGCACAAACTCAACCGTGGCTGGCCGGAGGTTATTTGGTTGGTGTGAGTTTTCTGTATGGATTGCTTCATTCGTTAGGCCCCGGGCATGGTAAAGTGATTGTCACGACTTACTTAGCGACCCATCCCACAAAAGTCAAAACCAGCTTGGTCTTAACCATCCTCTCTGCATTTTGTCAGGCACTAGTGGCGATTGTGCTGGTGAGTATTCTGTTATGGGGCTTCAATGCCTCAATGCGAGTCGTTAATCAACAAACAAATTTTTTTGTTTCATTGAGTTTTGCATTAGTGGTAATGCTTGGATGTTCAATCTGTTGGAAAGCCGCCAAGCAGCTTTACCGTACGATGAGACCTGCGAAAATTAAGTTCGTCCGTATGACGCCACTCACGATGAGAGCTTCTTCAAAACAATTGCATCTCGACAAAAAATCCGTTGTTTATTCTTCGACTCTGCGAACGCCGATTGCATTGACCAATCCACATAGAGCTACTCTGGAAAGTTGTGGATGCGGACATCAGCATGTAGCAAGTGCACAAGCGATCAACAATGCTGCAACCTGGCGAGAGTATGTAGGCATTGTTGCAAGTATTGGGGTTCGTCCTTGTACAGGCGCCATTATGGTGTTGCTATTTGCCAATATGGTTGGGTTGTACTGGATGGGTGTTGCTAGCGCGATAGTCATGGCGATAGGTACCGCATTTACAACATCCATCATTGCGGTAATGACCTTAACCAGTAAGCAATGGGTCAAGCGTTATTTGACCCCATCGAAAGGGAATAACAAAGCAAATTGGGCTAATGCAGGCTATTTTCTACAATTCATCAGTGGTGTATTGCTGATGATACTAGGGTTCACACTTATTGGTGGGCAATATTACGGCATTTCTCCAATATTGTAATTTGACTATGTAGGCAAGAACGTTTAAAACAGTATTGCTTACATGGCCTTACTTATCTTACATATTTGTGGTGTTGCTCAATAACCGTCCCAATAGACTCAATTTGTTGGCGCTACCTACAGTCAAGAACAGCCCTGATGCATCTTGGAGTTATACAAGAGAAACACGACGTTGTTCTGCGAGAGCCATTGCAATGTTGGCTTTGCTGTAGGCGCTCTCATTGATAAAGTGCGGGTAAATATCCCCTTGTCCATTCCAATGAATATCGTAACCAGCGAAAGTCGCTAAAATTGGAGCTCCTGGTTTGACCGCCTCAAAATCTCTGCCACAAATAGTTGGATGCACTAAGGCTTGTCGCATACCCTCTTGGTCAAGTGGAATCTTGATTTCTTCGGTGTAAAAAAAGGCGTCATACTCGCTCAGTAAGCCTATTTGGTTGAGGTTGTGTTTTTCAACATAGTCCAATACTGCGGTAAGCATCTGTTTCATCAACTTTACGGTCTCGTACTTTAGCGCACCATGTGCTTGTGCTCCTACTTCAATCATTATCCCATATTGCCCAGCAGTACAAAGGTAAGGTTGCTCTTGCCATTCTTTTCGCTCTTCGAAAAGGATATGTGCCGACGGCATTCGCTGTTTAACGTACGCCCCCAATTTCCGATAGAATACATCGTTAGAAAGTAGAATCAACGTCGCTCCCATATTGCTTGTTGTATTGTGCAGGTCAACAATCAACGGTTTTTCTTGGTTTGCGTATTGATCAATGAATTGATGTGCAATCTTGCTTTCATGCAAATCGGAGCAACATTTGCTATTCGTTACTGAGAACTCGCGATTTAAGTCGGTATCGATGTAACGAACGTTGCGTTTTACCGCTTCGGAGTTGGTGATGATCGAATCGGCAGAAAAAGTTGATCTCTCGACAGAGTAACGTTTTTCTTTGATTAGTTTATGTAAATAGATACCGGAAAGCTCGTTTCCGTGTGTTCCTGCAACGATAAGTACTGAATTAAGCTTGTTCATTGTTGAGCCTTTTCAAAGAGAATGAGTTGATTGAGGTGTGTTCTAAGCCAATCGAATAAATTGAATAAACGCTGACAAAACTGAGTAAAATTAAAATAAGATATGATATAACATAACAAAATAGAACAGGTGTTGATATTTAGTTTCTCATGGGTCAATTTAGATTTATTGTTTTAATCGTTGCTGTACTTTGTTTTTCGGTCGCTTGGCTTCTACCTACCGAGGATGAGCCAAATCAAGATAGTCACAGCGTTCAGCTCAATCAAAGCGTTAATACGTTGCATCCACCATCTTCAGAGATGACGGCCGCATCTGATATCAGTTTGACACCGTTTCCTCAATCTAAACGGATAGGCTATATAGTTAAAGTTGGAGACACGCTCAGTGGTATTTTCGCTCAGTTGGGTGTCCCTTATAGTACTTTACTGCAAGTTCTCTCGGTTGATCTTGACCACCTCCAACTAGATATGATTCAGCCTGGAGAAGAGCTTGAATTGGTGGTGGATGATATGGGGCAACTGAGTCAGCTAATTTATCATTTGAGTCTTGTAGAAAAAGCTATCTACACCAGAGGAAACGATGGTTCCTTCTCTTACGAATTTCAGGAGATTTCAGGACAATGGCGTGAGACCCTGTTTTCGGGAAAAATCAACGGGAGCTTTTCTATTTCGGCACATCGAGTGGGATTGACATCTGGCCAAGTCGCAAATATTACTCGCGTAATGAAAGATAAGATTGATTTTGCTCGAACTCTTAGAGTCGGTGACCGTTTCGATATATTAGTGAAACAGCAATATTTAGGTGAACACAGCACAGGCAACAGTGAGATTAAGGCGATTTCTTTTAAGTTAGCGAAGGGTGAAGTCGGGGCATTTTTGGCTGAGGATGGACGGTTCTATGATAGAGAAGGCAACAGCTTGGAGCGAGCGTTTAACCGCTATCCTGTCGATAAGGCATACCGCCGAATCACCTCTGGGTTTAATCCTAAGCGTAAACATCCAGTAACGGGAAGAATCGCGCCACATAACGGAACGGATTTCGCGACACCAATCGGTGCGCCGGTCTATTCTACAGGGGATGGAAAAGTGATTGCGGTTCGTAAACACCCTTATGCTGGTAACTATTTAGTGATTGAACACAACAGCGTGTATAAACGCGTTACCTTCACTTGAATAAAGTCTTAGTAAAAAAAGGTCAACTTGTAAAACGTGGGCGAAAAGTTGCCCTTTCTGGTAATACGGGGCGTTCAACCGGGCCACATTTACACTTTGAAGTTTTAGTTCGCAATCGTCCTGTCGATGCGATGAAAGCCGATTTGCCTATCGCGAAGTCGCTTCCTAGTATCCAGAAAACCGCATTTTTGGCACGAGTATCAGAATTTGATAATTTGGTAGAAGCTAGTCAACGAGATATGATCCTTAACTAAAATTTGATTTGGCAAATTTTTGCTATACCAGAAATTATCCGTTAAGACAGAGTACTCAATGGGTCGTAACTCGGAATTGTCCAAAAGTTTGTTACACACATGTCGATTATGTCTGCTAGAGGATGAAATGGAGCGTGGTAATTTTACTACGTTGAATCTTAGTCGTTGTTCAAATTTGCAGACTTTCGATGCAATGTTATGCGAACTTATACTGCAAATAGTATTATAAGTCTTTGATGTTTGGTTCGAGTTATGCTGACTTATCCTGCAAGCATCACCTTAAAAAAGCCGCTCTTATGAGCGGTTTTTTGCTATCAGACTCCTATCAAACCAATATTTTACTCCTATCAGTACTGTGATTCCCCATGATACTAAAGTGCGTTTGTTGCATTGAGATAAATGGGATCTGGTATTTCGTTATTAAGTTTTGCGACAGATAAGCATTGGTCAAAGATATAGTTATTGCATGAAGTTATTACAAATCCGAATATTATTGTGAACGATCCCATAGCTATTACAACGATTGTTGGGGATCGCGGCTTTGAATCATCAGCCGTTCATTACCGACATGGTAATGAGTTAAGTCGTAAGTGGGACTAACAATAGGAAAATGATAAACTTTATATTGGTGACTATGTATTGCGGAAGAAGTTGTGATTTTATTAGTAGGGAATCATACGCATTGGCTAGATAGGTTCTTTCTTTACTCATTTATATCCTTTTATTTAATGATCTAACTTATAATTTAGGTGTTTTAAGTTACATAATGCACTCTATTTATTAAAGTAATAATGGAGTATTTATATATTAATTGTTAAATAAAGTGTGTCAATTTATTCTTGTTATCATATCCAGAGTGATGATAAAGTATAGTTAACAAAATTAAACGTGGATAATTAATGTTTATGAGGCTGAATTTAAAGCATCTTTACTCAATTAAAACGCTATCAATTCTTAAGAGTTATCGTTTAGCTGCTAATGAACTTTGTATCTCTCAACCAGCTCTTTCAAAGCAGATTAAAAGCTTTGAAGACTTTCATGGTATTGAAGTTTTCATTAGGAACTCAAGTGGTGTTGATCTTTCCGATGACGGAAAAAAATTAATTGATGAAATAAATACTTTTATAGATCATGCTATAAAACTTGAAGGGTATATTTCACAAATTTCCGAGAAAAGTGCAGCCTCATTACATGTTGGCTTTGGTACATCTTCAAAAGATATGTTACCGAACTATTTAAGAGAATTTAATAAAAAAATCTCTATAACTTTATATGATCTACCATCTTTCAAACAAGAAGAGCAGTTAATTTCAGGACTTTTAGATATTGGTTTTATGAGGAAACCAATATCACAGGATCTAGATTCGATTAAAATATCTAGTGATGAATTGGTTTTTGTATTACCGAAGGGTTTATTACAAGGAGAATCTATTGATTTTTATTTAAAAAATGAAGATCTATTATTAATAAATGATAGTGGGAAATCTCAAATGAACCGTGATATTATGAATGCTATAAGTAGTTGCGAATATAAAAAAAGATTTATTAAAACTGATATAGAAACAATAATTACTTTAGTGTCTTCCAATACCGGATTCACTATCCTTCCTAAGAAATCAATCAAGGATAATCATAAGGATATAATAATAATACCTTTTGAACATGATACCTCATTTGATCTTTTTCTTGTTTGGAATAAAAATAGAAATTTCAAGCCTATTAATGACTTTATACACTATATGAAGAATAAAATTGATTACCTCTAACATATACTATTTACCATTAGATAGAGTGAACGGTGTATTAATCGAAATTTTTTAATTCAGCTGATCTTAGGCTCCTTGACCGCAGTGGATTCTAGTTCAGTGGCAATCAATTTAGATGTACTCGAATCATGGTTGACGCCCCATTTGTAAGCAGCATATAAAAAGCCGCTTTTATAAGCGGCTTTTTGCTATCTTTAGCTTCTACGATACTATCTATTCAAAGCCAATCAAGAAGTGCAATCAACCATTTTTGCATTACTTGAATGTTATCCTTCTAATCGTAAATACTGTATGTAAAATATTTACTCGCGATTTTTTGATGTTGACCATTGTCGATAAGCTTTTGTATGCCACTATCAATAAGGTCTTTTAGTTCGTTATCTTGCTTTCTGACTGCTACACCAATACCACGACCAAACCATTTCTCTTCTGTGAACTTAGGGCCTGTAAAGTGGTAATCCTTGCCTTGTTCTGTTTCAAGGAAACCAGCATTTAGTCCTATTGAACCACCAAACACAGTATCGAGACGACCATTCAACAAGTCTGTAAATGCTTCATCGAAGGTACCGTAGCGGCGAATATCTATATCCGGGTATATCTCAGAAAGGTACTTATCACCAATTGTTGCACGTTGAACTCCGATAGTTAGGTCATTCAAGCTGTCGTCACTCATATTGATCTCTCGATCTTTCTTCATCACGAAACGAGTTGGGACTTTGGCGTATGGAATGGTGAAGTTAACTTTCTTTTCACGCTCTTCGGTAATCGTCATGGCGGCAATTATCGCATCGTTCTTACGACTCAATAGTGAAGGGATAATACCGTCCCAATCTGTTTTGGAGATGATGCACTTTACCCCTAATTCGATACAAAGCGCGTTGGCTAAATCGACCTCAAATCCCTCTAGTTTTCCGTCCTGTGTTGTCCAACTGAACGGTGGGTAGGCTCCCTCAACAGTAAAGCGAATTTGCTGCCAATCTTTGGCGTATGTGAGTGCAGAGAACACACTGACGAATGCAACGAATATCCATTTCATTTTTATTTCCTTATAGTAATAATGGCTGTAGATAGTTAACTACTTGTTAATATTTATCAATGCGGATGCACATCGATGTGAACTAAGGCATAAATGTATAAAACGATGGGCCTGATTGACTCTCTGATTTGCCAATTTTTCGTCAACCACTTATATCAAGCTCTCTCCTAATCAGAAGTGGTTATCGAGCACTCTAAGCCCACTATAAAAAACTGTGTTAATGACCAAATGCGCAATTTTGTACAAAAGTTGAAAGAGCCTATAGAGTAGACTGATAAGTCGCTCGATACTTAACAGGCTTGGGAATTGTTATGGAGAACAAGAAACGTTCTAAAGAAAAGGCCGAATATAAGATCACAGAAGAACTCGGTGGCCTTGAAATCCTGAATGCTGAATATGAAAAGCAGAACTTCTCACGCCATAGCCACGAGGGTTACACGCTTGGTGTTATTGAGCAGGGTGCTCAACGTTTCTATCGAACGGGCGGGCATCATGTCGCACCACAAGATGCCATTATCTTGGTAAACGCCGATGAAGTGCATAGTGGACACTCTGCTACTGAAGGTGGTTGGGCGTATCGCGCCATGTATCCACTTCCTGAGCAACTTGCCAAAATCACTCAAGAGCTTAACTTACCCAATTACGGCGCGCCTTACTTTCCAAGAGCGGTGGTTGAAGACCCTGAACTCGCTAACCAATTAAGGCTAGTGTTCAATGCGATTGATGAATCGGATAATCGTTTGTTACGTGAAACCTTGATGTACGGGATGTTGGTTAAGCTGATTAGTCGACATGGTAAATCAAGCCTTAAACCTCAATTAGATGGCAAAACTCAGCGTCAGCTTGTTTTGGTGAAAGAGTTCTTAGATGATTTTCCACAAGCTGATGTGTCCTTAGAAGAGTTGTCTAAACTGGCGGCTTTAAGCCCGTTCCATTTAGTGCGTTCTTTCCAAAAAGAGTTCGGTCTTCCGCCACACGCGTATCAGATCCAGTCTCGGCTGAGGCTTTCTCGCAAGTTATTGAAGCAAGGACATACGATTTCAGATACCGCTCAAGAGTGTGGCTTTCATGACCAAAGCCATTTTCATCGACACTTTAAAAAAGCCAATGGCTACACGCCGGGGCAATACATCAAAATGCTCTAAATCGGACTCGTTAATTCGGTCTTCAAATCGAGCAAGTTTGTACAATCGAACCCACTCAGGTGTTTTTACATTGAATAGCCAATGTGAAGAGAGAAAAGAATAATATGGATAATCAAAAGATGGATAGGCGTACTCAGTTATGGAAGGGCGTTTTAGCTGGAATGCCGCTGAGTATTGCTGTGATCCCATGGGGGATTCTTGCGGGCTCATACGCAATAGATGCCGGGTTGAATCAGCTTCAAGCACAAGCGATGTCAGCGATTCTGTTCGCAGGCTCGGCGCAACTGGTCGCTGCTGGTATGTTCAAAGCGGGCATTGGCCTTGGCACTATGTTGCTGACCACGTTGTTCATCACCTCAAGGCACTTTTTATACAGTGTATCGATGCGAGACAAAATCAGTCATCTTCCGGCTCGCTGGCGTTTATTGCTGGGCTTTTGGCTCACTGACGAACTGTTTGCTATATGCAGTGGGCAATCTCAGCAAGAGTTCAATCGTTGGTACGCGGCGGGTGTGGGCGGTGGTTTTTACCTAATTTGGAATATCGCAAGCTTCGTTGGCATAGTCGCAGGAAGCCAAATCCCGTCACTCAATGAAATCGGTCTCGACTTCGCGGTAGCTGCGACTTTTATTGCGTTGGTTTTTCCATTAATCAGAACATTGCCTGTTGTCGTGTGTGTGGTGGTTTCATTGGTTACTTCGGTTGCTATGGCGGTCAACAACGTTGAAGGTGGACTCATGATTGCAGCGATTGCTGGCATGTTAGCGGGCTTTTTCAGTGAGTCGCTTCAAGAGCGAAACAATGGCAACAAGCCAGCAGTGGAAGGGAAATAGAGATGATTTGGTTAACGATATTACTCATGACGGTGATTGTGTTCTTTAGCCGGTATCTGTTTCTTGAGCCTGCCATTCCACTTCGATTGAACCAAACAGCGCGACGCTTGCTACGTTACTCAAGCCCTGCGGTTCTGACTGCGATTTGGGGGCCAATTGTTTTCGCACCAGAACAAACATTTTGGCCAAGCCTAGAGAATCCGTACTTGATTGGTGCGGTGGTGACAGGACTGTTGATATGGAAAACGGGTAATGTGCTGTTAACGATAGGCGTCAGCATGGCGGTGTTCTTGTTCTACAACCTTGTCGCGGTTGATTTCCTTTTTCATTAATACGCAGCTCAATTGATACGGCGTGTCACGCCATTAGTTATCCTCGTTTCAAGTGTATGAGTTATTACTTGAAACGAGTGTTCTTAGGCTCTAGTTCTCTTGTAGTTCTTTTATTTAAAAGCGCTCTGTTCCTCTCTTAGTCGTCTTCATATCTGTCCAATAAACTCCTTACATTTAAATGCAATTGGGTTTATATTATTTTGCACCGTTTAATTCGTTTTACTTATGGATTAAAAGTGAGTAAATTTGCAAATAATTCAATGTGTTGAGATGTTTTATAAGATATTTCATCTATTTTGCAAAGCTAAAGGGACCTCAAAATGTACAGATTTTTCGCAATTTTATTTCTAATCGTACCGTTGCAATTATCAGCGGCACAAGATAACAGGCAAGCTCTGATAAAAGAGCTTCTTCAGATCATGGATGTCGATTCCACGTTGGACGCGGTATACGTTCAAATGGATAGCATGATGGCTAAAATGTCTAAAGATCTAGAGGTTTCGGAGTCAGAACAAGCTATCTTTGATGATTACTATCAAAGTATGAACGAGTTGATGAAAGAAGAGGTCAGTTGGCAAAAGCTAGAGCCCGGAATTGTAACGATTTACAGCAATCAATTCACTGAAGAAGAGCTCGGTGCAATGATCGATTTCTACAAAACAGAACATGGAAAAAGCATTCTGAAAAAAATGCCAACCGTGACGACAGAGTCAATGATCATGACTCAGTCGTTAATGCAACAAGTCCTACCTAAAGTTCAAAAGTTAACGACCAAACTCAAAAAAGACCTTGAAGCCCATAGAGGTTCCTGATCAGAAGTTGTCAGGTTTGTGATTTGAAATAACGCTCTATACTTGGTCGATAACGTAGATATTCTTAAAACACACGCTGTATTTCATGCAATGATTGCTTAATCAGGCATAATTACTGCCCCACAGCTGAATTATTTTAGGTGTGGGTATCGTGTATTTAGGTTTGGTAAGGAGTTAATTTGGCTAAGAAATATTATGTGGTTTGGAAAGGTCGCACACCGGGTATTTTTACCACTTGGAACGAGTGTAAAGCTCAGGTCGATGGCTTTGCAGGCGCGAGATATAAATCGTTTCCAACACTAGGCGAAGCAGAGTCTGCTTTCGGTGGTAAAGCATCTTCTGCATCTAGTTCTGCTTCTACATCGACCAAGCCAAGTGCTGCGGGTAAGCCTAAAAAAGCGAAAGTCCCGCCTCTTTCTGAGCAGCAAATCGCTGAAATGCCTTTTGACATCAAGATCTTTACCGATGGGGCTTGTGAGCCAAACCCTGGTGAAGCGGGGACAGGCTTAGCGGTCTACTTGAAGAATGAGCTAACCGAGTTGTGGTATGGCTTGTATCAACCAATGGGTACTAATAATACCGCGGAACTGCAAGGTTTGAAGCAAGCACTCATCCTTGCAAAAGAAAAGCGGCAAGCGGGTTTGTCAGTTGCGATTTATTGTGACTCGAAATACTCGATAGACTGCATTACTAAGTGGGCATCAGGTTGGGAGAAAAAGGGTTGGACCAAGTCGGGTGGTGAGATCAAAAACCTTGATATCATTAAGCCTGCTTATGCACTTTACCAAGAACTCGCATCTCAAATTACCATCCACCATGTTAATGGTCACGTAGGTATCGAAGGCAACGAACTGGCCGACCGCATGTCTATTGTGGCGATTTCTTCTAAAGAGCAAAACTTGAGTCGATATTCAGACACTGACGATCTTACTGAAATCTTAGCTCTGCGAGCTGGTTAAGAAGGGGCGATAATTAAAACATAACTAACCAAGCGCTACGGTTTTCTTCAATGTAACGCTTGGTTTTTTGTTCCTATCTATTTATTAAGGCTATTCACCAATCTAATAAGCTGGGTTCTCTATTCTGTGAGATAACGCTTGTGCTTGCCTTCATCCCATTTCTGTTTCTGAGGTCTATCACCTGGATACTCGTCATCTTTTCAAAATGGTAATCAATTTGACATTGTAAGTTTATTTACTATTTGTCTTCTTCGTCATTTTGCGAATCGGTACTTAGATGGCTGATATTATTGTGATTTATTCACTGGATCTGTACGGCACAGAACATGCAACGTTAGTGGTATAACGTGTAAATATGAGAGCGTCATCATGGTTAAAGTGAGTGTCATTATCCCGACCTATAATTGTTTAAGCTATCTTCCGAAAGCGATTGGCAGTGTGCTTAAACAGACATATCACGACGTTGAGTTGATCATTATCGATGATAATAGCAATGATGGAACGTCAACGTATCTCGCGTCGATAGATGATGAACGCATTATTACTATACCTACTTTGGGCGTTGGAGCACCTCAAGCGAGAAATCTTGGTATAGAAAAAGCGACCGGAGAATACATCGCATTTTTAGATGCGGACGACTTCTGGTTTCCAGAGAAAATTGAGCGCCAACTCGAATTTCATCAACGCTTCCCCGATCTAGCGATGAGTTTTACTAACTACGAACACCTGACTGAAGATTACCAAGTGATTGTTGACTGTTTTAGTTATTGGTCACAATTTCAAGATCAAGACGAGTTGTTCATCAATATCGAAAACCCTCTCGAGTTCATCATCGAAAACAACGTGATTGGGACCTCGACCGTTATGGTCAAGGCTGAGGTGTTTTCTCAAACCGACAGTTTTAATGCAGACATCAAATATGGTGAAGACTGGGAACTGTGGCTCCGAATGAGTGAAAATCATCAGGTTGGTGTGTTTAACTCAGTGCAGGTTGGCTACTTGATGAGAGCGAGTTCCGTCACTCAAACTGAAAGTCTTAAGCTGAGAAACCTGCAGTCTATAGAATCTATTCTTCAACGTTACCAAAATGATAGTGAGCGTTGGAATCTACCCACTTCAAGCTTCAAAATCGCAAAAGCGAGAATATTAGAAGGCTACGCTGACTATTATCGAGGTTTACAACAGAACAGACAGGCCGTTGCCTACAGTTTCCGTTCTTTGGTCATGTCACCTCACAAACGCACATTGCGACACCTAATTGGAGACTGTAAGAGTTTCCTAATGCCAGCTTGGTAAGGGATAGGTAACGACTATGGGTTCGTTAAAGCAGTCTGCTTATTACGCCATCGGCATATTAATGATGAAAGGGATATCACTCGTAATGATTCCCTATATCACCCATAAGATGACGTTGGCAGAATACGGTTCATTAGAAGCAATAGTTTTGTTGGCTGACATCGGAACGATACTTTTTAGCTTCGGCATTGTTGAGGCCATGTATCGATATGTTGGCGTTGCTGAGGGCGAAGAAAAGAAAAAGTTTATCTCAAACTGTTTCACATTGAGTGTCTTAGTGTGCGTGCTTGGGGGCGCTTTGATTGCCCTCAGTATGCCGTTGTTAATCTTAATGCTGCACGTTGAGTTCCAGCCGTACCAAATCCTACTCCTGCTTATCCCTACTATGCTCGATGGTGCGATTTCTATCCCGCTGACCTTAATGCGAATGAACGCAATGGCGAAACGTTTTTGCATGCTCAATGTACTGAAGGCAAGTGTGCAAGCCATCATGACTTTTGTTTTACTTGAGGCTGGATATGGTATTGATGGTGTGTTGATCTCAGCTGCGGTATCTAGCGTGTTACTAATGGTTTGTTTAGTGCGTTATCAATGGCAAGAGATGGGATCTTTTGGTTGCTTCAAATACTCCGCGAAGATCTTAAAATTTGGACTGCCCGTTTTGGTTGGCGGGGCATCAATGTATATGATCTTGGGACTCGACCGCTGGGTGATGGCGAGCTTTGTTGGCGTTGAAGAGTTAGCAGTTTATGCGGTCAGTGGCAAGTTTGCGTTGCTTCTTGGTTTGCTACTACAGCCTTACGCGCTTTGGTGGTTTCCAAACCGTATCGCTATGCTTCAACAGCCGGGTGGCAGCAAGATGTGCGCCGATAGGGCATTGGTCGGAGTGAACCTCGCCATTGTTTTAGGTTCGTTGATGATTCTAACGGTACCCGGATTTATATCTCTCATTTTACCGATCAGTTATCACTACGCGGGGACCATTGTTGTCGCGCTGCTTGCGATTAGCGTTATCAAAAATGCAGGTGATTATTTGAATCTAGGTTGTTTTAGCGGTGACTCAAGCCAATCGCAAATGTGGATTCAAGGTGGGTGTGCGATCTTGGCGGCCATTGGTTATTTCACAGTGACGCCTATTTATGGTGTGCGGGGTGTTGTCGCGGTTCTTTGCGCAACTTATGTTGTGCGCCTCATGCTTCTGTATTTTGTCAGTCAAACGATGGAACCATTACCTTATGAACACAGCAAGTGGGTAACCGCAGTCAGCATTGCATTAGTGGCGATAGTGAGTGATCAAATTTTGGGATTGGTGTTGGTTGATGTCCATGATTTTATTCTTGGAATTGTTGTTGGTCTCATCACGCTGGTGGCCTTTATTAAATACTCGGTCATCGTTATTCCTCAAACTCTGCTTGATAAATTGACGCTCGGCAAGTGTTCGCATATCAGCTAAAAGCATGTCATTCGGGCTATTCAGTGTTTCGTTAAGCGAATAAAAGTCGAATAACCACAATAAAATTCTGTGTATAACCTTTTGGATTAGAACGTATTTATAGGTTAGCTATGGAAAGAGGTATGAATAAGTAGATGTTGCTCCTTTCTCATTTTCGTGAAGCTTTAGTAAAGCAATTAATAGTCGTGAAAAGCTGGATCCTAATATAAGTCACGAATATATTAGTCGCGCGTAACAACCCTGAGGCTTCAAAGTACAGCCATTGATTAGGAGTGAAACTACTAACTTGGTTGGCTTTAGTTGAAGGGTGGTTGTAGTCAAATCGATTAAGGTCTATCTATGAATATTACTTGTGCGGAAAAACAAGAATTGGCTGATATTTACCAGCTTGAACATGCTTTGTTTGGCGATCATGCTTATCCATTGGTTTTCTTTCGTCAGGCATTTGATTGCTGGGGAAAGGGCTTGTTGGTAGCGAAACAGGAGTTACAGGTTGCGGGTTATGTATTAATGACACCAACGAACAAACCACAAGAGTACTGGATTCTGTCATTGGCCGTTGAGAGTCACTATCGAGGAATGGGAATAGGTCGTTCATTGATGGAGCAGGCGATAGCTGAATTGGATCAAGACTCCAAGGTAATGCTCACCGTGGATCCAAATAATGCATCGGCTTGTGCACTCTATGCATCGATGGGGTTCTCTACTATCACACAAGAAGAAAACTACTTTGGTGATGATGAGCCAAGGTTGGTGATGCAGCTCATCACCTAGGTTAAAGGCTCACAGATCTAGGTTAACATCACGATAGCGTGCATTAACACGACGCTAAATAAGAACCGACATCTTATGTCAAGGTAGCTATTGGGCCCTTGGCCAAGTATTACGGGGTTGAGTTGTCGCCATGTAATTAGAACTCATAGCTGCTGCTCAATTGCATTTTTGAGTGTCGCGCTCACGGGGGATGTTGAGCTAGGGAAGGTTGCCACCACTTTGCCTTCTTTGCTTATTAGGAATTTGTAGAAATTCCATTTGGGCGTCACACCTGCTTGCTGCTGTATTTCTGCAAACACTGGGTTAGCGCTACTGCCAGATAGTGATGCTCGAGCCATCATAGGAAAGGTTACACCGTAGTCGAGGTAACAGATTTTGGCCGACTTCTCCTCGCTTCCTCTATCTTGGCGAAAGTCATTACTTGGGAAGCCGATAACCGTGAAGCCTTGGTCTTTGTAGGTTTGATGAAGCTGCTCGAGCTGCTCAAATTGAGGAGTGAAGCCACACTGGCTCGCAGTGTTAACTACTAAGAGAGTCTTGCCTTGAAACTCATCACACAAGGCGATTTCTTCGGTTGAGTTTAACAAGCGTTGTTTGCCATTAAGTATCTCGGGGCAACTCGCTGCAAAAACGATAGAGCTTGTTAGGCTGGTAATCAATACGGTTAAGCAAAGTAGTGAATATTTCATAGGTTTGGCTCATTTTAGTTGGCGTAATGGTAATTACTCTCGAGCGCCATGAAATGATCACTTTGCTCATTATTTACTGTCGTTTTCACTATTCGTTTTCCCTCACGTTTTTAGTTGTGCTTTTGCTCTCTGCGGTGAGGTATGGAGCGACCAAACGACTGATGTTCACTTTCGCACCAAGGCGAGCGGCTAACAGGTACATGCCACCGATTTTACGGTGTAGGAACAGCGCATCGGCGGGAGGTGTATGCCAATACTCTTGCTCCATGCTCAATATGGTGCCAGCTTCACGAAGTCGCTGTGCCAAACCACTGGCTTTGAAATCGTACTCTTCGTCAACCAACATCGGCTCACAGGCCATCTTTACTAGGTTTAGAATCGCTTGGCGTTGATCGGGGAGAATCGTCTCGCTAAAGAATCCAATTTGCTCTAACGCTTGGTTGAGCCCTTGTTCATCGAGATTGATCACAGAGGTAAAGGCTAAGCGATAACCCTCGCTGAAGCGGTCGCTGTATTCACGGGTTGCTCCAAAGTCTAGCAGTCCAATCTGTCGGGTGCTTTCAACGTAGAGGTAGTTGGCAAAATTGGGGTCGGTTTGCACCATTTTGAAATCGAACAACTCTCTGAACAGAAGCTCAAGCAAGCTATGCATCACAAAGTCACGGGTACTTTGGTCGTAACTTTCTATTTGTTCTATCGAGACGCCTTCGATGAAATCCATGGCGAGCACCGATTCTGAAGAGACTTGCGGATGAATCTTAGGTACCACGAAGTGAGAATGCGCTTTTAATGCATCATGGTAACGAGTCGCGTAGTCAGCCTCGCGAGCATAGTCCGCTTCATCGTGGAGCTGTTTCTTTGCCTCTTCTAACAAGCCTTTATAGTCGACCGACTTTGGTATCAAGCCAACAATATTGAGCAGTGTGCCTACGTTGTCGACATCACTGTCGATGCTTTTTCGAATGCCTGGGTATTGGACTTTGACGGCCAGTTTGTCCCCGGCATCGCTATAGGCTTGGTGAACTTGTCCGATCGACGCACTGGCAATAGGTTTAAAGTTGAAGGAAAGGAATTCGGTTTTCCAATGCTTCCCGAGCGCGCTCTCTAACACTTGATTGAGCTGTTTGGTTGGCAGCGGATCGGCATCGGAGCGCAGACGAGAAAGAATGTCGGCTAACTCCGGCTCTAAGACATCACCTGCATCCATTGATAACATTTGTCCCAGCTTCATTGCTGCACCGCGCAGGTGTGCGAGTTGATCGGTTAGGCGAGCAATGTTTTGTGGCGTTAGCAGTAAGTCTTTTGCTTTGGGCCTGTTGCCTTGTGCAATTTGCTTGGTGCCTTCCGTTAGCACGTTGCCCGCAACCCTTGTCGCCAGCGAGGCAAACTTACTGAATCTTGAAATGCGATGGGTAGGTAGATTTCTTTCTTTTGCCGACATAAAGGTTCTCTCTGGGAATCAAGGTTGACTACAAAGTTCTATCAATCATTGCACAACGTTATGTTTTGTTGTGCTAACTTGTCGCGTGTAACAGTACATAAAACTAAAAGGGCAAAGCATGAAATTTATTTGGTTGAAAGTGGCCGTTACGGTATTGGTGTTCGCAGCTCTATTTGGCATCGTTTACTACAAAGTCGCCAGTGGCATGTCTTAATTCCAATGCAATTTAATACAGCTATTTAATGCAGCTATTACCGTCGCAACGTGACTTTCCGGTTAGCCAGAATGAAATTTGATATCGATTCTTGGCAAACCGTAGATAGCACCAATCTGCCATTGGCTTGAAAATCGTCCAACGTAACGGAGCATACAGCCACCCTTTGCCAACCAGCTTCCATGCTTGGTAGGTTACGTCTAAACCGAGCAGCAGCTTTCCGTTTTCGTCCAGTGCATGCAAAATCGTATTGGCTGCCTCAGCATCTATTTGCGGGTAGTTTGAAAACGCTTCACTGTAGATATCGATGGTCTGGATTTGATTTTTGGTATCAGATTTAGTCAGTGCTGCCATCTCTTTTGCACAAAGTGGACAGCTTCCATCGTAAAATATCGTTAATGCAGTCATTGCTTGCCTTACTCATTTTGTCTATATCAATCTATACGACATCACCATTTAGGTGGATCATTCTACACAGCTATCCGACACTGTCATTGTGACAACTATTTTACAGTGTCTTTTCGAGTAACATCCGTTTCATGCATTTACAAATTAAGAGCTTATCTCTAATGACAACAAAGTTAACGAACCGTTTGATTATAGCTGTAACTGCCCTGATGCTCAGTGGTTGTGTTAGCTACAGTATTACTGAGCAAGACATGACGAAATATCTGCAAGACTCAGTGATGTTAGAGCAAGAAGTTGGTGTTGAAAGCGTCATGTATGCACAAGTGGCCGTTGATGATCTAGAAGTTAAAATCGGGCGAGCAGAGAGTCAGCGTGTTTCTGTTCTGGCGAATACCAATGCAAAAGTTCAGGTGTTTAACATGCCGAATATGGGGTTGGATCTTGATATCGAATTCAGTGCGACTCCCGAATACGACAAAGAGAGTGGCGAAGTGTACTTAAAATCGCTGCGGCTAGAGCGCTTTGATGAAAAAGGGCGGCAGCTTTCTCCTGAAGTCGAGAAACTACTTAAACCTGCGGTGTCTATGATCGGTTTTGCCTTGTCTCAGTTACCCGTTTACAAATTGGATAGCAACAAGGTGCAAGAGCTATTGCTCAAATCATCGGAACCTAATCTGGTGATCAAAGACAATAAGTTGATTATCGAACTATTTGACTAACTTTTTCTAAATTTATCTAAGCTGTTTTTTATTGTGTTTGCTTCCAAAGTTTTGGACTCTTAATTGGTGGCAATCAGAACCTATCTTTATTATGAAGTTAAAGTGAACTTAATC
The DNA here is from genome assembly GCF_024347655.1 of Vibrio toranzoniae. Lineage (NCBI taxonomy): Bacteria > Pseudomonadati > Pseudomonadota > Gammaproteobacteria > Vibrionales > Vibrionaceae > Vibrio > Vibrio toranzoniae. Next base: position 2,106,572 of record NZ_AP025514.1, on the reverse strand, counting down.
TATTGGTGACTTCAAGGATATTTTAACAATGAAAAACATTATATACCTAACGATTGGTCAACTGTCGGACCGTAGTGGTGTCGCACCTTCAGCCTTACGCTTCTACGAAACTAAGGGATTAATTGCGTCGATTCGAACCAATGGTAACCAGCGTCGCTATCAGTCTGCGATGCTTAGACGAATAGCGCTGATACAAGTCGCTCAGTCGATAGGTTTCACGCTTGAAGAAATCACCGATGAGCTATCGACGTTACCGATGAACCATACGGCGACTAAACATGATTGGGAGCTTGTGGCTAAGAAGTGGCAAGGGCAGCTCGATAGTAAAATGGCGCAAATTAAGTCGTTACAAGAGAACTTAACCGGTTGCATCGGTTGCGGCTGTTTGAGTATGCAGAAATGCCAATTACTAAACCCTGAAGACATCCTGCATGACCGAGGGCAGGGCGCTCAGCGTATTGTTGATTAGCTTTTATTTCGCTTGGGATATCGAACCAAATTTGAGGCTTTTATCAATAAGTTGAGCTGTGATGGTAAAGAGTGTCTCGTGTAGACAAATAGGAATTAAGGGTCTAGTTTAGGACGTTCTTTCACTATAAGAAGAGGTTAGTTATGTTCAGCCATGTTTTTCTCGGTACCGAAGATATTGAACGCGCGAAGTCTTTCTATGACCCAATTATGAAGGTGCTTGGTTACAGCGAAGGTTCTGTCGATCCTAAAGGGCGTTGTATTTACGTGAGCCAAACCGGTGTACTGGGTTTAACTAAACCGATTGATGGCCAGCCTGCCACGTATGGCAATGGGATGACGATAGGTTTTCTAGCAACCTCACCAGAAGTCGTCGATGAGTGGCATCGTATTGGTGTAGAAAACGGGGGGACAAGTATTGAAAATGGTCCAGGAGTGAGGGGAACCGATGAGCGCCGCCTTTACTTGGCTTACTTACGAGACCCTGATGGAAACAAGATCTGCGCCACTCACTTTATGCCATAGTTCACCTGATGCCATAGTTCACTTTATGCCACGGTGGCGTATTATTAGGTTATGTTGATTGTTCAGAGCTTGTGAATTATGGCTCTGAACTTGTCTGTTTCCCTGAAGACTCACAAATATTGCAAAGGATCTGCCAGATGACACCAAATGAACTGTTTTATGAGAGTTTTGAACGTTGCCGGATCGACCAAGAGTTTCTGGAAACATTTTTGGCCGATTTCTGTGAGCACAACCCTAGGTTTTCAGAACGTTTTGAAAACATAGGGTTAGAGCAACAAACTAAGATGCTCAAAGCCTCGATCATCTTGATTTACAACTCTTCTGGTTTACCGAGTGTAAGAAACTCGGTTAAAAAGCTTGGTAAGCGACATAAAGATTTGGGGATGGATATCTCTGAACAAGAGCTTAACGAATGGTTTAACTCATTGCTGAATACAGTCAAAAAATACGATCCCCTTTACGATGAAAGCGTCGAGCAAGCTTGGGCCCAGACTCTTGAACAAGGGCTAAATATCATGAAAAAAGAGTGTGTAGTTAAGTCAGAATCATAGACATTTTCTTATCTGGAATCTTTTTACTTAATTTTAAGCATGGTATGACGTTCGACAAATTGAACTGGAACTACGAGTTTTACAAAGCTCGTCTCTTGCTCTTGAATTTGGCTTACGACAATTTTTACTGACTCACGCTATTCTTCTAGAGGAAGTTGATAACTGTTCTTCAATTCTTTCACTGATATGTTGGATTGAATCGCACTCACACCTTTTACTCGTCTTATTGAGCTAATGCGCTCAAAATACTCTTCCAAGTCTCTGGCTAGCACCTGAACCATGTAGTCTGCACCACCTGCAATGCAGTGACACATCGGAATCCAATTAGTCACCTCGACAAACTCTTCAAACGGTTCTGTGTTTTCAACTTCGTGGTTGCCCAACGTCACTAAGGTAAAGCCAGCTACATGAAAGCCAAGTTTCTTGCGGTTTAGCTTGGCGGCGTAACCATCGATATAGCCTGTCTCTTCCATGCGTTTCCAACGGCGCCAACACGGGGTTTCGCTGAGGTTAACTTTCTCGGCGAGCTTACTGTTGCTCATACGTCCGTCTTGTTGGATGTGTCCTAAGATGGTGATATCTGTATCATCCAACACTTCACGAGTGGATTCTTTCTTTTTCATGGTCAATTTGAAGAAATTCTGCTCAAGTTTGGGCTAATAGTAGCCTATATAGCAATTTAATTCCTAATAGAATCTGTAAACTCTCTCCCTATCAATATTTATCTACTAGGAGTGAGAGGAAATGAGCTCTCAATTAATGCTGGCGTTCTTGCTATTTTCAACATCGATTGCAATTACACCTGGGGCTGGCAATATCGCATTACTTGGGATTTCAAGTCGTTATGGGTTTGCCGCAACTTTGCCTTTTATCTCTGGAAACGCTTTTGGCATCATCATCGTACTGGCGGGTTCTAGCGTCGGTTTGGTGAGCCTATTCACTCTTTACCCTGAGCTATACAACATTTTGAAGTACGCGGGTGCGGCTTATTTGCTGTTCATGGCATGGTCGATTGCGAATATGCAAATCGAAGAGAGCACCACCGATAATCGTTCGGGCTTTATGTCGGGTGTGTTGGTTCAGGTGTTGAATCCTAAAGGTTGGATTGCTTCGTTAACTGTGTTTTCTCAGTTCATCACTCCGAACGCAGACTATCTAATTCAAGTGGTGACCATTATTGCAGGCATGGTGATCACGGGCGTACCGTGCATGTTGGTGTGGGCGTATTGCGGTACGATGCTTAAAAAGCTGCTTCAATCACCAAAACAGATGATGGTGGTAAACCGTTGTTTGGGCGGAAGCCTCGCATTAGTGGTTGCCTTTATGCTTTATCAACCAGCATAAAATTTCGCTGCAAATAAAAAAACCACTCCTAAATCCATAGGAGTGGTGTCTAAAATCGACTAAGTGGTTAATAATAATTAGTAAGTTACTAATAACTAGTAAGTTAACAAGAACGTTTTAAGGAATGTTTGCTTAAAAGATTAAGCGGTTTCAGCCTCTTTAACCGGAGCTGAGTTACGGATTAGGTGGTCAAACGCACCTAAACTTGCTTTAGCACCTTCACCCATCGCAATGATGATCTGTTTGTAAGGTACGGTTGTTACGTCACCCGCTGCGAATACACCTTTCATTGATGTTGCGCCATGGGCGTTAATCTCAATCTCACCGCGTGGTGATAGTTCTACCTTCGTTCCCTTCAACCATTCGCTGTTTGGCATTAGGCCGATTTGAACAAAGATACCCGCTAGTTCGATCTGTTTCAGTTCATCGGTGTTGCGATCTTTGTATTCCAGACCCGTTACGCGATTACCATCACCAATCACTCGTGTTGTTTGTGCCATCTTGATGATTTCGATGTTTGGCGTTGCGTTCGCTTTGTCGATAAGCACTTGGTCAGCGCGCAGTGTATCTGCAAATTCAAGCACGGTTACGTGTTCCACTATGCCTGCTAGGTCGATAGCGGCTTCAATACCCGAGTTACCACCGCCGATAACGGCCGTTTTCTTGCCTTTGAACAGTGGACCGTCACAGTGTGGGCAGTAAGCAACACCTTTGTTGCGGTACTCTTGCTCACCCGGAACGTTCATTTCACGCCAGCGAGCACCTGTACTTGTGATCACCGTGCGAGCTCGCAGTGTTGCGCCGCTCTCTAGCTCAACATGGATGTAGCCGTCTTCCGTGTCTTCTGCAGCAATGATGTTGGCAGCGCGCTGCTCAGTCATTACCTCAACACCGTATTCTTTTACGTGCTCTTCTAGGCTAGCCACTAGCTTAGGACCCGTTGTTGCTTTCACTGAGATAAAGTTCTCAATCGCCATGGTATCCATGACTTGACCACCGAATCGGTCAGCCACCACACCTGTGCGAATGCCTTTACGTGCCGCGTAGATAGCTGCTGAAGAACCTGCAGGGCCACCACCGACAACTAACACATCAAATGGTGCTTGTTGGTTGAGGTTTGCCGCTTTCTTTTCAGCTGCGCCTGAATCGACTTTGTTAAGGATTTCAGCCAATGACATACGACCTTGACCAAATAGTTCACCATTAATGAACACGCTTGGTACCGCCATGATGTCGCGCGACTTCACTTCGTCTTGGAATGCAGCGCCGTCAATCATAGTTGTCTTAACCAGAGGGTTAATCGCCGACATCATGTTGAATGCCTGAACCACTTCTGGACAGTTTTGGCACGATAGTGAGATGAAGATTTCTACATTAAGCTCTTGATCTAATTCTTTAATTTGTTCGATTACGTCAGCTTCAAGCTTGATCGGGTGACCACCACTGTGAAGCAGTGCCAATACCAGAGATGTGAACTCGTGACCCATTGGTAAACCCGCGAAACCGATCGCAGTGCCTTTCTCTTGGTTGACGACCTGCATGATAGGGCTGCGCGTGCTTGCGCTGTCATCGCGAGTCACTTCAATTTTGTCTGTGAGAGAGGCGATATTATTCGCTAGGTCTTGAAGTTTGTTTGCGGTATCGCTGTCATCAAGGCTCAGCACTAACTGAACATTGGTTTTTAGGTTTTCTAGGTATGCTTTTAGCTGCTGCTTCATTGCTTGATCTAACATAATCGTACCTGCTCTTAAATTCTGTGTCTTGGTATTGACCAATACCTTCTTGCTGAAAAAGGAAAATAAAAAGGGGGTCGCAAGTCGGCAAATATTGTGGTGTTGATGGTTTGAAAGGGTGGCGCGCAACTGCCCTTTAGGAGGGGGGCCGAAGCGCGCCTGTAGAACCGTTTAGCTATTCAGCTTTATTTGTTCTTTGGCTAGGCTTAGATTAAATCTTGCCTACTAGGTCTAGAGATGGAGCTAGAGTCTCTTCGCCTTCTTTCCATTTAGCTGGGCAAACTTCACCTGGGTTAGCGGCTACGTATTGTGCTGCTTTAACCTTGCGTAGTAGGTCTTCAGCGTCACGGCCGATACCTTCAGCAGTGATTTCCATTGCTTGGATAACGCCTTCTGGGTCGATTAGGAACGTAGCACGGTCTGCTAGGCCTTGACCTTCACGCATAACGTTGAAGTTGTTTGTGATGTTGCCAGTTTGGTCACCTACCATGAAGTATTCGATAGTACCGATTTTGTCAGAAGTATCGTGCCATGCTTTGTGAGAGAAGTGCGTGTCAGTTGATACTGAGTAAACTTCTACGCCACGAGATTGAAGCTCTGCGTATTTGTCTTGTAGGTCAACTAGCTCAGTTGGACATACGAAGGTAAAGTCTGCTGGGTAGAAGAAGAATACAGCCCACTTGCCTTTAACGTCTTGCTCAGTGATTTCTACGAATTCGCCGTTTTTGAATGCTGTTGCGTTGAATGGTTTGATTTCTGTGTTGATCATGATTCGACTCTCTTTCTAATTTGTAGTGTTTAACGCTATCCCGCGTCGATGGAGATATATTGCATTCGCACCGGAAATTAGTGAAATCGGACATTTCTATAGATTCAATAGGCAAATCCTATCTTTGATAGAAGAAGGCTATCGATAAAAGCTATCAACAGAAGTTATCGATAAAGCTTATCAACAAAAACCATCAGAGTGGGCAGCGCTCTATTTGGGTAGCTATGCTCTTTAGGTTGTTCTCTATTTAGGCTTATCTCCATTCACGTAAGCCTCTATCTATCTATTTATATGTAGGCAAGGGCAGGTGTGGCTTCTTTAAGGGAGCTGAGATCTCTGCAAACTTATATAACAAAAAATTATCATTAATATAATTTATGATAATTTCATTTAATTAAGTCATCTCCCTATACTCTCTTCATCGAAACGAAATACCGAAGCTAGACTTCGAAACACACAGAATTAAAAACGAATTTGGAGTAAGTTATGAAAATGAATCACGTAGGCCTAATGGTTGGCGATATGGACAAAGCAGTTGAGTTTTACACGAAAGCTTTAGGTCTAAGAATCGTAATGAACAACACCAAAGTAATGGAAGAGCGCGAATCAGCAATCGGCCGTATGTGTATCGCAGTATTTGGTGAAGGCTTCAAGGGCTTCAACATTGCACACCTAGTCACATCTGATGGCATCGGTGTTGAGCTGTTCGAAATGAAAGATCGCCAAGAGCGTCACGAAGTTGATTTCTCTCGCCTAGGCATCTTCCACTTCTGTCTACAGCTTCCAAAAGAACAGTTTCATTCAGCTATTAAGCGCGTTGAAGAGTTTGGCGGTAAGGTACGTATGGATATTCACCGTTACCACCCAGAAGACGAACTAAAACAAGCACAAATGGTTTACCTAGAAGACCCGTTTGGCAACCTATTCGAATTCTACTCGCACACATACGAAGATACGTACGCGACTGATTACGAGTAATAGCGTTACTGCCTTCCATAAGGTAGAAAAACGAAATACCCCGAAGAAGGATTGGTAGAGATACCAGTCCTTTTTTGCAATTACTTTGGGGAAGGGAGAATGCACTGACGTCGATGTGGGGCAAAAATAATTTGGCCTTAAGATGTTCTCTTCAGTGTTTATTAGTATGGATGGTCAATAAATAGATAACTTGAATGTGTTGCTAAAGTTGACGTTTTGACGATAAAACCTTTCATGAATATGACGGAATAAAGCGTTGTTCATGAAAACATTGGAAATCATACCGAATGGTAGTTTTGTCTGGGCAGTGACTATACTCAGTACCATACGGCCGAACTAACAATAACGAAAACAGAGAAACATGCAGAGATTAACGCCCCCAAATCACATTAAAAAACGACATATTATCTTTACTGCGCTTGTTCTTATGGTACTAGCCGGATGCACCTCAACGTCGGCTGTTGGCAGTTCTAAAACAAAGGATTATGCCAAGTCACATGCTCTTGCTGGTAAAGCTTCTTGGTATGGCGATAAGTTCCATGGAAGGCTCACAGCAAGTGGTGAAACGTATAACATGAGTGCGAATACTGCAGCTCATAAAACCTTGCCATTCGGCACTATCGTGAGAGTGACCAATACAGACAATAACAAGTCTGTTGATGTGAAAATTAATGACCGAGGCCCTTACGTAAAAGGCCGAGTGATCGACCTTTCGCACAAGGCATTTGCAAAAATCGGCAACGTTAAGCAAGGCACTGTGCCTGTAAAAATCGAGATTGTTGATGACAGCAATACCTTTAGGTACAAACACTAATCATTTCCTAACCTCCTCTTTTAATCTACCTCTGAGATCTGTATCTCTTCACGCTTTTCGGTGCGCTTGTTAGCCTTATTTCTCGTAAACCACATCCCCACGTAATACCGTCATCAGTACCTGAGTTCTGGCGATTTCTCTTGCCGATACGGTGGTGATGTCGCGGTCGAGAATGGCGAAATCTGCTGACTTACCAACTTCAATAGAACCTGTTACGTCTTCAATTCCAAGGCTCTTAGCTGCATTGAGCGTGTAAGCATCGATGGCTGTATAGATATCGGTTAGGCCTGTTTTACCCATGATTAAACTGTTCGCGATGCCGACCAATGGGTTGATGTCGTGTACGTTCCAATCACTACTTAGAGTGATGTTGGCGTCGGTTTTGAGTATCGCGTCTAGGTTCATCATGGCTTTGGTTCGTCGAGCACCAAGGAAAGCCTCGGCCCACTGGTGTTGATGCTTGGCAACGTAATCAGACTCGACTTGGAAATCCGCTGAGACATTGAGCTGTTTGAAGCGGGGAACATCTTCATCACTGATTAACTCAACGTGAGTTAAGGTGTAAGGCTTTTGCGAACCTTGTTTACGCACGCTTTCGATAGCGTTAAGGGATTCACGAACGGCGCCATCACCAATTGCATGAATGTGCGCACTAAAGCCGATTTTATCGAGCGCACTTAGCCACTCTTTCATCTGTGCTGGTGGGATGTAGTTCAAGCCGTTCGGCGACTGTGGCAGGTAAGTATCCAAGTAGGGGGCGAGTGTTTTTGCCGTGCCATTAATGAAGATGCCATCGCTGTACATTTTGACCTGATCGATCAGCAGCAGACGGCTTTTGTCATCGGAATACATCTTCTCGAATACCTTAAGCTGAGAAGGCATCGCCATTGATGGGTAAACCCAAGGGCGTAATGACACGCGAGCAGTCAAATCTTGGTTTTGCTCCGCTTCTAGCCAAACATCATACCAACCTCGTTTCCAATACATTCGGCCGTCACCTATGGTGGTAATGCCGTGTGCAGCGGCTTCTTCAAGACCGAACATTAAGCCTTGGTAGCTTTGCTCAAATAGCTCGCTTTGGCTGTTCCACGCCATCTCCATGATTTGGTCGCCAGCGTTATCCAATAGAATGCCGTTAAGCTTTCCGCTATCAGGATCCTTTAGATATGCACCGCCTTGTGGGTCTGGAGATTGTTGGCTGATTCGGGCTATTTTCAATGCTTTCGAGTTCACCCACATCGAGTGTGAGGTTTGCTCCATGATTACTACGGGGCGGTCTGGGAAGACACTGTCGATGATCTCAAGTGGTGTGTATTCAGAATCGCTATCGAGTGTCGATTCCAAAGAGAAACCATAGCCCATCAACCAACCCTTGCCATTGCTTTCAGCATTGATTTTACAAGCTTCTAAGTAAGGAATTTGTTCTTCGAGTGTGGCTTCAGAACCCAGCTCGCAATTGCCACCCAGCTCTGAGGCAGCTTCGAAAACATGGTTGTGATTATCAATGAATCCCGGCAGCACAAAGGCATTTTCTAAATCAATGACATCGGTACTCTGCCCTTGAAAAGCTTTCGCTTGTGAGTGGTCGCCAATGAAAATGATCTTGCCGTTGTGGGTAACGATCGAGTCCGATTCGCGATGCCCGTAGATGTCGGCATTGGTGAAGATCTGGTTTGCGACTTGGATTTTAGCGACAGCCGATGGCCCGGCGCTTAAACTAGCGAGTAATGCAATCGATACAGTACGTGTAAAAGTGAGCTTGTTGTTCATTATTATATTTTCCATGTTCCACTGTTAAGTAAGTATAGAAAGCGAGTGGATGGTGTGAAACTCTACATGAATGACAAATAAAAACTGCGATTAATCAACAAGCTGTCGTTTGAATGAGCTTCTAGTTACGATTCTTCTCTTAGGCTGTTACGCAGATCTTTTTTGTATTCTTCATGAGAGTTATAGCCATAAAGTTTCCAAGTGTTCTCACCTTTAATGTTGTGGTTGTAGGTGATCTCGCCTATCCACTGCTGACGAGTGGCAAGAATCATATCGCGAATTTTTAATAATAAAGTGTCCATAGTTGCTCTCCTAGTTAAGTTCACTTGCAGTATATTTAGCGGTGACAACCGGATGAGTATTGTTAGTGCAGTTTTCAATACTTTTCAGTCAAAACTCTCATTTAGATGGTTTGATACGTATACTTTCAATATTAAAAAGTCACTGAGTATTGCAATGAAGGGTTACTTGGAAAAAGTGCCACAACGAATTGGCACGTCATGGCGTTACAAGAGAATTATTGAGAACAGTAAAAGCTATGGTTGGCACCGACATGAAGAGTATGAGATAGCGATTCATCGTCACTTTTCTGGTCATAGCCTTGTTGGGCATCACCAAAGTAATGTGTTTCACAACCACATGATTTTGGTTGGTCCAGATTTGCCACATGCTATCTATTCAGAAGAGAGCGCAGACGACTCGCGAATGTGTGAAACGCATGTGGTTTGGTTTCGCAAAGACTGGATAGAGCAATTAATCACGTGTTGCCGCGAGCTCGAACCGCTGCGTGCTTTGTTGGAAGATTCTAAGAAAGGGCTGCAGTTTTCGCCTGTTACCGCAGAAAAAGCGACGGAACTGTTAAACAAGGTGATGGTTCAGTCGCCACATCAACAACTGCTTACATTATTCGCTCTGTTTTCGTTATTACTTGATGATCAAGAGGTAGTTCAATTGATTAACCCTATTTTCAATTCAGGTGACGAAGATGAGGTCAGCGATAAGCTGGATAAGATTGAAGCCTTCTTGGTGAAGAACTTTATCCGCAATATCTCGGTTAACGACTTAGCCAGTCACCTGTACATTAGTGAGAGTAGTGTTAGGCGGCTATTTCAAAAGCATTACAACGAGAGTTTTAGTCAACGGCTAAAGAAAATTAGGCTCAATGTGGCATGTGATTTATTGATTAACACCTCATTACCAGTGAGTTTGATTTTGGAGAAAGTAGGGTATGACAATCAAGCCAATTTCAATCGTCAGTTTAAATCGTATAAGCAGGTGACACCGACTCAATATCGAATGGCAATGAAGCGGCATTGATTAATCGATTCATAGGTTTAGATATTTAGAGGCTAGAGGTTTTTTGGGGGGCAGCAATTCATATAAGCTTATGAATAGTTTACCGTTATATGAACCATATAAGCGGATTTAACGTATTATCAAGGATGTAAGTTAAAGATCTAACATGACTTACTCGAATTACTATGAAAACAAATCGAGGTTAGGATGAAGAAAATACTATTGCTGCTGAGTGTCATTCTATTGGGGGGATGCGTGGGCATGCCTGAAACTGTAAAGCCCGTTCAACAGTTTGAATTAGATAGATACTTGGGTAAATGGTACGAAGTGGCTCGCTTAGATCACTCTTTTGAACGTGGTCTCCATAGCATCAGTGCTGAATATAGCCTGCGTGATGATGGTGGCGTAAAGGTGATTAACCGCGGTTATTCAGATGAAGATGGCGAATGGACCGAAGCGGAAGGCAAAGCCTATTTTGTCGAGGGCAGCGATCAGGGTTATCTGAAGGTGTCGTTCTTCGGACCATTTTACGGCGCTTATGTGGTGTTTGAATTGGACCAAGAGAATTACCAATACGCGTTTGTTTCAGGACCAAATACCGATTACTTGTGGCTGCTTTCTAGAACCCCAGAAGTCTCGTCTGAGGTCATGGAGAGGTTCAAAGCGATGTCTAAAGAGCGTGGCTTTAACACTGACGAGCTGATTTTCGTGGAGCATAATAAATAAGCTGAATGCGCTAGGTTAACGACAGTTGATTGAGAAAAAGGAATAGATGATGAGTGCATCTGTTCCTTTTTTATTGGTTTGATTTGGTATTCTGTATGAACTAGCCTTGTTGACGAACCTGCAACACGCTGAGCACCGATAGTGAAAGGAAGAACGCAGGGTCACTCCAACCAAAGCCAATAAAAATTCCTGTAAACGCGGCATACAAGGTAATGATGGCACCCAGCATATTGGCCACAACCAAACCTTGTACGAGCTTTTTGGCACTGACTCCGGGTTCAATATCTCGTAGTAACCATGTTATCGCTGCAATACCACCAAGGAAGATACTGGTGTGTTGAGAGAGAAAGTAAGCGTACTTATCATTAATTTCTACGCCGTATATAGGCCACATCACCGTTGGTAGGAAAAACAACGCGAAGGCAAACCCTGCGTAAATGATGCCGTGTAGGCTTAAAAACGTTTTATTGTTCATTATGTCGATCTCTCTTTCAACTTAGTGATATCGCTAATCAGTCTTTTTACTCAATACTGGAATGAGCGATGCGTTAAGCGTTGATTGGGCCTTTGTTAATGGTAGTTAATGGCTGATTGACGTCAAAAATTACGCCACGTACTTCCTGTACACCCATCTGTTGCAGGCGAGCGGCATGCATCGCTAGGTAAGTCTCTGCACTGATCTGGTCTTCGAAAAGGTATACACCACCGCCCAGTTTTTCAGTTTCGTTTTCCGTCCAGATTTTCCAGATCATACCCGGTTCGTTGTTAATAGACTTTGCTAGGTCAACGAGTGCGTTCGACATCTCTTCACCAAATGGGCCGCTAAACTCAAAATCGACTTGTAATAATTTCATGGTTATTTCTCCAAACAGTTACTTGGTATTGCGCTGAGACTCATGGTCATTTCCAAAATATAGAAGGCTTGATTACCCGTTGTGTTAGGTATTACCTGTTGAAATAGATATTACCTGTAAAAAATAGACAGAAAAGTTCATAATATAGTTAGTAACTGTCAGGATTTTAGACCGATGAGATTGAAAACCACCCTCGACCAATGGCAAACCCTTTACGAGATTGACCGTGCAGGCAGTATTCAGGCAGCGGCGCTGCAATTGAACAAGAGCCACACCACGCTGATTTATGCTTTGAGAAAGTTGGAGGATCAATTAGGCATGACTTTAGTGCAGGTCGAAGGTCGTCGTGCTGTGCTGTCGGAAGATGGAAAGTCACTGCTGCGCCGAGCGAGTAGTATGCTGGAACAAGCCAGAGAGTTGGAGTTGATCAGTGAACAACTGGCGAAAGGTGTAGAGTCTGAAATTGTGGTTGCGGTTGATCACTTATGTTGTCTTGAACGCCTTTATCAACCGATGGCTACATTTTTGGCGGAGAACAACACCACATCAATACAAGTGATTGAAACATCATTGTCTAAGACGACGGAAATGGTGACTCAAGAACTGGCCGATGTGGCTATCATCAACCTGCCTATTACTAATTACTCAGCAGAAGCCTTTGGTTTTACGATGATGGAGCCTGTCGTTGCTTGCTCGAACCCATTAGTTAAGGCATCGTCTGTATCGCTTAATCAGTTATCGTCGCTACCACAAATTGTGGTGCGAGACTTAGGATCGGTAGGAAAGCTAGCTGAGAAAAAGGATGTAGGGTGGTTGAAGTCGAGTCAGCGTATTACGGTCGATAACTTCGATCATGCGTTTGGCGCGGTAGAGCAGGGCGTGGGTTATTGTCGATTACCAAAGCACATTGTTGAAAGTCGAGTAAGTGACAAGCTCACGGTACTCAATGTCGAAAATGGCAGTGGATATCATGTTCCGCTTCATCTTACTTTGCCAAAAGGGGCAAAGACAGGCCCTGCTGCAAAACGGTTCTACGAATTACTGCTAGAGTCAGCTCCTCCTGCTAACTAACCCTAATTCATTTGGGGTCAAACTAGCGAGGTTGGTTGCTGTTTAAGAATAATGCAACACATCCACGCGTGTAATTCAGTCTTTCATTATCAGACTCGCCGTTGTCGTGTCCGAAGAATGCACTCAGACCTTCGTGTTGACATCTTTGCCAGTTTTCTGCTGAGTATAGCTGACATGATTATCATAAAAAGCAAGATGTTATTTAAATACCTTATGAGTATCTGTCTGAAGTGATATCTTTTAAAAATACCATTTAAATAGTATGTGATTTCATTAACGTGATCTTCGTCATGTTTTCATTGATTCGCACTTTCTAATATGCCTCGATCTTACCTTGTGCTTTGGTGGGAGGTACTTGTTCATACATCTCTCTTTAAGCCCTTACCAGCATTGGCCTAATTCATGTAGCACGCAATTGTCGCGCGTCAAAATTGCGTTCTCTTTCTTATATTCTGCCTTTATTAATGAAAGGTTAGTTTCCAAGTTTGTTTGGTGAGCTTTCCATTTCAACTCTTCATAATGCGCCAAATGTAACAATACATTTCAAAGTGTAACAATTAAGTCATGTTTTTTGTGTGGTTTTAACCGTGCGGCAATGTTTCGGCTGCGCAGCACTGTCGTTTTAATTTGGCAGTTTTGACTATGCAGAAATGGGTTTAATTCAGTTTCGCTTTGAGATGCGTCGTTTCACATGCTCAACACATAAATATTCTAATGACCATGACAACCAGTACTCGGGCGTTCGTTCTGAGGCTGGATAACCATCGAGAAAGTTAATGGAAGCTTCAAGATATAAACGCATTTTATCGAGAGCAAATCTGTCGAGGATTGGTTTGGTGGGAACCGTCCTGATGCTCGAAGGATGTAACTCCGCATTGCTCGACCCAAAAGGTAGCGTTGGCGTTCAGGAAAAGGAGCTGATAATCACGGCTCTATTGCTGATGCTGATTATCGTCATCCCCGTGATTCTGATGACCATCTACTTTGCTTATAGATACCGCGAAAGCAATACCACAGAAGAGTATGCACCTGACTGGGCGCACTCAACCAAGATCGAAGTTGTGGTATGGACGATTCCAATCATCATCATCGCGATTTTAGCCACCATCACTTGGCGAACAACACACGAACTAGAGCCTTCCAAGCCTCTGGAAAGTGATGTGCAACCTATGGTGATCGAAGTGGTCTCTCTGGACTGGAAGTGGCTGTTCATCTATCCGGAGCAAAACATTGCGACGGTTAACTATGTTGCGTTCCCGAAAGATGTTCCGGTGACGTTTAAGCTAACTTCAGACAACATCATGAACGCGTTCTTTATCCCGCGTCTTGGTTCGCAGATCTACGCGATGCCGGGAATGGTGACCAAGCTGAATTTGATTGCTAACCATGAAGGTGACTTCAAAGGTTTTGCATCGAACTACAGTGGTAAAGGGTTCTCACAGATGAAATTCACTGCGTCAGCCATGCCTGATCAAGTGGCGTTTCTAAACTGGGTGGAAAAAGTGAAAGCTAGCCCAGACCGTATTGAAGATTGGGAGCAGTTCCGTTCATTGGCTGCGCCAAGTGTGGCTGAACCCGTCACTCTGTTCTCCAGTATCCCACCATTTTTATTCACCGATGTCGTGACCCAGCACCCTGGTTCAATGAACTGTTTGCCGGAAACCCAAGGATAATCGTCATGTTTGGAAGATTAACTCTAGACTCAATTCCCTACCACGAACCCATTATTTTGTTCACGTTAACCATGATCGCTTTAGTGGGTGGTTTAGTGGTGTATGCGGTAACCAAAGCCGGTAAGTGGCAATACCTTTGGAATGAATGGTTTACGTCTGTAGACCACAAAAAATTGGGCTTCATGTACATTGCTGTGGCGATGGTGATGTTAGTTCGTGGCTTTGCCGATGCGGTAATGATGCGTAGCCAGCAATTGCTTTCTGCAGCGGGTGAGACGGGCTATTTACCGCCACATCACTACGACCAAATCTTCACGGCTCACGGCGTGATCATGATTTTCTTCGTAGCGATGCCTTTGGTTATCGGTTTGATGAACATCATCGTGCCGCTGCAAATCGGTGCTCGTGATGTTGCATTCCCTTATCTGAATAACCTGAGTTTCTGGCTGTTTGTGGTGGGTATCATCCTAACCAACATGTCACTGGGCTTAGGTGAATTTGGCCGTACGGGTTGGTTGGCGTATCCGCCGCTGTCTGGCATTGAGGCAAGTCCGGGAGTCGGGGTCGATTATTGGATATGGGCACTGCAAATATCCGGTGTGGGTACCACGTTAACGGGTGTGAACTTCTTCGCGACCATTTTGCGCATGCGTACTCCATCTATGCCAATGATGAAGATGCCAGTATTCACCTGGGCATCTCTGTGTGCCAACATCCTGATCATCATCTCTTTCCCAATCCTAACGGTCACCATCGCGTTACTGACTTTGGATAGATACATCGGCACGCACTTCTTCACCAATGACCTTGGTGGCAACGTGATGATGTATGTGAACTTGATTTGGGCATGGGGACACCCTGAGGTGTACATCCTAATCTTGCCTATCTTCGGTGTGTTCTCTGAAGTGACTGCGACCTTTTCACGTAAAAAACTGTTTGGTTATACCTCACTGGTATGGGCGACGGTCGCCATCACAATCCTTGCGTTTGTGGTTTGGCTGCATCACTTCTTCACCATGGGCTCTGGTGCCAATGTGAATGCCTTCTTCGGCATCGCAACCATGATTATCTCCATCCCGACTGGGGTTAAGATCTTCAACTGGCTGTTCACCATGTACAAAGGACGTATCCGCTTTACCACGCCAATGATGTGGACAGTGGGCTTCCTAATCACCTTTACCGTTGGTGGTATGACGGGCGTATTGATGGCGGTTCCGGGCGCAGATTTCATTCTGCATAACTCGGTATTCCTAATTGCGCACTTCCACAACGTGATCATCGGTGGCGTAGTATTCGGTTGCTTTGCGGCTATTGGTTACTGGTTCCCGAAAGCGACGGGTTTCACTCTGAACGAACTTTGGGGCAAACGCGCATTCTACTGCTGGATCATTGGTTTCTTGATGGCGTTCTTACCGCTTTACGCTCTAGGGTTTATGGGCATGACACGCCGTTTGAGCCAAGACATCAACCCTGAGTTTTTCCCTCTACTGGCGGTTGCGGCAGCAGGTACGGGCGTGATTGCAATGGGTGTTGTTTGTCAGTTCGTTCAGATTTACGTGAGTGTTCGTGACCGCGACCAAAACCGAGATCTAACCGGTGACCCATGGGGCGGACGTACATTCGAATGGGCAACGTCTTCACCACCGCCGTTCTATAACTTTGCAAAATTGCCTAGGGGCGATGAACTAGACGCGTTCTGGTACCAAAAGCAAAGTGGCGAGTTTGACCCAACTCAGGAAGAAGAATACGAACGTATTCATATGCCGAAGAACACACCGACAGGCATTTATGTGTCGGCATGGGCGTTGGCATTTGGCTTCGCAATGATTTGGTACATCTGGTGGTTAGCCGCTGCAAGCTTAGTGGGTATCGTGGTGACGTGTATTCAACACAGCTACAACGACGATGTGGACTACTACGTGGAAGTTGAAGAGATCAAAGCGATTGAAGCGGCTCGACGTGCACAGCTTGAAGAAGCTAAGAAACAGTCAGTGAAAGGCGACAACTCTGGTCGTGGTAACAGCGCTGACGGTGACAGTGATAACAACAATAAAGATGACTTGGAGACGACGTATGCAAGCTAATACTCCGTCACACACTTATGATCTTGCACACTCGCATGATCATCACCACGAAGCTGCGGGCAATAAGTTGTTTGGCTTCTGGGTTTACTTGATGAGTGACTGTGTCCTGTTTGCCACGCTTTTCGCGACTTATGCCGTGCTTGAGAGTGGATCTATCGCAGGGCCGACAGGTAAAGACATCTTTGAACTGCCGTTCGTATTTGTCGAAACCATGATGCTGCTGTTCAGTAGTATCACCTTTGGCTTTGGCATGATTGCAATGAAGCGCAAAGACGTTACGGGACTGAAGCGATGGATAAAAGTCACTTTCGTATTGGGCTTAGCCTTTATCTGTATGGAAGTGTATGAATTCCATCACTTGATTGCAGAAGGCTATGGCCCTCAAGAAAGTGCGTTTCTTTCTGCGTTCTTTACCTTGGTTGGCACACACGGGTTGCACGTAACGTTCGGTCTGATTTGGATGGCGGTGGCGTATCACCAGCTTTCAACCAAAGGCTTGAACGACAACATGTCTATGCGTTTCCAGTGCTTAAGCCTGTTCTGGCACTTCCTTGATATCGTTTGGATTTGTGTATTTACCATCGTGTACTTAATGGGGGTGATGTAATGGAACAGCATCTAGACAGCGGTGCAACGGATTACGTGAAAGGCTTTATCGCGTCACTGATTCTGACCATTATTCCGTTCTACATTGTGTGGTCACATGCGCTACCAAGCACGGAAACTTACGTGATCTTGTTCGGTTGTGCGCTGGTACAAATCTTTGTGCACTTTAAGTACTTCTTACATATGGAAGCGAAATCTTCCGATGGGCGTTGGAACTTGGTGTCACTGATGTTTACCGCCATTGTTGTATTGATTCTTATCGCTGGCTCGGTATGGATCATCTACAACATGAACGTCAACATGAAGTTGTAGGCCAAGGTATGCTGAAAAAATATTTGTCTATTACCAAACCGGGCATCATTTTCGGCAACCTGATTTCTGTTGCGGCGGGGTTCTTCCTCGCCGCAAAAACAGAACCAGCCAGTGCGATGTTGTTACTGACGACTTTAGCGGGTGTAGGGCTTGTGATTGCATCAGGTTGCGTGGTGAACAACATCTTTGACCGAGATATCGACCAGAAAATGAAACGTACCCAGAACCGCGAATTGGTTCAGGGCAACATCAACACGGACGTGGCATTTATTTATGCGTTAGTCATGTTGTTGGCAGGCACGGCGCTGCTGTTTCAATTCGTTAATCCAATGTCTGCGGTGGTGGTGTTGCTTGGCTATGTGTTCTACGTCTTTTTCTACACCATGTGGTACAAGCGTAATTCGGTTTACGGCACCTTAGTGGGCAGTATTTCTGGCGCGGTTCCACCATTAGTTGGCTACCTTGGCGTGACGAACTACCTGAGCTTAGAAGCTGTTCTACTGTTCATCATGTTCTGTTTATGGCAGATGCCACACTCTTATGCGATTGCGATGTTCCGCATTCAAGATTACCGTGATGCCGGCATTCCTGTGTTACCGGTCAAAGAGGGCGTCGACAAAGCACATCAGCATATGAAAGCGTATGTAGTCGCGTTTGGCGCGGTTGCACTGGGGCTATTTTTGCTCGGAGAAGCGGGTTACGAATACCTAGCGGTGTCAGCTGCAGTGTGCTTTATGTGGACCAAAGTGACATTCCGCAAAGTCGATTGCCTCAACTATATTCAGTGGTCAAAGACCGTTTTCAAGGTCTCTCTGCTGGTGGTGATGAGCATCAGTGGCGTACTCGGGATAGAACTGATTCCGTTGCCTTTTTTGTAACTTCAATAGAGATATAGCCCAAAGGACTTGGTATATTGAGTAATGGATAGTATCTTGATCCTGTTGAATTTTTTATAAAAGCAACCTTGCAGAGTAAGGTTGTTTTTTTGTTATCGGACGATTGAAAATGATGAACGTGAAATCGATGCGTGGAGAACTTTACCTCCTATTTGCCACCCTGCTAGCTGGGGTAGGGTGGATCGCATCTAAGTTGGTGGTATTGGAAATGCCGGGGCCAGTGTTCATCGGTGTGCGATTTTTTGTTGCAAGCCTTATTTTATTGCCATTCTGTATTCATCATATTCGCCAGCTCTCGATTAAGCAGATCTTGTCTCTTTGCGGGGTGGGGTTGTTGCTGTCTGCCTCATTGCAGGTATGGGTATTTGCGGTTTCGGTAACCGAAAGCTTGTCTGAAGGGGCCTTTATCATGAGCTTAGCCATGATCATTGCGCCGTTTGTTTCTTGGATTCTGTTTCGAGTTAAGCCTAATCGTGCGTTTTGGTTGTCTTTCCCAATTGCGATCATCGGCATGTTATTACTGACCTTAGGCAACGGCTGGAATGTCGAACAGAGTCAGATCTATTTCTTATTGGCGTCGATGCTGCTCTCGATTCATTTTGTGATGAACAAGCGTGTGATTACTAACATCAAGCCAATTGCCTCGATCTGTATTCAGCTTTTCGTAGTCGGAGTCAGTGGTTTGGCGTTTGCGTCTATGACGACCCAGCCGGAATTTGAAATCACTAAAACGTTAGTGTTCTGGTTCATTGTGTCTGCGGTTGTTGCGACGTCTATTCGCTACCTATTACAAACGGTAGGCCAGCACTCTGTGAACATGGAAGTGGCGGCGCTGATCATGATTCTAGAACCAGTATGGACACTGTTACTGAGCGTTGGGGTGCTAGGAGAAAGTGTTGAAACGCAGAAGCTGCTTGGTGGTACGGTGATTATTGCTTCACTGTTTTGTTATATCAAATGGTCGAGACGAAAATAAAAGCCTGCGCGAATTAGGGCTGTGACAGGCTCAGTTCTATATTAGTGTTAGTCTCGCTTCGTCTTTATGTTTCCGTGATAACTATTCGTTGATGCTGACTTTAGTGATCACGATATCTTCGCAAGGCACATCTTCATGTCCCCAACGTATGGTAGTTGGTGCGGCAGCGATTTTGTTGACCACATCCATGCCCGCAGATACTTTACCAAATACAGCATAGCCCCAGCCTGCATTTGTGGTAGAGGTGTGGTCTAAAAAGTCATTGTTATCAAGGTTGATAAAGAATTGTGCTGTCGCAGAATGTGGTGAGTCTGTACGAGCCATCGCCACAGAGCCAATTACATTCTTCAAGCCACGGTTTGCTTCGTTGACGATGGGTGCACGAGTTGGTTTTTCTGTCATGTCGATAGTGTGTCCACCTCCTTGAATCATGAAACCTTCAATAACACGGTGAAATGTGGTGCCTTCGTAGAAACCATCTTGGCAGTATTTAAGGAAGTTTTTAGAGCTGACAGGTGCTTTCTCAAGGTTGAGTTCAATTTCGATATCGCCAACGTTGGTGCTCAGAATGATCATAAAGGTGCCCAATATTTGTGTTTTACAGAGTAGTGAATGTTTCAATAGGGTGCAGTATATGAAAAATCACGGCAGATGCCAGTGGTGGATTCCACGCTAGGTTTATATTTCTTTTAGCCCAATGTTTTACCGCCATTTAAAACGACTCCGATGTTGCGGGTTGTATTGCTTGCCTCGTTTTACTTCAGGCCGCTTACTTATCGATCATTAATAAACTCACTTGCAGTTATTACTATAGGCTCGAATCGCTTTGCAATGCGCTATGAGTGACATAGAATCGAAAACGTAATAAATTTTATTGATATCTACGGAAGAGAATTAACAGTCAATGAGTAGTATTTTAGAGTGTATTCGTACTGTTGGACGAGGGGAAAGAGGGCGTAAGCCTTTATCGTTCGAACAAGCCTATCGCATCATGGATGAGTATTTAAGCGGAAAGGTCGGTGACGACCAAATGGCGATGCTATTGATGTTAATTCGTGTACAAAATGAAACCAACGAAGAGATAGCTGGCTTTGTAAAAGCATTCCAATCACGAGTGCCTGACTTGGGCGCTGATATCGATTGGCCTTGCTACGCCGGTAAGCGGAACGATACCGCTAGTGGTAAACCGTGGAACTTACTTGCGGCGAAGATATTGGCAGACAATGGCTATAAAGTCTTGATGCATGGTTATATGGATAAGCCAAGCGGTCGTACACACGTTGAGACTTATTTAGATCTCGTTGGTGTCCGTAGAGCGGCCGATCCACAAGACGCGAAACAGATCCTAGAAGTTGATGGCATTGCATATCTACCTCTAGTGAATTTTGCTCCAGAAGCTCAAACGATGATTGGTTGGAAACACCGCTATGGGTTGAGGACGCCAATCAACACTGTAGTTAGAGCATTAAACCCAGGTGGTGGCCGTTTAGGGTTACGTGGCAGTTTCCACCCTGGTTTTCCTCAGTTGCACGCTGAAGTTGAGCATGTCATTGGCAATAAATCCCACTCGGTAATTTCATTCAAAGGCATGAATGGCGAGTCGGAATATAACCCCAAGGTTAGCCAAACGGTTTGGATGAGCTCACCTGAAAAGGTGGAGTCTTTCTATTGGGAAGGGACCATGAACGCAGAACTGCCTCTGCCTTCCGAATGTGTCTTGGGTACTCCGGAAGATGAGATGGAGCTAATGGCGAATAGTGTGGTTGACAGTATGACGGCGATTTTATTTGCAGAAACACATGACAAAGCTGAAGCCTATGCAAAAGCATTGCATCTTTGGGAAGTTTATTGTGAAAGTTAGCGGCAAACTAACGACATAAAATGAGAGAAGGTCAGTCGTCGTTGCTGGCCTTTTTTGTGCCTGTTTTTTGTGACTCATTTTCTAGCACAGGTATTTCGGTAAATGATTAAGTTACAAAGGTTATTTAACTCGCATCAGTCGATGCATCTTGTCTTCAAAGTGAATCTCAATCACTTGCGAGACTTTCATCTTATCTACACGATCAAGCATTTTTCCTTGATAGTCACGCTTTTTCATCCACTCTAATGGCTCTTTAAAGCCATCTTCGTTAATCACAAACGATTGGTCGGTAATGGAGCCTTCAAAGATATGCACAACCCAAATACGCGATTGGAAGTCTAATAATTCATTGAAGTAGGCTTTTAGCCTTGATAAATACTTAGATAGAGGAGTCTGAGAAGAGGTTGATAAAGGCATAGTAGACCGTATTTGAGAAATGAAAGTAGTAAGAGCAAAGTTCACAAAACCAGCGCTCCAGTGAACGAAGTGTATCGATTTAAGCCTCCACCATTGTCAAATAGTTTACCCGCTTAAAAACTCGCTACAAAATACGATATCGATACATTAATAACAATGCTGGTTAGCTTTGTTCGAGACAATATGTGTATGAATCCGCTATTTAATGAACAGACTGAGGGTGATTTCTTGTGCTCTAATGTTTCTTTTTTGTGATGTTAAAACACGCTCAAGCCTTTTGCGACCTCGCATTTTTGTCTTAGTAGGTTTTACCTATCAATAAAATTGTTGAAATCCATTTAGTAAAATCAAGATTTTAGACAACAATTAACTTAACAAGACGGAAAAGACATGACGAAAAGTATTTAGGGAGAACATAATGCATTCAATAAAAGTGAAAGATTACATGACGAAGCAGGTTGTGACATTCACTCCTGATATGCCTTTAAGTCTAGCGTTAGATAAAGTGATGCGAAGTCCTCATATGGGCGGACCTGTAATTGACGATAACGAGCAAGTTATCGGTTTCCTCTCGGAACAAGATTTATTAGACAAACTGGTCAAGGTTAGCTACTTCTGCCAAGACACACACATTGTGCGCGATTGCATGTACCAAGAGGTGTTATCGGTATCGCCTGAATTGTCCATTATTGAATTGGCAGACATGATGCAGGTTGGCAAGCCTAAAGCTTACCCAGTGATTGATAATAAAAAACTGGTGGGCATGATAACAAGATCGGATGTTTTAAGAGCAATAGGCAAGAATTTAAATGAATGCTTCAAACATCAGGTATAGTCGCGTAATACGAAAGATTATATTTTCCAATATTCTAGGTTAAAAAAGGCGCTTTGGCGCCTTTTTTATTGGTAAAGCTGTTCTTTTTAGAGCTTTACTTTGTCGATCGTTAGCTTGTGGTATTTCAGCTTTTGGAGGTTTCATGTCAAATCAAACTGCAAAGTTTGTGGAAGGTTCAACGATGCGCCATATATTGATGATGTCGGGAGCCGGCTCTGTTGGTTTGATGGCGTTATTTGTTGTCGATTTACTCGATATGTTGTTCATCAGTATGTTAGGACAGGTTGAATTGGCTGCGGCAGTTGGTTTTGCTGGGACACTCACTTTTTTCGCCACTTCAGTTTCGATTGGTACTTCAATTGCCATGGGGGCCCTGGTATCGAAAGCGATAGGCTCCAAAGGCAGAGACCAAGCTCGAAACCTTAGTGCTAGTATTATGTTGACTGCGTTTGTCATTAGTTCCACGGTGGCTACGGTTATGTTCGTTTATATCCCAGAGTTGCTGACTGCCATTGGCGCCAAAGGCGTTGCGGCAGAACGGGCTCAAGCTTACCTACAGATTTTATTGCCAAGTGGGCCATTTCTAGCACTGGCGATGGCGGCAGGTGCTGGTTTAAGAGCGGCAGGTGATGCAAAGCGTTCGATGTGGGCGACTTTGTCAGGCGGGATCGTGAACGCGATCTTAGACCCTCTATTTATCTTTGGTTTTGGCTGGAACATAGAAGGGGCAGCAATTGCTTCTGTCATTGCACGTTTTTCGGTTCTTTTCTTTTCGCTTTATCCTCTTATTCGTAGTCATCAATTGGTTGCTCTACCTTCTTTAGGGCAGTGGCGTATTAATATTCGCCCTATTTTGACAATAGCAATTCCAGCCATTATTGCTAATACAGCAACGCCGATCGGTAATGCGATCGTGACGACTGGTATCGCACAATATGGTGAGGATTTCGTTGCTGGTTTTGCGGTCATTGGTCGTTTAACGCCTGTTTGTTTTGCCGCTATTTTTGCATTATCCGGTGCCGTGGGACCAATCATTGGCCAGAACTTCGGGGCTGAAAGAATGGACCGAGTTAAAGAAACATTGAATAACTCTTTGTTAGTGGCAACGATTTACACCATTGCTGTTTGTATTGTGTTGTATTTAGCTCAGGGCTACGTGATTCAAGGCTTTAGCCTTCAGGGAGATGCGGCCATTATTGTTGCTGCTTTCTGTACTTATGTTGCCTTTACTTTTACCTTTAATGGCGCGTTATTTGTAGCGAATACTTCTTTTAATAACCTAGGTAAGCCACTTTACTCAACGGCGCTTAACTTAGGTAAAGCGACATTAGGTACTCTGCCATTCGTGTACTTGGGTTCACAATGGTATGGCGCGTTAGGCGTGTTGTATGGACAGGCATTAGGTAATATTTTGTTTGGATTGTTGGGGATCTTGGTTCTTCGTCATCATATTGCTGAGCTTATGCAAGGATCTGAAGTGGATCATGGTGAAGAGGATGTATCGGTAGTCAGTTTGAATACCCCGCCATTTTGTTCTCATGATGCTGTTCTGATCGATGATGTGTCGGCGAATCGGGAAGAATGTAAAAAATTCAAATCATGATAACACCGACGTTCTAATATAAGGTTCATCGGTTTGTAAATTTCTTCTTGACCTTGGAGCTACCTCTAAGGTTTATACTTTTGGTGAACTTAGGGTTCAGTTGTTATCAGTCAGCAACTGCCTCAAGGCTTTTTGAGTATTAAGGAGATACAATATGTGCGCAAAACATGCAGTGTGCCGCTCAACAAAAGTGGACGTTCAACCTCAAGCGGCAGGAGCAAGTTGCTCTAGCCCTAAAATTTCAAGCATTACCGCAGCAGGTACTTCATCTGTGTGTTGTAGTTCTGATGCTGCGTCTTCGTCGTCTGGAGATGATTGTTGCGGATCGGATAGTGGAGAGGAAGACAGTCACTCCTCAACCTTATCTCTTGATGCCAAATTCTCCAAAAGTTGGCTGGTGGCTGGAATGGACTGTCCAGCTTGTGCAAGAAAAATAGAGAACGCGATCAGTAACATTGACGGTGTGATTCAAGCGAAGGTTCTTTTTGCTACCGAAAAGTTGGTTGTGAAATTCGAAAAAGAAAGTCTCGTCGACACCATTGAACAAGTCTCTATCAAAACTGGCTTCCCACTAACCGAAGTGGGTGCGAAGAAAGAAAAACAACAACCAGAGACGTTTTGGCAAGCTCATATCCAACCTAATTTACAAATCATAGCGATTGCAGCCTCAATGCTGATCGCTGCTCTTCTGAGAAACTCGTTCCCTCAATTCAGCGAAGGCTTATTTATCGCAACCTGTTTACTTGGCTTATATCCAGTAGCGAAAAAGGCGGTTCAATTAGCGCGATCTGGGACACCTTTCGCGATAGAAACTTTAATGAGTGTAGCTGCTCTTGGTGCTCTATATCTTGGTGAAACCATTGAAGCAGCCATGGTATTACTGTTGTTCTTGATTGGTGAGCGTTTGGAGGCTTTTGCTTCATCAAGAGCAAGAAGTGGTGTGCAAGCCCTAATGGCACTGGTGCCAGAGAATGCGACTAAAATTATCAACGGCGAACGGACTGAAGTTGCAGTGAGTGAGCTGGTACCTGGTGATGTTATCGAAGTTTCTGCAGGATCTCGTTTACCCGCTGATGGTCAACTGATTACAGATTCCGCGAGTTTTGATGAAAGTGCATTGACTGGCGAATCTGTCCCTGTTGAACATATCGAAGGCAGCACCATCATGGCTGGCGCTGTTGTTGTGGATAAAGTCGTTCTTATCACTATCACATCAAAGCAGGGTGAGAATGCGATCGATCGTATTCTTCATTTGATTGAAGAGGCGGAATCTCGTAAAGCACCACTGGAACGCTTCCTTGATAAGTTCAGCCGTTGGTACACGCCATTAATGATGTTGGTTGCCTTGTTGGTGATCATCACGCCTCCACTGTTGTTCGCTCAACCTTGGGAAACCTGGGTGTATCGTGGCTTAGCCTTGTTGTTGATTGCTTGCCCTTGTGCCCTGGTTATCTCAACGCCGGCTGCCATTACTTCTGGTTTGGCTGCTGCGGCAAAACGTGGTGCGCTAATTAAAGGCGGCGCGGCACTAGAACAACTTGGCAAAATTCAAACGATTGCCTTCGATAAGACGGGTACATTGACGGAGGGGAAACCTCAGGTTACCGATATTCAGCCTCTATCGGGTTGGCAGCAAGACGTAATGTTACGCGTAGTGGGTGCTATTGAAGTCGGTTCTACTCATCCATTGGCGCAGTCGCTGGTGGCGAAAGTAAAAGAGCTGAAGATAGACATCCCAGAATCACATAATAAGAAGGCGCTGATTGGTAGTGGTGTCGAAGGTGATGTCGATGGCATTAAATACCAAGTGTTGGCTCCTTCTAAAGTCAGTTTCGATCTTGATACTGATGTTGTGTCTCAGGTAGAAGCTCTAGAAGGCGAGGGTAAGACGGTTGTTATTGCTTTAGAGCTTAAGCATCAAGAAGAATCAACAAATCAAGTGACACCTATTGGATTGATTGCGTGGCAAGATACGTTACGCAGTGACGCTAAGGTTGCGATTGAACGACTTAACGACTTGGGTATTCAATCTATCATGCTGACGGGTGACAACCCACGCAGTGCGGCTGCTATAAGTAGCAAGATTGGTATGCAATACAAGGCGAGCTTACTTCCAAGTGACAAGGTGTCTTATGTTGAAGAGCTTTCTCAACAATCGCATGTTGCGATGGTCGGGGATGGCATTAATGATGCGCCAGCGATGAAAACCGCGAATGTGGGTATCGCGATGGGCGGGGGGACTGATGTGGCCTTGGAAACGGCGGATTCAGCACTGACTCATAACCGCTTAACGGAACTGCCGGCGATGATTGAGCTATCGCAAGCAACCATGAACAATATTCGTCAAAACGTAGCACTCGCGCTTGGCTTAAAAGCCGTATTCTTGGTGACCAGTTTGCTTGGGATTACTGGTTTATGGGTTGCGGTGTTGGCTGATACTGGCGCGACCGCTCTAGTTACACTGAATGCTCTACGTCTGCTTCGATTTAAATCCAAAGCGGATTAAGTTCGGATCGCTTATATAGAACACTCTTAATTTAAGCAGCGCCTTTAGCGGTAGTACGTTATTCGCGATAATGCGTTACAGGCGCTCTTGTCTCATTAATATGCAACATAGACTTACGTATTGCTTGTTTTTTGTGATGCCAATCGGTTTTTCGTGAAACATTGAACTTTGTTGCGATCATTGGTGTGATGGGTGTCACTTCATTTTGTAGTGAGCTTGGTTAGAGTGTGTGCGTACCCCACGAATTTACTATGAGCTTAAATAAGGGTAAAAAGCCCAATAAGCCAAAAGGAGCGAACTATGTCTCAAGCTGTTTTCCACTTAGGTGTTACTGAAGCAGATCTTAACGGTGCTACTCTTGCGATCATCCCTGGTGATCCTGCTCGTGTACAAAAAATTGCAGAAGAGATGGAAAATCCAGTCTTTCTTGCTAGCCACCGTGAATACACACTTTACCGTGCAGAGCTAGACGGCAAGTCAGTTGTGGTGTGCTCAACAGGTATTGGTGGCCCATCTACTTCTATCGCAGTTGAAGAGCTTGCTCAACTTGGTGTTCGCACCTTCCTACGTGTTGGTACGACGGGTGCTATCCAACCACACGTAAAAGTGGGAGATATGATTGTTTCAACGGGTTCGGTTCGTCTAGACGGTGCTAGCTTGCACTTCGCACCGATGGAGTTCCCAGCGGTTGCTGACTTTGACGTTGCAACGGCGATGAAAGCGGCAGTTGAAGAATCAGGTGCAGACGTTCACATGGGCGTAACCGCTTCAAGTGATACTTTCTACCCAGGTCAAGAGCGTTACGATACATTCTCTGGTCGCGTTGTTAAGCGTTTCCAAGGTTCGATGCAAGAATGGCAAGACATGGGGGTTCTAAACTTTGAAATGGAATCAGCCACACTACTAACAATGTGTGCAAGTTCTGGTTTGAAGGCGGGTTGTGTTGCTGGTGTCATCATCAACCGTACTCAAAAAGAAACGCCTGATCACGACACTCTAAAAGTGACTGAAGCACGCTCAATCAAAGTCGTTGTAGAAGCTGCCCGTAAAATGCTTTAAGCGTTACTTTATGCTTTAGATGAGCTAAAGTATCAGAAAGATTTTGAAAATGGCCGAATCGGAAGATGCGGCCATTTTTTATTAAGATAAATAAAAGTAAACGAGCACAAAAAAGGCGAATGACTAATTAAGCCGTTCGCCTTTTTCTTTACTTAGTAATGGATCGAGTTGCTCAATTTTCTTCAGATTAGCACTCTAAATCTTCGTTACCACCAGCCGCTGTAAACCATGCTTTTAGGTGTGTTTTGAGATCTTTCAATTCTTCAGGGCCAATCAATGCTAATCCAAGGTCTTCAGCACGAGTGATATCATTATGACGGAGAGGACGGAAGCTCACCAACATTGCACGTGCTTGCAGGCCACCCAATAAGTCTCTTAGCGATTCCAGTTTATATAAGGTGTCATCACCATCATCGCGCATGCCTTTGGTCTTACATTCGATTATGTGTAGTTTATTGTTCACCACTGATGCAACATCAAGCTCGTTTCGAACCTCACGTTCACCGAGTTGACGGTATACTTGAACATTCAACGAACGGTCTTGTATTGTCGGCATGTCATCTTGGATTTGTTTCACGGTACTGTGAACCAGAGTTTCCAACCATTCACCGTTTGAGAAGCGACGCGCATCTTCATTGGCAAAGGTCAAAATACCATTATCGTAAGTCGCAATCTTAGCTTCAACCAAATCGTTCAACAGCATGTTCAGTTCACGGTAGCCTTGTTGTTTCTCAGACAGTCCAACATCAAGCTTCTGTTCTTTACGGCAGGTCGTTGCTAAATAGTTTAATGTCGCAAGGCCAGGGCCTAATTCTAGCGCATTGCTTGCCCAGCGCTCACCCAGTTCATAAAGTTTCTGATCAAGTTGAGGAGACAGTTTTACGTCGCTGAATTCACCACGAGCACCAAATACCGTCAGGTAGTCATCGATAGTAATACGGTCTTGGACTTGTGTGTCATCTTTGCCGTTTGGATAGAGCCAGCACAGTTTGTCGCTGTTTGGTTCAACGACAAAAATGGGCCAATGATAAGTGCGAAAGACTTCGTAAACGGAAAGTAATCGGTGACGTAGGCCGCAGCTAGCGTTGAGCTTGACTTCTTGGCCACGTGCCTTTAGGTCTTCAGCTAAGCTTTGGATAGATTCCTTAATAGCCGACGTGTTTACTATCGTCGGGATTTCGAAAAACTCACTCGTAATGTCGCGTTTTTGCAAAACGTTGTGCAAGCGTTGATACATGCCTGCTTGGTTCTTGTCACCGATAAACACGATATGAGTGCTGGTCGTTCGGTTATCGAGTAGTGGGGTGATCAAGCGAATGGGGTCTTGATCGATAATACCAACATGAACAGCCATATAAATTCCTTAATAGCGGCTCGCTCATAAAGGGGAAAGAAAACGAAAAGCAGCAAGCCATAGTAATCATATAATGACAAAGCTCATGGAAAACAAGGGCAACCCTTGATAAAAGTTACCCTTGTTCAATTAGTTACCACTATTGGGTAGCAAGTCTCTAGAATCGCAGTAAATATCTATCGATTCTTTGTTTATCTATAGCTTGAATTGATGAACCAAATCACCCTGTTGATTCGCCAGAATCGTTAGGTTTTGGCTCGCTTCAGCAATCGATGACATCGCTTGGTAACTTGCATCTGCAATGTGGTTGATGTCCTCGATGTTGCGCGCGATATCGCCAGAGGTTTCACTCTGCTCAGCAGCTGCTTGAGAGATGTGTGTGCTCATATGGCTGATTTCCATTATTAATGCTTGAATCTCTTCCATCGCACTATTGGCACTTGAAGCTTGTTCGACCGACATGTCCATATCATTCATGCAGCTTTCAATTACGTTGCTAGCCGCTTTCGAACTTGATTGCAGGTTACTGATCATGGTTTCAATTTCAGACGTTGATTGCGTGGTCTTCTGTGCCAGAACTCGAACTTCATCTGCTACTACCGCAAAACCACGCCCTTGCTCACCCGCGCGTGCCGCTTCTATCGCCGCATTCAATGCGAGGAGGTTAGTTTGCTCGGCAATGCCACGAATTACATCCAGAATCGAACCAATCTTGCTGCTCATTTGCTGCAGTTCACCCACCGCACTGACAGATTCAGTCAGACGAACTTCAAGTTGATTGATGGTGCTGATGTTAGTGTTCATTATCTGACGACCAGATTCAGAAGCTGATTCGACTTGTTGAACCATGCCTAATGAGCTTTGCGCACTGTTCGCCACTTCTTGCACAGAATGAGACATTTCTGTCATCGCTGTCGCAACGGTTGCAGTTTGTTCGCGTTGGCTGTTCAGTTGCACCTGCGTTTCAGAAGACGTCTTTTGGTTTACGCTTGCGGTCTTCGTTAAGTCATCTGAAGCATCATTCAGCTTCACAAGAATATTGTGTAGGTTGTCGGCCAAGGTGTTGATGTGACGGCTCACGCGGCTGAATTCGTTGTCGTAACGAATGTCGATACGTTGAGTCATATCGCCTTCAGTTAGGCCTTCCAATGTCCCTAAAATACGAGTTAATGGCTCTCTTACACTGTGTGCAATGTGGTAACCGATTGCTGCTGCGAATACCGTTACAACAATACCAATCGCAATCGCGTTAAATAAGCCTTTGTCGTAAATGCTGCTCGCGTCTGCCAGTGAAGCGTTAAGTTGCTCTTCTGCGGTCACGTTGAATGAATCTAACACGGCCATCGCTTGGTCAATTTCCACCGCAAGGTTAGCGATGTTGACGTACAGCGCTTGTTTTGCTTGCAGGTAGTTGTTGTGTTTGTCTAGTACGCCACCTTTCTGGCCAACGTCTTTGGTGAACTTTTGAACCGACTCATCGAAGACATTTTTAAGTGCAGGTAGTTGTGTTGATAAGCCGCGATAAGCGTAGTTGAGGTGAGTCACGGCCTTTTTATTTTGGTTTACGGCTTTCTGTACGAAGGCAACATCAGAGCTAGCGAGGGCATCAGAGGTGATGACTTCTGCGTCTTGCAGTTTAATGAAGTAGCTCTTTGCCATCACTTTTACAGAGATGCTTTTTTGGTCGGCAACGTACTCTTTCATGCCAACCGTTAATTCTGAATGTAGGCGTTGGAAGTCACGTGATGCTTTTTGTACTTGTTCTTGTGCTTCGAACATCGCCAAGTAGTTGTTCATGGCTTCAGCTGCTTCTGCAAAGTAGCGCTCTTCCATTGCTCTTAGCTGTGTAATACGGTCTACGAGCGCCGCGTTATTGCCGCTTGCTACAGAGAGTCTTCCGAGTACTTCAGAAAAAGCATCTTTTGATGCAGCAAATTCTGTACGCATCGCAGACATGCGCTCTGTATTTTGGGTGGTTAAAAAGTCTTTAAATGATTTATCAGCTGAAAGCAGTTGAACACTCGTTTGATTTGAAAGCGCAACAAGCGGTAATGAGGTTTCTGAGACACTCTCGAAATTGCTGTGTATCTGATTCATGCTGTTCATCATAATGGTTATCGTGACGGCAAACATGATGATGATCAGTGCGAAGCCAGCGTACATACGCTTGATCACAGATCCCTTCATGGCTTTCTCCCTAAATTAAAATGCAGACCCAATGTCAGGTCAAAGTAAAACTAACAAAATTATCAGCATTCTATTCAGCTAAGCGTACGCATTTTATGACGCACACGTCAAAAATAACCCTCAGTTATAACCAATATGCCATTCTTGAGATCTAAAGCTCGTTTTCTTTGATTTGAACGGTGTTTTTTATTAAGCTTTAAAGCGGATTTATTGTGGTTTGTTGCGGCATAGCGCATACTCAAAACATTAAAAAGTAAATGTTTTATCGGAGAAAAACATGGCTGAAGAAACCATCTTTAGTAAGATCATCAATAAAGAAATTCCTGCAGATCTGCTATATCAAGACGACTTAGTAACGGCGTTTCGCGATATTAACCCTCGCGCTCCTAGCCATATTTTGATTATCCCAAACAAGCTGATTCCAACAACCAACGATGTTGAAGTCGAAGATGAAGCGATGATGGGGCGCATGTTTACCGTTGCTCGTAAGTTAGCAAAAGAAGAAGGTATCGCAGAAGATGGCTATCGTCTTATCGTGAACTGTAATTCTCATGGTGGTCAAGAGGTTTACCATATTCACATGCACTTAGTGGGTGGCCGTCCGCTTGGTCCGTTGCTTATGAGCTAACCAAAACAAGTTGATGAGTTAGTTAAAAAGCTAATGAGCTAACGAAAACTCGCCAATTAGTTGATTCACATAAACAGCTAGTTGGAAAATTTGTAGTTTATATGCCAACTTTAAGTTTTATCTGTGGTCTGAATATCGGTATCACCTAAGCAAAGCCTAACAAAGTTGGCATTTTAAACATGCACGGAGACGATAAGTGAAGCAACAGTTTAGATTCGCTTCCATTGCCCTGTTATCGGCGTTGACCGCGGGATGTGCAAGTATGTCTGCAGGCAGCCTGTTCAGTCATTACAGCGCACAAAACAAAGCTATCTATCAAGCGGTGAAGTCTGGAGATTATTCAGAGGCTCAACAAGAGTTACCAGATTACGCGGCAGGCGCCATCCTTGATAACTTTGAAAGAGGCAGAATTAATCTGCTCGATCAAAAGTACCCTGAGAGTAAGTCTTCGTTTGAATTGGCCGATCAGGCCGTAAAAGAGCAACAAAACAAAGCCGTGATCTCTATTTCAGACAGTGCGACCAGCGTGGGTGCGTTGGCTGTCAACGATAATATTACCGAGTATGTGCCGCCCGATTACGAGTTAGGCTTTCTTCACCTTTATCTTGGCTTAAACTACCTCAAGAAGAACGATCTAGAAGGTGCGGTGATCGAAATGCGTCGTGCCAACCAAGTTCAAGAACAAGCAAAGAAGCAACGTGAAGCTGATCTAGAAAGAGCAGCCAACGATGCGAAGAAACAGGGCTTATCTGCCAATGTCGGTAGCATTCTTGCCAATTATCCCGATGCGGGTAAAAAGTTGCAGTCAGTTCAGAATGCGTATTTGATGTTTTTGTCTGGCCTGCTTTATGAGGCTTCAAATGATTTAAACAGCGCTTATGTTGATTATCGACGTGCTTTGGCGGTTATGCCAGAGAACCAAGAAGTCATCGATAGAACGATGGCGACAGCCGCTCGTTTAGGAATGAGACAAGATCTCGCGACACTTGAAAAGCGTTACAAGCAATCGTCTAAGCTTGGCAACGGTCAAGGCCGTGTGATTGTGCTTCAGGAGCAAAGCGCTGTTCAAGCTATGGACAGTTGGCGATTGGATTTACCTATTTATGACAGTCGAGATCAGGGAGCGGTATATTCTCTGGCGCTGCCATATTACCCAAGTCAGAATGTAGAGCGTTTTCCAGCCTTACGAATCAGTGGGCAGCCGTTGCAAGAACACTTGCTCACGGACGTAAACGCAATGGCTCAGAACGATTTATCTGAACGCCTGACGACTATTGTGATTCGTCAGGCTTTGCGTGTTGTGGCAAAAGATCGTATCCGAAAAGAAGCAACTAAAGGCAACGACGTTGGTAATATTTTGTTCAATGTGTGGAATGTATTCACCGAACAACCAGATACTCGTAGTTGGCAATCGTTACCCGCTGAGATTAAGAGCAGCACGTTTGTAGCAAGTAGCGGTCAATATACGTTAGAAGCGGGCGTGAAAACGTATGACTTTGATATTCGAGAAGGGCAGACCACCGTGGTTTGGATTTCTCGACAAGGGAACAACGCAACAATGTGGCATAAACAGCTAGGGAGGCTGTAATGAAAAAGTGGTTAGTGAGCTTAGCAGCGGTTATAGCTCTAGCTGGTTGTGCTGATAATACAGCTGGCGTAAGGGTTGATAGCCTGACTCAGAACGTATTCTTTGGTGACAAGGTATTGGGCAGCCGTTTAATGGTTGAAGATATTCGCACCGACCAAATTGATGGTCATACACGAGGAATCGTGCGTTTAAACAGCAACTATAAAGGCGATCAACATATCCTCTATCGCTTTTACTGGTACGACGATGCAGGGCTTGAGGTCAACCTAAAACAAGGCCCTTGGAAGCAAGCGATTGTTCGTGGTTTTGAAAGTATTTCGTTGTCAGAAGTATCGGTAAACCCGAAGGCAACTCAGTTCCGAGTTCAGTTCCGAGAGCAATAACTCATCAGAACAAAGTTAAAATAAACAGGGATCAAAAAGAAGAACTATTGATTCGCTACTACAAGAATTTAAGAGTGAGGGTCACCCCACTCAGTGATAAGTTAAGGAAATAACATGAAAAAGAGTGTCATTGCGTTACTAGGTTTAGCGGTTATTTTAGGTGGTTGTTCAAACAAGGTAAGCTACGGTGATGCACAAGCAGTAGAAACCACGACAATCGATTTCGGTTCAACTGACCTTCAAACGATTGCGGGTGAAATGGTCGATAGCATGATGGCTTCTGGTTCTGTGGCTTACATCACTCGTGAGCAGCGTCCAATCGTGTTCGTAGAGCGAATCAAGAACAAAACCAGTGAGCACATCGATACAGAGTCAATCACTGACACTATCAGTACTAAGATGCTGAACTCTGGCAAGTTTCGCTTCGTTGATATGGACCGTGTAGAGTCTGTTCGTGACCAATTAAATTTCCAAAATAATGATGAGCTGGTAAACCAAAGCTCAGCAATCCAGTTTGGTAAAATGGTCGGTGCGCAATACATGTTGTACGGCAACCTATCAAGCATTGTAAAGAAAGACGGTAGCGATGGGGATGTTTACTACAAAATGACGATGCGTCTAATGGATCTTGAGTCTGGTTTGATTGAATGGGCAGATGAGACTGAAATCCGGAAGCAACAATCTAAGAGCCTACTGGGTCTTTAATTTCGCTTACTTGTTAACTCAACGCAGCCAGTATTGACAGTGTTTAGCTTGGCCATACGCCAATACAACAGATCAAATGCTGTTTTATGAAGAGACACTGGCTTTTGGTCAGTGTCTTTTTTGTAAGAACTGAAGACGTTTATAGGGAATAAACAATGGCAATTTTTTCTTGGTCTGAGGCTAAGCTTCTTGATACCAGTCTGAGTTCGCTTGATGGCTACTTTTCTGAGCCACCAATCAGGGCGCAGACCTTAACAGGCGGTTTGACTAATCGATGTTGGAAATTAGTTTCCGCAGACGAGAAAGCGTATGTTTGGCGCCCGATTACGCCGATCACTAACGCTTTTTTTATCTCTCGTCATGAAGAGTACCAAGTATTGTCTACCATAGAACGTCTTAGTATTGGCCCAAGCCCAATACTGGTTAATCAGCACGGGTTACTAGTCGAGTGGGTAGCAGGTGATACGTTATATGAGGGGCTAGACCTATATCACCTCTTAAAAACACTCACATCGGTGCATTTAGTTAATACCAAGCGACTACCACTCCAACCATTTAGCTTCACCGCACGAGTTGACCATTACTGGCTTCAACTTGATGATGCACACAAGGACGAAACCTATACTACTATTTATCAAGAATGGCGATCAGCTCCGAACATCTCAAGTGTTGGTTTATCTCTGTGTCATTTTGATTTTGGTGGTTATAACCTCGTGAAGAGTCGCGACGGAATTAAAATCATTGATTGGGAATACGCAGCGTTGGCAGACCCAAGACTAGACTTGGCTTTAACCATCTCTATTGCCGGTGCGTCTGTCACTGAAGCCGTTCATCAGTATTGTCAGCTGCGAGACATCCATGATGTGCAGACTTGGGTGGACGGGGTAGAGCAGTGGTTACCACGCTGTCGAATGATGGCAATGCTGTGGTATTTATTGGCACATCAGCTTTGGGGTGACGGTAGCTACGTAGAGGAAGCGGAAGATCTTAGCCGCACTTTCTGTAATTAGGATCACGTTTAGGAAGTGAAAAAAATCTAATTTTATTTCTCTTTACTTTAAAACCTTACTTTTCATGTTAGATTAATCTAAGCGTACCAGTATTCAATAAGGGAGGTACAAATGATTATTTACCTGCATGGCTTCGACTCTACGAGTCCTGGCAATCACGAAAAGATATTGCAGCTGCAATTCATTGATGATGATGTTCGTTTTATTAACTACAGTACTTTGCACCCCAAACACGATATGCAACACTTACTTAAAGAAGTGCATAAAGTGATAGAGCAATCCGATGATCCACATCCAATCATTTGTGGCGTGGGTCTAGGTGGTTTTTGGTCGGAGCGTATTGGTTTTTTGTGTGGGATCAAGCAGGTATTGTTCAACCCTAATTTGGAACCTGAGCTCAACATGGTTGGCCGAATAGATCGCCCTGAAGAATACGAAGATATCGCAACTAAGTGTGTTGCTCAGTATCGTATGAAGAATAAAGGACGTTGTTTAGTTATACTTTCTCGTGCTGATGAAATTCATGATAATACAAAGACCGCAGCTGCGCTTGAAGACTACTACGAAGTTATTTGGGATGAGAAAGAGAGCCATAAGTTCAAAAAAATTTCTCAGCACCTTCAGACAATAAGTGCTTTCAAAAACGCTTAATCACTCTATTCTATTTTCTAAAAAAGCAGTACTTAATCGAGTGCTGCTTTTTTATATCTAAACTAAGAGGGACTCTTTTTCTAGATGTTGATGTATGTTTGATTATGAGCTGTTCAAACGTTAGCTCATTCGTTGCGAATCCTCATTAAGGTTAAGGATTATTGTTGCGGTCATCTTTTTGCTATATATAATGTTCACAAGAAAAATATTTTGACAAATATCAAAAAAAATTGAGAGCGAGTGAAAAACTTGCCCATTATTTGTGTTCTTCCTCGAAGGTCGACACCTTTTAGTTTTACCCACGTGAGCAGAATAACAGAAATGCATTTGTTATTTGAAACCCCTCTAACTACTCGTGAGCTGTTGTCAGCCATTATCACAGTTATCAAATAAGCCGTAACCTTTGAAGGTAGGCCGAGTAGATATATAGAATTTATCGGTTGGAGTAATCGAGCCGAACCCCATTTATTCATTTTGTAGAGGATTGTCATTGTGACAAAAATTATCGTAGTAGGCGGTGGTGCTGGTGGTTTAGAGCTAGCAACGAAACTCGGTCGTACCTTAGGTCGTAAAAAACGTGCCCAGATTACCTTGGTAGACCGCAAAGCGAGTCACTTATGGAAGCCATTACTTCATGAAGTAGCAACTGGATCGTTAGATGAAGGTGTTGATGCATTGAGTTACCGTGCGCATGCAAAAAACCACTACTTTGACTTCCAAATGGGCAGCCTGAACGACATCGATCGTGAGCGTAAAGTCATTGCTCTAAGTGAGTTTAAAGATGATCACGGTGAACTGCTTATGCCAAGCCGTGAGCTCGAATACGATATCCTGGTGATGGCGCTAGGTTCCACGTCAAATGATTTCAATACTCCAGGTGTTCGTGACAACTGTATTTTCCTTGATAGCCCAGAGCAAGCACACCGTTTCCGTACAGAGATGAACAATCAGTTTTTGAAGCTTCACGCTAAAAACGGTCAAGGGACCGTTGATATTGCGATTGTTGGTGCGGGTGCGACAGGCGTAGAGCTTTCTGCAGAGCTACACAATGCGGTTAAAGAGCTTCGTACTTACGGCTTTGGCGACCTAGACTCAAGTAAGCTGAACGTGAATCTTATTGAAGCGGGTGAGCGTATTCTCCCTGCTCTTCCTCCTCGTATTTCAAGTGCTGCACACTCTGAGCTAACGAAGCTTGGTGTGAACGTTCGTACTAATACTATGGTGACGCAAGCGGATGCTGATGGCTTAACAACCAAAGATGGTGACAAGATCCCAGCGCAAATAATGGTTTGGGCTGCAGGTATCAAAGCACCAGATTTCATGAAAGATATTGGTGGTCTTGAGACGAATCGTATTAACCAATTGGTTGTAAAAAACACTCTGCAAACTACGTATGATGATAACATTTTTGCTATCGGTGACTTGGCACAATGTACACAAGCCGATGGTTCATTCGTTCCACCGCGTGCACAAGCAGCCCACCAAATGGCAAGTTGTGCATTCAGCAATATTATTGCCAAACTAAATGGTCGTGACCTGAAAGATTACATCTACAAAGATAAAGGATCGCTTGTTTCATTAAGCCGTTTCTCTACGGTAGGTAGCTTGATGGGTAACCTAACCAAAGGCTCTATGATGGTTGAAGGTCGTATAGCTCGTATAGTTTATATATCTTTGTACCGTATGCATCAAATGGCGCTTCATGGATTAATCAAAACATCGTTGATGATGTTAGTTGGCCGTATTAACCGTGTACTTCGTCCAAACTTAAAGCTTCACTAATCAGATAAGCCTTCTAAGGGCATTACGCTGATAATAAAAAAGAGCTCTTCGGAGCTCTTTTTTGATCGTGTCAGTTTAGTGATATTTACGCTTATCACTGAGTTATAGCGGTTAAGCCGCTGGCGGTAATACCGAGTAAACCACGCCATCTTTCGGCTTTCCATTAAAGATAAAGCGATTCTTGGCGATGGTTTCTCGTTCGGCGCCACATTTCTCAATCAACCTTTGACTTGGTAGGTTTTCTGTATCACAGACGATTTCTAGGCGAGTTAACTTCAATTGTGCGAAGCAAAACTCAAACAGGGCTAGTATGGCCTCTTTGGCTATCCCTTTCCTCTGAAAATTGTCACCCACCCAATAGCCTACACTCGCCATATTAAAGGTGTGATAAAGCTCATTGATCGCAACCATACCGACTAATTTATCGCTTCTTCGCTCAAAGATACCAAATCCAAACGCCTCTGCTTTGACCCAATTTAAGCGAGTTGCCAGAATGAACTTCTCGGCTTCGACGATAGAAAACTTATCGTGGCACCAGTCTACCCATGGAAGCAAGCTAGGGGAGGACTTTACCAGCTCAGAAAATTCTTGAGCATCTGAGGCTTCAATGATTTTGAGGTTAAGGTGCTGTGTATTGATCTGAAAATCAGGGCTCATAAGAAGTACCGAAGAATGTGTAAATGTTAGGTAAGGGCAGTAAGTACGTGTGAATATGGGTTGTACTTAATAAAACGCCCTCACAATGGAGGGCGTATTGAATTAATATAACTTAAGTTATTTTACATCGACTTATTGTGCTACACGTCGAACTTGAATCACCATCCCAAGAAGTGGGTGGTCAAGGTAGTGAGTTTCGGTACTGCGCATACGACGTTTTTGATCCATGCGGTAGCTCTTAAGGAATTCTTCTACTTCAACAGTCGGAGAGATCTCGGTGAGGTTACCGACTTGAACATTGCTCTCTGCACCACTTACTGGTGAATCTAGCTCGATTTGTTGTTCTTGTAGAGTCACTTCACGAATGCTCGGTGCTTTTAAATCTAATGTTGTTTCAGCGTATAAATAGTGCTGCACGTAGATTTGTAGTTTACCGTCTAATTCATAAAGCGG
Source organism: Vibrio toranzoniae (assembly GCF_024347655.1). Lineage (NCBI taxonomy): Bacteria > Pseudomonadati > Pseudomonadota > Gammaproteobacteria > Vibrionales > Vibrionaceae > Vibrio > Vibrio toranzoniae. Next base: position 2,067,447 of record NZ_AP025514.1, on the reverse strand, counting down.
CTTATCAATGGTCTCTTCTTGGAAGCCATCCGGGTTTGATGCTGTCACAGCGCCTTTCTCTGAACCGTCGGCATTGAACTGCTTAGAGAAGTCTCTACCTGCTTGAATGTGGAAGACAGGAGCATAGCTTTTACCTTGGTCGCCTTGACGCCAAGCGGTATGCATCAGAACTTCAAAGCCTGCATGATTGCTCAGTTTATTTTTCTGAGGCGTTAACTTATATTCCGAGTAAGGGAGCATCTGTACGCCTTTCCTGGAGCGATATTGGGTATCTTGAAATGAACCAACGCGCTCAAGTGAAATCTCAGGCTGAGTGTTCGGCCAAGACTCGTTGACTTTTTCTGCATCAACTGCGCGCTTGAAAATGATCACTTCTATATCAAATTGTCTCTGAGCCAAACTTGGCAGTGAGACGAACAATAGTAGCAGTGGGATCAGTCTTTTCATTTTTACTCCGTCTTCCAGCCGCTGTTACGGCTGGATAATTTATATGTGCAGTGGATTGGGCTTTATGCCGAAGGCAGCAAGTTCTGCCTGAATTCGCCCAATAAATCACTAACAAATTGAATTCGTTTCCGTCTGTCGACCAATGGTATCGTAAATTTGAACTTTGTTGGTCCTTCCATTGAAAACTTTTGCGGTTGGGATTGCAATAGTTTAACAAGGTAGGCTGGGTTTATGTCAGCATCCGGGTAGAATTCTAAGAATCCGCCCTTATCGTGAGCTTCAATTTTCTTCGCCTTGATAGACGCGGCCGCTAACTTAAGTTCAGATACGGACAACAAGTTCTTGGTCGCGTCAGGAAGGCTGCCAAAGCGGTCGATTAGCTCAACTTTCAGCTCTGCTAGCTCATCAGTATCACTGACGCTCGCAATACGCTTGTAGGTCGATAATCGAGTATTGATGTCTGGAATATAGTCGTCGGGCAATAATGCAGGCAGACGCATTTCAATTTCAGTCTGTTCTCGCAACAGGTCATCAAGTGAAGGCTCTCGGCCTTCTTTCAGTGCTTCAACGGCTTGTTCAAGCATTTCCATATAAAGTGTAAAACCAACGGATTGTATTTGGCCACTTTGATCATCGCCCAACAGTTCACCTGCACCACGAATCTCTAAGTCATGAGTCGCGAGAGTGAATCCAGCTCCTAAATCTTCTAAAGAAGCAATGGCGTCTAATCGCTTGATGGCATCTTTGGTCATTGCTTTCGGATGTGGCGTTAGTAAGTAAGCATAAGCTTGGTGGTGAGAACGACCCACACGACCACGCAATTGATGCAGCTGTGCCAAACCAAGGTGATCTGCTCTGTCCATCAATATGGTATTTGCTGTCGGAACATCAATACCTGTTTCGATGATGGTTGTACACACCAGAAGATTGAAGCGCTGATGGTAAAAGTCATTCATGATGCGCTCTAGTTCGCGTTCACGCATCTGGCCATGAGCCACGGTGACTCTCGCTTCTGGAATCAGTTTTTGTAGTGACTCAGCCGTCTTTTCAATCGTGTCGACTTGGTTATGCAGGAAGTAAACTTGACCACCACGCATGATTTCACGAAGTACCGCTTCTCTTACGATGGCATCATCACTCTCGCGGACGAAGGTTTTTATCGCCAAGCGTCGTGCTGGCGGTGTTGCGATGATTGACAAGTCGCGCATACCGCTCATTGCCATGTTCAATGTCCGTGGAATTGGCGTTGCGGTGAGGGTTAGGATGTCAACATCGGCACGCATCGCTTTCACTTTCTCTTTCTGACGTACACCAAAGCGGTGTTCTTCATCGACAACCAGTAAGCCAAGGTCTTTGAATTTAATATCGCTAGAAAGTAGCTTGTGAGTGCCAACCAAGATATCAACCTTACCGTCGGCGACATCTTGCATGATCAATTTCTGTTCTTTCGCTGACTTAAATCGAGACAGTACTTCGACACGTATCGGTTGGTTCGCGAAACGGTCGCGGAAATTTTCAAAGTGTTGCTGAGCAAGTAGTGTTGTCGGTACCAATACAGCGACTTGTTTGCTGTTATCGGTACACACGAATGCCGCGCGCATCGCCACTTCTGTTTTACCAAAACCAACATCACCACAAACCAAGCGGTCCATGGCTTTTGCTTGGCACATGTCAGACATAACCGCATTGATGGCCATCGCTTGGTCGTCGGTTTCTTCAAATGGGAAGCCAGATTTGAAGGTCGCGTATTGACCGCGGTCTAATACAAATTTGTAGCCAGGTTTGAGCTCACGCTTGGCGTAAACATCAAGTAGTTCTGCTGCAACGTCACGGACTTTCTCTGCGGCGCGTTTACGAGCTTTTTGCCACGCTTCGCCACCGAGTTTATGTAGCGGTGCAGAATCTTCAGCGCCACCAGAGTAGCGCCCAATTAAGTTCAAAGATGCAACAGGCACATATAACTTGGCATCGTTTTGATACTCAAGTGTCACGTATTCGGTTTTCATGCCGCCTGCTTCGAGTGTTTGCAGGCCGATGTAGCGACCAATGCCGTGGTCAATGTGAACAACAGGCTGACCCGGTTTAAGTTCCGCTAAGTGACGGATTACGGTGTCGCTGTTTACGCTTTTCTGATCTTTCTTACGACGCTGTACAACGCGATCGCCAAGTAAGTCGCTTTCACAGATAAGCGCGATGTTTTGCTCTTCATGGATAAACCCGTGTTCAGCTGAACCTAATATAAGACTGAATTTGTCTTTGGCTTTAATCGCTGCATCGAGGTTTTCGACTTCGCTTGGCCGTACTTTAATGCCACGAAGTAATTCACTAAGCGCTTCACGACGACCTTCAGATTCAACCGAAAAGACCACTTTGCCTTCAAAGACTTCGGTGAACTTCCTGAGGTTAGATAAAGGTTCTTTATTTTGATGTTGAACGCTGAGGTCTGGCAGTGGCACGACCGGCAAATTGGTGCGGCCGGCTTTCTCGTCAATCGGCTCTAAGCTCAGGTTGACTTGTGGCTTCTGTTTGAAGTGTGCGAACAGTTCGTCTTTCTTCAACCAAAGCTGTTCTGGTGTCAGTAATGGTCGAAGTGGATCAACACCGCGTTGCTCGTATCGGTGAGCAACATCTGTGAGGAAAGTGTCGACAGCTGCTTCTACGTCACCAAGTACCAAGAGTTGCGCTTCATCGGCAATGTAATCGAACAAGGTTTCGGTGTGGTCAAAAAACAGCGGTTGCCAATATTCAATACCAGCAGGCCATGTGCCTTTAGATACTTGCATATAAACCGATTCCGGTTCACGACGCGCATCAAATTGTTGGCGCCAACGAATGCGGAAATCTTCAATCGCCGTTTCTGAAGTTGGGAATTCATGAGCAGGTAACAGGCGAATCTCAGAGATGTCTTCGATAGAGCGTTGATTCTCGGGATCGAAGGTACGAATGGTATCGATCTCATCATCGAAGAAGTCGATACGGTACGGATCTTTACTGCCCATAGGGAACAGATCGAGAATAGAACCACGGCTTGCGTATTCACCTGGCCCGAATACTTGGTCAACATAGCGATAGCCGGACTTTTCAAGCTGCAGGCGCAGTTTCTCTAGTGAATAGAGGTCGCCTGTTTTGACCATTAGGGTGTGTTGCAGCAAAAAGTCACGCGGTGATTGACGTTGCAATAGCGTGCTGATCGGCACGATCGTAATACCATCTTTTAGCGTCGGTAAGGCATAAAGGCGTGCGATACGATCTGAAATGATCTCTTGGTGCGGTGAGAAGCTGTCGTATGGCAGTGTTTCCCAATCAGGAAATAGTGCGACTTCATGCGCTGTAAATTGTTCTATTTCAGATTGTAGCTTTAGTGCGACTTGTGGGTCTGGCACTGCAAGCACAGTATGGCTGTTGTGTTGCTCTGCGAGTTTAGCGATGGCTAGAGCGAGAGAGGAACCGACTAGGTTACCGATGTGCTTCTTGTCACCGGCTCCTTTGAGTGTAGGTAGTGTAAAAATAGATTGTTTGGTCATGTTAATTTACTTGTTATCTCGTTCTAGAGAGCGTTGACGTAAGAGCTTCTGTTGTTGATGAAGTGCAGCCTTGATCAGTAAGTCTTGGTCAGTATCGCGAAGATGAGCATATTTAAATTTGATTTCGAAGCCTGAATCTTTAGGTTCGCTAGCGAAGACTTCCGCGTAGCAATAAATAGCGGCGGCAGGGTGCTCGATAAATAGCTTAGCTTTAACTAAGCGACCTGCTTCGATATCTGTTTTGGAAAAACAAGAGAACTGACTCGCACCAAAAGAGTAGGTGTGTGTACGAAATTTCTCATCATCTTGCTGCGATAGCATAAAGCTCAACAAGAGGTTTAATTTAGAGTTTTGTGCATCCAATAAACTGGTGACATTCTTCAAGTCGCTGTTTTTCAGTTCTGCGCGAGCACTGTCGGCTAACAGGTCCAATTGGCTAAATTCACTCGCCACAACAAAAGGGGCAGGGATCTCGGATTCGAACTGAATTTGAGAGGGTAAAGTGAAGTTACTTTCCATTGGTTCTATATTAGCGGTAAGGCTGTGGTGAACGGTGAAAAACTCTTGTTCTGTCATGCGTTAGTTCCTTGAAGTGATCTATTGATTATCGCTATGTGGCCGCAGTAATCAAGGTCAGTTAATTGAAAGTCTTAAATAGTTGTTTGAAATATCACTATTTGACAAGGTTCTGTTTTTGAAGCCTAACTAATTGAGTTAATTCACTCTATATTTTCAATTACCCCCTACACAGTAACAGCAATACCCGTTACATTAACCCGCATCCCTTTTTGATGGTTCAAAGTATGTTTCATCCTATTTCAATGTTTGTTGGCCTGCGTTATTTGAAAGGCCGTTCAGGTGATCGCTTTAGCCGTTTTGTTTCTTACATGTCGACGGCAGGTATCACCATTGGTGTGCTGTCTTTGATTACTGTTTTATCGGTAATGAACGGATTCGAAGCGCAATTAAAAGACCGAATTCTCGGCGTTCTTCCTCAGGCTGTGGTTTATGAGCAAGGGGGCACGACCTCACTTTCCGAAAAAGCCCCAAGTTTCGCAGAACAGATCTCGCTTAATGGTCACGTCGAACCGATTGTTCGTAGTGAAGCGGTGATACAAAGCCCTGCTCAGTTATCTGCGGGTCTGTTAATTGGCATTGAACCTAATTCAGATGACCCTCTTCAGAATCACTTGATTGCCGGTAGATTGTCTTCCCTCAAAGCTGGACAATACCAGCTGTTCCTTGGTCATACTTTGGCGAGAAACTTGAAAGTATCCATGGGCGATAAAGTTCGCTTAATGGTGACGAGTGCTAGTCAATACACGCCGTTAGGGCGTATTCCAAGCCAACGAAATTTCACGGTAGCCGGTATTTTCAACACAGGTTCAGATATTGATGCTCAATTAATGGTTACCCACATTCAAGATGCAGGTCGTTTGATGCGTTATAAGTCTGACACGATTTCAGGTTGGCGACTGTTTTTTGATGACCCGTTTGAAGTGGCAGAACTATCAAACCAATCGCTACCTGAAGGCTGGTTGTGGAGTGACTGGCGTGACCAACGTGGCGAACTATTCCAAGCCGTGAGAATGGAAAAGAACATGATGGGCTTGATGCTTGGGCTGATCATTGGTGTTGCTGCATTTAATATTATCTCTGCGCTGATTATGGTGGTGATGGAGAAGCAATCTGAAGTGGCTATTCTTAAGACCCAAGGAATGACCGACGGTCAAGTGATGGGGACATTCATGGTTCAAGGTGCAAGTAGTGGAGTGATTGGTGCGTTATCGGGGGGCGTGTTAGGTGTTGTATTAGCAATGAACCTCAATACTCTTTTAAAAGCGCTCGGTGTCGCTCTGTTCTCATTTGGTGGCCAGCTGCCAGTCATGATTGATCCAATTCAAATCGCCGTTGTTGTGGTATTGGCTATTGCACTTAGCCTAATTGCTACGGTTTTCCCTTCTTATCGTGCATCGTCTGTAAAACCTGCTGAGGCCCTTCGTTATGAGTAATTTTCTTCAATGTAATGATATCCGTAAAACGTACCGCGAAGGCTTGTTAGATACAGAGGTACTCAAGGGAGTAAGCTTCGAAATCGAAAAAGGAGAGCTGGTTTCTATTATCGGTACCTCTGGCTCGGGTAAGAGTACCTTGCTGCATATCCTAGGCGCGTTAGATGATGCTTCAGCTGGTAGTGTGAGCTTTCTAGGTCAGGACTTGTCGTCTTTGAGTTCGAATAAGCAAGCAAAACTTCGTAATCAACATCTTGGTTTTGTGTATCAATTCCATCATCTTCTTTCTGATTTTTCTGCGTTAGAAAATGTAGCAATGCCGTTGCTTATTGGTGGCGAGAAACCTGCGAAAGCAAAACAAGAAGCTCAGCTGTTACTTGATAAGGTTGGGTTAAGCCATCGTGTTGATCACCGACCTTCAGAGCTTTCTGGTGGTGAAAGACAGCGTGTGGCAATTGCTCGTGCATTAGTGAATAAACCTGCTTTAGTTTTGGCTGATGAGCCGACAGGTAACCTTGACCACAATACCGCACTGTCTATTTACGATTTAATGCGTGAGCTCAACCGTGAATACGATACTGCCTTTTTGGTGGTGACTCATGATGGTGAGCTAGCTGGCAAGATGGACCGCCAACTGCACATGCAAGATGGTTTACTGGTTAACGTAGAAAAAGAGGAGAGCTAAGTGTTTTCTTCTTTATCTCTATTGATAGGCGGTCGATTTAGCCGAGCTAAACAACGAGACAAGATGGTCTCGTTTATCTCTTTGTCTTCGACGATCGGTATTGCGGTTGGTGTGGCGGTGATCATTATTGGTTTGTCGGCCATGAATGGTTTCGAGCGTGAGCTTGAATCGCGCGTGCTTTCTGTTATTCCACACGGTGAGTTTGAGGGTGTGAATGAACCAGTCACTCGCTGGGAGCATGTGATTGAACAGTCCGAGAAACACGATAAGGTTGTGGCAGCAGCGCCCTATGTGAAAATTACAGCGCTTGCCGAAAAGGGCAAAGAGCTGAAAGCAATTGAAGTGCGCGGTGTTGACCCTAAACGTGAACAAGAAGTATCAAGCTTGTCTAACTTCATCGACAAACACGCTTGGAGTGAATTTAAGGCAGGGCAACAGCAGATCATCTTAGGTTCTGGCGTCGCGAATGTGCTCGGCGCTAAAGTCGGCGATTACCTAACCCTGATGATTCCGACGGTGAATGGGTCGGTGAAGGTTCAAGCGCCAAAACGTGTTCGAGTTAAAGTCGTTGGTTTGCTGACTCTTAATGGACAGATAGACCACAGCTTGGCTCTAATCCCGATTGGTGATGCACAAGTTTACGCAAACTTAGGTGAGGCGGTCACTGGAGTTTCATTGAAAGTCACCGATGTTTTGAACGCGAATTCTATTGTCCGTGAGGTTGGTAATCAGCTTGATGTCTATGTATATCTGCGTAGCTGGCAACAGAAATTCGGTTTCTTATATCGTGATATCCAATTGGTGCGTACCATTATGTATCTGGTCATGGTACTGGTTATTGGTGTGGCTTGTTTCAACATTGTTTCGACATTGATGATGTCGGTAAAAGATAGAGCATCAGAGATCGCTATTTTAAGAACCATGGGCGCATCGAACGGTTTGGTGAAACGCATTTTTGTATGGCAGGGTGTGTTTTCTGGTGTATTAGGCAGCTTGGTTGGTAGTGCGGTAGGCGTTTTGGTAGCACTTAACCTAACGACTCTTATTAAAGGGCTTGAAAGGTTACTCGATCATCAGTTTTTGTCTGGTGATATCTACTTCGTCGATTTTTTGCCATCACAACTCAATATGATTGATGTTGTTGTGGTTTCAGGTACTGCAATTACTTTGAGTGTACTTGCTACATGGTACCCAGCATCACGAGCAGCCAAGTTAAATCCGGCCTCGGTGCTTAGTTCTAAATAACGTCCGTTTCTAATAACAAATAAATCGTCTTGCTCCAGATGCAAAAAAGGATCCCCGATGGGATCCTTTTTTATTGAATTCAAACTGCATTTCTTACAACTTTCCTTACATGCCAATATTGCAGAGGTTAGTTGTTCATCTGATTTTTGCTTGTATGCGTTTTAAGTAAGGCACATACAAGGGTAGGTTTAATACCTAGCTTTTCGTTTCTTCCAGCTTCTTACTACTGAATAGCGCCATAAGCCACGAATGCCAAAGTAGCCAATCATTGCTGAAACCACGCCACAAATTAGACAACCTAATAGGAATGGAGGTCCTATAGTACTCATTTGCGCCAAAATGAAGTCCCACGACAGTTCGAAATGAAATTCTTGAGGTGGTACATGCATAATAAAAGCCCCTACTTTATAAGCAAAGTAGAAGAGTACAGGCATGGTGACTGGGTTGCTTATCCAAACGAGTGCAACAGCCAATGGCAGATTAACGCCACACGCGATGGCAAGGCCTGCAGACATAATCATTTGACTTGGTAGAGGGACAAACGCCATGAATAACCCAACAGCGAACGCACCAGCCGCAGAGCGACGATTAAGACACCACAAGTTGGGGTTGTACAAAACATTGCCAAAAACTTTCAATGCTTTCTGACGCTTGATGAGCTCATGGTCAGGCATAAATCGTTTGATAAACTTTCTTGGCATAGGAGGAAGCTACTCTCTTGTTTAACACTTGGTTCTTGATTTCATTTGCTGCGACAGCTGTGTCAGCAAGCTTTTGGCCTGTGATGCCACATTGGGTTGGGGCACCATTGATGATGTTATTACTTATAACGTCAACAAAGTATAGCGTTTTCCGGAGTGCAAGAGGTTCAGTAACAGCATTGATACTAGTTATCTGCCTAGGGAATGCGATTGAAATGCAGACAGGTCGATTATTTCAATCAGGACAGAATACTACCATAAATGCTTCGGTTGTTAGCCTTTTTAGTGAAAATAGCCATGGTTTTGAAAGTGTAATAGTAGCTAGATCAATTGGTGGCGAAAAACTAATCTTCCCTCAATTGATAAAATTGAGGTTATTTACACCTTTCAAGTTGACGCTTGGAGATAGTGTCCATTTGTCCGTTTCAATAAAACCGGTGTGGGGCAAACTCAATGAGGCGGGATTTGATTTAGAAAAATATCTGTTTAGCACTGGTATTGTTGCCAATGCAACTTACAGAGCGGGTACCAAATATCGAATCTATTCTAGTACGAATTTACGATCCAAGTGGTTTGAAAATAGCCTTCAAAGGTTAAATCAATTGGAGAATAGAGATCTCATGATGGCTTTAGGTTTTGGTTATCGAGAACTTATCCTCCCTGAACGTTGGGATTTACTGAAAAGCAGTGGGTTGATCCACTTAGTGGCCATCTCAGGGCTTCATATTGGCATTGCTTTTGGGATCGGTTATCAACTGGGAAAGCTCGCTAGGTTATTATCACCTCAGCTTCTTTGGTTACCGACGTTACTAGGACTTGGGTTGGCGTATTTCTACAGTTGGTTTGCTGGGTTTACTTTGCCAACGTTGAGGGCTTTGGTGATGTGTGTTGTTGCGAGCTATTTTTTGTGGCGGGGTCAAAATATAGGCGTGATTCGGTATGTTACTTTAAGCTTATGCGTTGTTTTACTTATATGGCCGTTTTCAGTTTTGTCGAGTAGCTTTTGGTTATCCTTTGGCGCACTAGGGGTGGTTCTTTATATTGCTCTAAATAATAATTCATCATCTTCAAATCTTACATTGATGAATCGAGGGTTAACCCTTACTAAGATTCAACTAATGTTGACGATACTGATTGCTCCCCTTTCTATACTGTTCTTTAAAGGCGTCAGTTTAGTCTCTGTTTTTTATAACTTACTCCTTTTGCCGTGGGTTTCGATAGTGACGATCCCATTGCTGTTTTCGGCAATGTTTATCAGCCTATTATCTGAATCAGCACTTTGGGCAAGTAGTATTGCACTGATGGCAAACGTTCTTGCTGATCAACTTTGGACGTTGGTTGACTTGTCGCTTGAGCCTCTGGTTTATAGCCTTCCTTTTTCTAAACGTTTTTGGATTCAAGTTGATGATCACACGATGGCGTTGTCTGTGTTTCTCATTTTATTCTTCGGTTTCATTAACAAGTACCTTAAACAGGCTCTATCGATATTCGTCATTGCGGTGTTTGTGCTGTGGTGGGGGTCGATCAGCCTTAAGCAGGACAGGTTAACCATCGACATTTTGGATGTCGGACACGGGTTATCATTGGTTCTGGAAAAGAATAATCAAGTTGTGGTTTACGACCTTGGTAATGTGTGGGCCGGTGGCTCGATTGTCGAATCTTTGCTTATCCCTACATTAAATCGAAGGGGGATTAACGAACTAGATGGGGTGATTGTGAGTCATTTTGATTCTGATCACGCTGGTGGTTATCCGGCGTTACTTGGCTATTACGATCCAAAGTGGATAAGAACTAGTCAAAGCACAAATGCACCAGCGGAATCTAATCTTCGAGCATGTACTATCGGGAAAGTTTGGACTTGGCAAGATGTTGTTTTTGAAGTTCTTTGGCCTCCTGAACGCGTGGAGAGAGCGTACAATCCACATTCTTGTGTGGTAAGAGTATCAGAGCCCAGTTCAGGGTTCTCTATGTTGCTAACTGGTGATATTGAACTCGTCAGTGAGTGGTTACTTTCTCGTGAAGGAGAACGGCTTGAGAGCGATGTGATGCTGGTCCCGCATCATGGTAGCGACACGTCTTCTATTACTCGATTTCTCGAGGCGGTTTCACCTCAAGTGGCAATCGCTTCTTTAGCAAAAGGTAATCAGTGGGGGATGCCAAACTCATCTGTTATTGAACGTTATCGAGATGTGGGCAGTGTTTGGCTTGATACAGGAGAAAGTGGCCAAATAACCATCACTGTCAATCAGGAAGGTTGGAAATATCATACGATTAGAGAACAACAAGGTGGGCAGTGGTATAGGCAGATGCTTCGTAAGGGAGTAGAATAGATAGATTATTGTGAGAAAATTAAGCGATTTTATGTCAACACAAACAGATGAAACCACCTGGGTCACATTTAAAAGACTTTGGACTTATATTCGACTATATAAGGCTGGCCTCGGTGTTGCGGTTATTGCACTTATTATTAATGCCGTCTCTGATACCTATATGATTTCCTTGCTAAAACCTTTACTTGATGAAGGCTTCGGCAACGCTGAGTCTGATTTTCTACGTACACTTCCTTTCATTGTTTTTGCCATGATGTTTATTCGTGGTGTCAGCGGTTTCGTTTCAACCTATTGCTTGAGCTGGGTTTCTGGCAACGTGGTTATGGAAATTCGTCGTAAAATATTTAGTCACTTCATGCATATGCCAGTTTCTTTCTTCGATAAAGAGCAGACGGGCGCATTGCTATCTCGAATTACTTATGACTCAGAGCAAGTGTCTGCCGCAACGAGTAAGGCTTTAGTTAGTATTGTACGTGAAGGTGCAAGTATTATTGGCTTGTTGACACTGATGTTCTGGAATAGTTGGCAGTTGTCTTTAGTGTTGTTTGCTGTCGCCCCTCTTGTGGCGTGGGCGATTGGCATCGTCTCGAAGCGATTCCGGAAGATTTCGAAAAACATGCAGACCAGCATGGGTCATGTTGCTTCTTCAGCAGAACAAATGCTGAAGGGGCATAAAGTTGTTCTAACATACGGTGGTCAAGATCTAGAAAAACACCGCTTTGATAAGGTGAGCAACCAGATGCGTCAACAAAGCATGAAGTTGATCACCGCTCAAGCCGCTGCGAACCCAATTATTCAGATGATTGCTTCGGTTGCGATTGTGGTGGTTCTTGTGCTTGCTAGTGTTGATTCGATCAAGGCAGAGCTAACGCCGGGTACCTTCACGGTTGTGTTCTCTGCGATGTTTGGTTTAATGCGTCCGTTAAAAGCGTTAACCAACGTAACATCTGAATTCCAACGCGGTATGGCAGCAAGTACCACGTTATTTGGTTTGATGGATCTAGATACTGAGCAAAACACCGGTACGTTGAAGCCTAAAACGGTAGCTGGTGAGGTTGCTGTAAAAGATGTGACGTTTACTTATGATGGTGCAGAGAAACCAGCACTTGATAAGGTGAGTTTCAATATTCCGAAAGGTAAGACGGTCGCTCTTGTTGGCCGGTCTGGTTCGGGCAAGAGTACTATCGCTAACCTGTTTACTCGTTTCTATGACGTAGATTCGGGCTCTATCGAGCTTGATGGACACGATATTCGTGATTACGAATTGAGAAACCTACGTGAGCACTTTGCTCTTGTTTCTCAAAATGTTCACCTATTTAACGACACGGTGGCGAACAACATCGCTTATGCGGCAGAAGAGCAATATTCCCGCGAACAGATCGAACACGCCGCTAAGCTTGCTCATGCAAGTGAGTTTATCGAAGGCATGGAAAATGGCATCGATACCGTTGTTGGCGAAAACGGCGCGAGCCTTTCTGGTGGACAAAGACAGCGTATTGCGATTGCCCGTGCTCTATTAAGAGACGCACCTGTACTGATTCTTGATGAGGCGACTTCTGCATTGGATACTGAATCAGAAAGAGCGATCCAGTCTGCATTGGAAGAGCTACAAAAAGATAAGACTGTATTGGTGATTGCTCACCGTCTATCAACTATCGAGCAAGCCGATGAGATCTTAGTGGTTGATGATGGCCAAATTGTAGAAAGAGGCGCGCACACAGAACTTATTGAACATGATGGTGCTTACGCGCAGCTGCATCGAATTCAGTTCAGCGGATAAGATTAGGTCGTTGTTGTGATCGAAAAGATTTGGTTTAACAATCATCCGTTGAAATATCTTCTTTGGCCACTGTTGTGGCCATTGAGCCTGCTGTTCAAAATGATCAGTGGTCAACGTCGTGATGCGTACTTATCTGGTAAAAAAGAGACTTATCGACCAGCTCTACCAGTGATTGTTGTTGGTAACATAACCGCTGGCGGTAATGGCAAAACACCTGTTGTGATCTGGCTAGTTGAGATGCTGCAAGCCAATGGCTTTAAACCTGGTGTGGTGTCTCGAGGTTATGGGGCTAAAGCGCCAAACTATCCACTCGTGCTAGATGAAAATACGCCAGCCGAACATTCGGGTGACGAGCCTCGTTTGATCCGCAAGCGAACCGGTTGCCCTGTTGCGGTTGACCCTGTACGTGCAAATGCAGTGAAGGCTTTGCTGAGTGAAGGTGTTAATGTCATTATCACTGATGATGGACTGCAACATTATGCGCTTGAACGCGATATTGAGTTTTCAGTTATTGACGGTGCAAGACGTTTCGGTAATGAGAGCCTAATTCCACTGGGTCCATTGCGAGAGCCAGTATCACGTTTAGATGATGTCGATTTCTTGATTAACAATGGTGGAAAGGCGCAAGGGCGAGAGTTCTCAATGTCTTTGTTGCCTAGTGAAGCGGTTAATCTAAAGACTGGACAGAAAAAGTCAGTAGCAGAATTACCGAAGCTGGTGGCTTTTGCAGGAATAGGCCATCCGCCACGCTTTTTTAAAACACTAGACGAACTTGATGGTGATGTGGTTTTCACTCAAGGCTTCTCCGATCATCAAGATTTTGATAAAGATGAACTTCATACCTTAGCAAAGAAAGGTATGAATATGATTATGACAGAAAAAGACGCTGTAAAATGCGAAGAATATGCTCAAGACAACTGGTGGTATCTTCCAGTTTCTGCGCAGTTTGATGAAGATTCGCAACAGCAAATTTTAAAAAGAATAAAAGAGGTTATGGAATACTATGGATCACCGTCTGCTTGAGATCGTTGCTTGTCCTGTATGTAAAGGTAAACTAACTTTTGACAAGGATAAGCAAGAGCTTGTTTGTAAAATTGACCGTCTTGCTTATCCAATCAAAGAGGGAATTCCTGTTCTTCTAGAGCCTGAAGCGCGCACTGTTTCGATGGATGAGGGTAAGTAATGTCTTATACGGTTGTTATACCTGCAAGATACCAATCGAGCCGTCTGCCAGGGAAGCCACTTGCTGACATTGGTGGAAAACCGATGATTCAATGGGTATACGAACAGTCAATGAAGGCAGGTGCTGATAACGTTATTATCGCTACTGACGATGCCCGAGTTGAAAAAGCGGTTAAAGCATTTGGTGCCACTGTTTGTATGACATCACCGAATCATGACTCGGGTACAGAGCGTTTAGCTGAAGTGATTGAAGTCATGAAGATTCCTGATGATCATATCATCGTGAATGTTCAAGGTGATGAACCACTTATCCCACCTGCAATCATTAATCAGGTTGCCAACAATCTTGCGAACAGTACTGCTCCGATGGCAACACTAGGTGTGGAAATTACTCACGCTGATGAAGTATTTAACCCTAACGCCGTTAAAGTTGTCACCGATAAAGACGGTTACGCCTTGTATTTTAGTCGTGCGACGATTCCTTGGGATCGCGATGCTTACGCGAACAATGGTACAGCTGCGGAATCTCCTTTACTGCGTCATATCGGTATCTACGCTTACCGTGCGGGCTTTATCAATACTTACATCAATTGGGAACCAAGTACCCTTGAACGTATTGAGTGTCTAGAGCAACTACGAGTACTGTGGTACGGCGAGAAAATTCACGTAGACGTTGCAATGGAAGCGCCTTCTGCAGGGGTGGATACTCTAGAAGACTTAGAAGCGGTTCGCGCTATTATTGGTTAAATTTCTTCGAGCCACTACTTCTTTGCTCTACTAAATGAAAAATCATGAGCCTTGCTTATTGCGAGGCTTTTTTATGCCGATAGAAAATGTGCACGTGTCTACTCGCCTAAGCTGGCGGATATTGAGTCGATTGTATTTGCTAATGCATCATCCACTCTGAATTATATGAGATTTACCTCGCTCGACTTCCAATTTTTCTCTATAATATGCCGCCTATAAAGTAGTAGCGAATCGCTAGTACAGAATAAAATTTACGACAAAACGTGGAGTAAAAGATGCCTTCTCAAAGCCCAGTGATTACGGTTGATGGACCAAGTGGTGCAGGTAAAGGTACCCTGTGTATGTTACTAGCAGATAAGCTAGGCTTTCATCTTCTAGACTCAGGTGCGATCTATCGCGTACTGGCTTTAGCTGCAATTCACCACGGTGTCGATACTGAATCAGAAGAAGCTTTAGTACCGCTTGCAACTCACTTAGATGTGCAGTTTATTGCGGAAGGCGATTTGGTTAAGGTTATCTTAGAAGGTGAAGACGTGTCTGGTGAGCTTCGTAAAGAAGAGACTGGAATGGCGGCTTCAAAAGTGGCTGCTTTACCTCGCGTTCGTGAAGCTTTACTTCGTCGTCAACGCGCATTCAGCTCAGCTCCTGGTCTGGTCGCCGATGGCCGTGACATGGGAACGGTTGTGTTTCCTGAAGCTGAAGCCAAAATATTTTTAGATGCAAGTGCTGAAGAGCGCGCGAGTCGCCGCCTTAAACAGTTGCAACAGAAGGGGTTAGATGTTAAATTTGACGACCTTTTGAGCGAGATCCAAGAGCGAGACGATCGAGATCGTAATCGCCCAGTTGCGCCATTACGCCCAGCTGAGGATGCGCTTGTGCTTGATTCTACCTCGATGAACATCGAGCAAGTAGTAGAAAAAGCGCTACACTATATTGAATCGAAGCTGGCTGGGTAATTTCACCGAGCGAGTAAGAACGTTGGTCGCAAGGATGATGACCGGCGAATTTATCAACCCCATGCGGTAGGATACCCATGGACGTTTAATTATTGAAGATTAAATAATGACTGAATCTTTTGCTCAACTCTTTGAAGAGTTTCTATCTGAAACTGAATTCCAACAAGGCAGCATCGTTAAAGGTACTGTAGTAGCTATCGAGAACGGTTTCGTTCTTGTAGATGCTGGTCTTAAGTCTGAATCTGCTATCCCTGCTGAACAATTCAAGAACGCTGCTGGCGAACTTGAAGTTGAAGTTGGTGCTGAAGTAGACGTAGCTCTAGACGCTGTTGAAGATGGTTTCGGTGAGACTCAACTTTCTCGTGAGAAAGCTAAGCGCCACGAAGCTTGGATCGTACTTGAGAAAGCTTGTGAAGAAGCTGAAACTGTTGTTGGTATCATCAACGGTAAAGTTAAAGGCGGTTTCACTGTTGAACTTAACGGTATCCGTGCTTTCCTTCCTGGTTCTCTAGTAGACGTACGTCCTATCCGTGACACTGCTCACCTAGAAAACAAAGAGCTAGAGTTCAAAGTAATCAAGCTAGACCAGAAGCGTAACAACGTTGTTGTTTCTCGTCGTGCTGTTATCGAATCTGAAAACAGTGTTGAGCGTGACGAACTTCTTGAAACTCTACAAGAAGGTACTGAAGTTAAAGGTATCGTTAAGAACCTTACTGACTACGGTGCATTCGTTGATCTTGGCGGTGTTGACGGTCTTCTACATATCACAGATATGGCTTGGAAGCGTGTTAAGCACCCATCAGAGATCGTTAACGTTGGTGACGAAATCCTAGTTAAAGTTCTTAAGTTCGATCGTGAGCGCACTCGTGTTTCTCTAGGTCTTAAGCAACTAGGCGAAGATCCATGGGTAGCAATCGCTAAGCGTTACCCAGAAGGTCACAAGCTTTCTGGTCGTGTTACAAACCTAACTGACTACGGCTGCTTCGTTGAAATCGAAGAAGGCGTTGAAGGTCTAGTACACGTTTCTGAAATGGATTGGACTAACAAGAACATCCACCCTTCTAAAGTTGTTAATGTTGGCGACGAAGTTGAGGTTATGGTTCTTGATATCGACGAAGAACGTCGTCGTATCTCTCTAGGTCTGAAACAGTGTAAAGCTAACCCATGGCAGTCATTTGCAGAAATGCAAGCTAAGGGCGACAAAGTTACTGGTAAGATCAAGTCTATCACTGACTTTGGTATCTTCATCGGTCTAGAAGGCGGTATCGACGGTCTAGTACACCTATCTGACATTTCTTGGAACGCTGCAGGCGAAGAAGCTGTACGTGAATACAAGAAAGGCGACGAAATCTCTGCTGTTGTTCTAGCAGTAGATGCAGAGCGTGAGCGTATTTCTCTTGGCGTTAAGCAAATGGAAAACGACCCGTTCAACGCATACGTTGCTGACAACAAGAAAGGTGTTCTTGTAAACGGTACTGTAACTGCAGTTGATGCTAAAGGCGCTACTATCGAGCTAATCGAAGGCGTTGAAGGCTACCTACGTGCTTCTGAAGTTTCTCGTGACCGTATCGAAGATGCATCTCTAATCCTAAGCGTTGGCGATAGCGTTGAAGCGAAGTTCACTGGTGTAGACCGTAAGAACCGCGTAATCAACCTATCTATCAAAGCTAAAGATGAAGCTGATGAGCAAGAAGCAATGGCTTCACTGAACAAGTCTGATGAAGGCGCGTTCGGTAACGCAATGGCAGACGCATTCAAAGCTGCTAAAGGCGAATAATAGCTTCTCATTAAGAGAATTATAGCTATATAGCTAAGAAAGGAGCCGTAAGGCTCCTTTTTTTTTGCTTATTTTTCCGATAGGTCTATAATTTCTAAAAAGAAAACCAACGAGGGTAACTATGACTAAGTCTGAATTGATTGAAAGACTGTGCGCTGAGCAAACGCACCTTTCTGCTAAAGAAATTGAAGACGCTGTAAAAGACATTTTAGAGCATATGGCTTCAACATTAGAAAGTGGTGATCGAATCGAAATTCGCGGTTTTGGTAGCTTTTCTCTTCACTACCGTGAACCTCGTGTTGGACGTAATCCAAAGACTGGCGACAAGGTAGAATTGGAAGGTAAATACGTTCCTCACTTTAAACCGGGTAAAGAGCTACGTGAAAGAGTAAATTCAGGATTGTAGTCCATTTATCGGAATTAAGAAAAGCGGCATACTACAATGTATGCCGCTTTTTTATGACCATAATATGGTGGTCTGATTAGCAATTTTCCTGCATAATCGTACAGCTAACCAACCAATGAGTGATGAACTATGAAAATTATAAAAATAGTCGCCGTTATCGCACTTTTCCTAATTGCACTGGCTTTAGGCTCTCAGAACCAAACCACTGTGAACTTCAATTATCTGCTAGCACAAGGTGACTTCCACTTATCCAGCTTATTAGGTGTGGTCTTCGTTTCAGGCTTTGGCCTTGCTTGGTTAGTCTTTGGTAATATGCACATGCGATCTCAGCTGAAAATTCATCGCTTGAAAAAACAGCTTAATAAGCAATCAAAGCAGGTAGCTGCTGCCACTAAAGCTTAAGGCTATATTTGATGTTAGAGTTACTGTTCTTACTTTTACCAATTGCCGCTGCTTATGGTTGGTATATGGGTAATCGTAATGCTCAGCAAGAAAAACAGAAACAATCACACCAGATCTCCCGTCAGTATGTGACGGGTTTGAATCTACTGCTGTCGGACCAATCTGACAAAGCAGTAGATCATTTTATCGAGCTACTTCAAGTAGACAATGAAACCATCGATACGCACTTGGCCTTGGGCAATTTGTTCCGTTCAAGGGGTGAAGTCGACCGTGCTATTCGTATTCACCAAAATCTTATCTCTCGTTCGGGGCTTACTCTCGATCAGAAAAACCTCGCACTACAACAGTTAGCTAAAGACTATATGGTCTCTGGTTTTCTCGACCGCGCCGAGAAGATCTTTGAACAGCTTGTCGAAGAACCCGATCATAAAGAGGGTGCTTTACAGCAGTTGGTTGCTATTTATCAGCAAACACGAGAGTGGCACAAAGCTATCCATTACGGAAATATCTTAGTGAAACTCGGTAAGAAGAAAATGAAGATGCGTGCGACAGTTGCACATTTTTGGTGTGAGCTTGCGATGCAAGAACAAGCTGATGGTAATCGCGCTAAGGCACTTCAACACTTTAAGAAGGCTTTATCTGAAGACCCTAAATGTGTTCGTGCTAGCATTGCTTTAGGTAAGTTCCATTTAGCAAACGAAGATTATCAAAAGACAATTACTTGTCTGGAGTCGGTTCTCGAGCAAGATATCGACTTTATTAGTGAGGTATTGCCAACCCTTGCAGAGTGTTACCACAAGATCGGACGGGAAGCTCAATTGGTCGAGTTCCTTAAAGCTTGTATTCAGAAGAAAGCCGGAGTATCCGCTGAACTGATGCTTGCTCAGTTGGTTGCTCACCATGAAGATGTCGGGTCAGCCCAAGAACTACTGACTAAGCAACTTGTCAAAAACCCAACAATGAAAGGTTTTTATCGACTAATCGATTACCACCTAGCTGAAGCAGAAGAAGGCCGAGCGAAAGAAAGCTTAACTACTCTACAGTCTATGGTGGGTGAACAATTGAAGCTTAAGCCGCATTATCGTTGCCATCAGTGTGGTTTCTCAACACACTCAATGTATTGGCACTGTCCTTCATGTAAAGGGTGGGGGACGATCAAGCCTATTCGTGGGCTTGATGGTGAATAGATTTGTGGTCATTTTAAGACCAAATTTTTAATTGCAGCTTTCGGGCTGCATTTTTATGACTGTTATTTATCACCCGCTATGTGTAGGTGAGTAGATATTTTGTAGAAAGTTAACTGCGTTAGGAGATGAAATGAACGACCAAAAAATCATTGTAGCCTTGGATTATGACAACCAAGCGGATGCGTTAGCCTTTGTTGATCGTATTGACCCAGCATCTTGCCGCTTAAAAGTCGGCAAAGAGATGTTTACCTTGTTTGGCCCTGAGTTTGTTCGTGAATTACATAAGCGTGGTTTCTCGGTATTCTTAGACCTTAAATTCCACGACATCCCTAACACATGTTCAAAAGCAGTGCGTGCTGCCGCTGAATTAGGCGTTTGGATGGTGAATGTACACGCCAGTGGCGGTGAGCGTATGATGACGGCTTCGCGTGAAATTTTAGAACCATATGGTAAAGATCGTCCGTTGTTAATCGGTGTGACGGTACTTACCAGCATGGAGCAGTCTGATCTAGCGGGTATCGGTTTAGACCTAGAACCACAACTGCAAGTAATGCGATTGGCTTCTCTTACTAAAAACTCTGGCCTAGACGGTGTTGTATGTTCAGCACAAGAGGCTTCTTTACTGAAAGGTGCTCTTGGTCAGGAGTTTAAGCTAGTGACTCCTGGTATTCGTCCTGTAGGTGCTGATGTTGGTGACCAGAAGCGTATCATGACGCCGTCTAAAGCGATTGAGTCGGGGTCTGACTATCTTGTTATCGGCCGCCCAATTACGCAAGCTGTAGACCCTGCAGCGGTTCTTGCTGAGATTAACGGCACGCTTGTGTAAGTTTATCTGTAGATAGCGATGCAAAATAAGAAGGCCAGCAATTTGCTGGCCTCCTTATTTATTGATGAGACATAAATTGGTTTGGATTTACTATGCTGAGCTTAAACTGGAGTACCGCTATGGAATTTAAAATCACTGTCTTCTGAAGATATTAAGTCAGCTTCTACTTGCGCGAAGTGAGCAATACGCTCGGAGATATCTTTGCCTGCGATCTGCTCTGCTAACTCAAGGTAATCTTGATAGTGACGCGCTTCTGAGCGAAGCAAAGACACGTAAAACTTCTCCATGTCTTCTTCTAAGAAAGGAGCAAGTTTCGCGAAGCGTTCACAAGAACGAGCTTCAATGAAGGCGCCGATTATAAGTTTATCGACCAGAGCATCTGGCTCGTAAGTTTTTACTTGTTTGATTAAACCTTTAGCATAGCGACCCGCCTCTATCGGTTGGTACGTGACGCCTTTCTTTTCCATCAATTCTAGTACTTGGTAGAAGTGATGCAGCTCTTCTTTGATCAGTAACACCATTTTCTCGATCAGGTCTGCACCATAATTGCAGCCATCTTTCGCTGTGATTTGTTTTGATACGTTGCTTTTACCACGAAGTGACTCTAGATCTCCGATACGACGATAAGCAAACTGCTCGTATGGCAGGATCCACTCATTCAGTTGTTTTGCACTCTCTTTATCAACCGCGTACTTACGGATAAGGAACAGAGCGCTCTGAGCCGCTTTAAGCTCACAAAGCATGTGATCACGTAGAATGATGTGCAGGTTTTCTGGCTTTTTGGCTTCATCGATCCATGAATCTGGCGTTTCAGCTTTAAGAAAGGAGTGAATTGGATCTAATAATTCTTGATACATGTTCGGGGCAAGTTTGTTGATAATGCGGGATTTTATCACAGCTGAAGAGATCTCCCTATATCGGGGAAGGAAATTCGATAGGCACAAAAAAGGCCACTTATTTACTATAGATAAAGTGGCCTTTAAGCATTTTAGTTAAACTCTTACCACTTCTTCTTCTGACCGAAGAGGGCATCCATATCGTCATCACGCTCTTTAGATTCTATTTGTTGTAAATCTTGTGCGTTTTTATCTAGGCGCTTCTGATCAAGGTCGTTTAGCATCTGCTGAAGCTTTTCTTTTGCTTGATTAGAATATGCATCGTTTTTGGTTGCTAGTGCATCTATACCTTTACGTAGTAACTGAATCGCCGTTCCCGGTTGTCCACGAGAGATAGAGTCATTTGCACGTTTAATAACGTTCTCGATGTTGATGCGGATCTGAATCGTTTCTAGACGAGCGTTTTCTACTACATAAGCCTGAGTCTCGAAGCGGCCTTTATTGTGCTCGTTACGCACCGTATCGCGTAGGCGCTTAACTAATTTAAGCATCATGATCGCCTGCTTGTCACTGCTTGGAACTCGAAAAGTAGTGCTCTCGCCACCTTGATAGTTCTCTTTGAGCTGAGTGATTTGTTGCTTTACGCTTTCGATGCGTTGAGCTAGTTGCTTATTTTTTGGGTCGAGTTGATACATGTTTTCCAATGCATCAAGAATTCGATTATTTAAGCATACAAGAAGATCTTGGCTAAAAGGCATGTGATGAGCATTGCCAATCAACTCTTCTGTTCCGTCAATAATGGTTAGATAACGAGAAGCTTCCTGCTTCTTTGCTGTTTCTACCTTAACTTTATATTGAAGCATGATGTTGTAGCCTAAAACTAACACCAAAAGAACGGCTACTAAGGCAATGATTAAACCAATATTCATATATTTGTGTCTGCTTGTTGTTTTTTATAGCTAACTAGAAAGGATACACGATTCCATGGCGTATCGGCACTCGTAAATTGCAATTTATCATTATCTCTTGTTGAGCGTAATCGGCAATCAAAACTTACTAACTAATGTATGAGAATGAGGAGTAGGTTGCAAAGCGTTATTGGTAGTATTGTTTTTTAACCTATAAAAACTCAATATTTCTGTCATTTTAGGGCTTGAGGCGTTATAACTATTAATTATATTACACGAGACTATAACGCTCCCTTTACAAATAAGTTATCACAGAAATGAGTAAAGGATTACGGGGTTAAATATGAAGTTACAGCAACTGAAGTACATTGTTGAGGTTGTAAACCATAACCTAAATGTTTCTGCGACAGCAGAGAGTTTGTACACATCTCAACCGGGTATTAGTAAACAAGTTAGATTATTAGAAGATGAGTTAGGGATTCAGATCTTTGAACGTAGCGGTAAACATTTAACGCAGGTTACTCAAGCTGGTGAAGATATTATTCGTATCTCTCAAGAGATCTTAGCCCGTGTTGAAAGTATTAAATCCGTTGCGGGTGAACACACTCATCCTGAGATGGGGACATTGAATATTTCAACAACACATACTCAAGCTCGTTATGCTCTGCCTGATGTAATTAAGGGCTTCACGGCGCGTTACCCAAAAGTATCACTTCACATGCACCAAGGTACGCCTAGCCAAATGTCGGAAGCGGTTGCTAAGGGTACGGCTAATTTTGCAATTGCAACGGAAGCGCTTCATCTTTACCAAGATGCGATTATGCTGCCTTGTTACCATTGGAACCGTTCAATAGTTGTTACTAAAGATCATCCTCTGGCGCAAAAACGAAATATCACTATCGAAGATCTTGCTGCTTACTCTCTGGTTACCTATGTATTTGGTTTTACTGGTCGCTCTGAGCTGGATACAGCATTCAATAAAGTTGGCTTAACACCTCGAGTGGTATTTACAGCCACTGATGCTGATGTGATTAAGACTTATGTTCGAATGGGCATCGGTGTTGGTGTTATTGCAAGTATGGCCATCGACCAAGAACAAGATACTGATTTGGTGGCCATTGATGCCAGCCATCTGTTTGGTGCAAGCACCACAAGCATCGGCTTTAGAAAGGGCACCTTCCTGCGTTCTTACATGTTTGATTTCATGGAGCGTTTTGCACCGCACTTAACTCGCCCTGTAGTAGAGCAAGCGATTTCTTTGAAATCGAATGAAGAGATTGAAGAGATGTTTAAAGATATCGAGCTACCTGTTCGTTAATCCCATCGTGCAAATCTAGATTCTTATTCGGCCTGTAGATACAGGCCGTTTTTCTTTCTGATTTCTATCTTTCTTTGCTGTTCTTTTTATATCGACCCTTTCTATTTCTTTTTCTTACCCCTACAATCCTCGCACCATAGGGGGAAGCATGCATTCACGATTTAAAACACTCGATTCATTCCTGCTTGAGAACCAAGTTTACTGGCGTTCAGATCCTTTCCACCTATGCCAAACTCAGCAACAACCTTGGGTTGATGTGAATCGCCCGCTTGTCGATTGGTTGGATAGATTGAGTATCGAGAATATTCAGATTCTTAAAGAACAGCCTCAAGTGTTGGTAGAAGAGCTTATTGGTTTTCTTCCCGAGTTAGAGGAAGCGAATCAAAGCATTCAGTTCACTTCCACAGCACTTAAAGGGCTAACGCTTCCACGAGGTACCGAAGATGGCATTCCGGGAAGAAAGCTACAACAGATTGTTTCGATGGGCGAGGCTTCGCTTGACCATCACCACGGCAAAGAGTGGTTGGAGTGGTGTTCTGGAAAGGGCTTCCTCGGTCGTATCTTATCTCAACAATCGAAGCAAAAAGTGACCAGCTTCGAGTGGCAACAATCACTATGCGAAAGCGGGCAAAAGATTGCAGATTCACAACGTTTAGAAATGATGTTTGTTCAAGGTGATGCGTTTTCTGACAGTGCAGATGAGGTATTTAATCCAAATCAACACGCTGTCGCACTGCATGCCTGTGGCGACCTTCATGTTGAGTTGGTTAAAAAGTCGGTCTCACACGGGCTACCAGCAGTCACTATCTCACCTTGTTGTTATCACCTTATTCGTGACGAAAAATACCAACCAATGTCATCAGTTGCGAAAAAATCCGCTTTAACACTGAGTAAGAGTGATTTACGAATCCCACTTCAAGAAACGGTTACTGGTGGTGAAAGAGTAAAGCGACATCGTCAGTTAGAGATGAGTTATCGTTTGGGTTTTTGCCAACTGCTTAAGGCTGAGCTAAATATCGATGAATACATCCCAGTACCGAGCATCAAGAAATCAGAGCTATCTGACGGGTTTGAATCATTTTGCCTGTGGGCATCTGAAGTGAAAGAGTTACCACTTGGTACGGATATCGATTTTGAGTTCTATTTTGCTCAAGGCGAGAAACTTTTCTGGGAAATGGAGAAGCTGAGTTTGGTTCAGCAAGTTTTCAGGCGACCGCTAGAGATATGGCTAGCTTTAGATCGCGCTATCTACTTGCAAGAGCAAGGATATGAGGCAAGCATCGAAGAGTTTTGTGATCGCAGTGTCACGCCTCGAAATCTGTTGATTCATGGTGTTAAGAGCGACCGGTAAATCTCACGAGTATAAGACAGGCCGTTGATCATAGTTCACGAGCGATAGTGCTATAGATACAAAAAAGCCAGTTCGAGAAATGTCGGACTGGCTTTTTATGTGTGGGTTAACTGGACGCTTCAACGAGAAGATGTACGCTCAGTTAGTCACTACATCATTAGTTAAACATTGCGATAGCTTCTGCTGGGTCTACGTATTCTAGGTCAAAGCTCTCTGCAACTTCTTTACAAGTCACTTTACCATGAATGACGTTTAGACCTTCTAGGAAACCTTCATCAGACAGAAGTGCTTCGCGGTAGCCTTTGTTTGCTAGCTTAACAATGTAAGGAAGTGTTGCATTGTTTAGCGCGGAAGTAGAAGTACGAGCAACGGCACCAGGCATGTTTGCAACACAGTAGTGAACTACGTCATCAACGATGTAAGTTGGGTCTGCGTGAGTGGTTGCGTGAGAAGTCTCGAAACAACCACCTTGGTCTATTGCAACGTCAACAACTGCTGAACCTGGCTTCATCTTAGCGATATGCTCTTTAGTAACCAGTTTAGGAGCCGCTGCGCCTGGGATCAGTACAGCACCGATCACTAGGTCAGCTTCTAGAACATGCTTCTCGATAGCGTCTTCAGTAGAATAAACCACTTTTGCGCGGCCTTGGAATTCTTCATCCAGGCGACGAAGTGTATCTAGGTTACGGTCAAGGATTGTAACATCAGCGCGAAGGCCAACAGCCATACGTGCTGCGTTAGCACCAACAACACCGCCGCCAACAACAACAACTTTTGCCGGCTCAACACCTGGAACGCCACCAAGAAGAAGGCCACAACCACCATTAGATTTCTCTAATGTTTGTGCACCAGCTTGAATAGACATGCGCCCAGCGACTTCAGACATTGGTGCTAATAGTGGCAAGCGACCCATATTATCTGTTACAGTCTCATAGGCTACACAGACAGCTTTGCTCTTGATAAGCTCTTCAGTTTGTGGAAAATCTGGTGCAAGGTGTAAATAGGTAAATAATATTTGCCCCTCGCGAAGCATAGCTCGCTCGACAGCTTGAGGTTCTTTAACCTTTATAATCATCTCTGCTTTTGCGAAAACGTCAGAAGCAGTAGGAAGAATGGATGCGCCTACAGCGATGTAATCATCGTCTGAAAAACCGATACCATTACCGGCATTGGTTTCTACAAAAACTTGGTGGCCGTGTGAAATAAGTTCTCTCACGCTAGCTGGGGTCATACCAACGCGGTATTCGTGGTTTTTGATTTCCTTAGGTACGCCAATGATCATCCTGATTCCTTATTTTATTTTGGTTGTTTTATCTATGTGTAGGGTAATTCTGTCGAATTAATAGCTAGTATAGATGGGTTTAAATAAAATTTGATACTGAATATTAAAAAGTTGTAGTATATTTTTTTGCAAGGAAGTAATAAGGTGGAATAAAAAATGGCAGACAATTATAAGAAGCCGTCCAAGGAACTAGATCGTATTGACCGCAACATTCTTAATGAGTTGCAAAAAGACGGTCGTATCTCAAACGTTGAACTCTCGAAAAGAGTAGGACTTTCTCCAACTCCATGTCTTGAGCGAGTTCGCCGTTTAGAACGTCAAGGTTACATTAATGGGTACACAGCGTTGCTGAACCCACAGTACCTCGATGCTTCACTTTTAGTGTTTGTTGAAATTACGTTGAACCGTGGTGCTCCAGATGTGTTCGAGCAATTCAACACCGCTGTTCAGAAACTTGATGATATCCAAGAGTGTCATTTAGTGTCGGGTGATTTTGACTACCTTCTAAAAACTCGAGTATCCGATATGGGTGCTTACCGTAAGTTATTAGGTGATACGTTGCTGCGTCTACTAGGCGTAAACGACACTAGAACTTACGTGGTAATGGAAGAAGTGAAACAAACTAATCAACTTGTGATTAAGACTCGTTAATCATAATTGATGAAATGAAAGAAAGCGGACTTTTGTTCCGCTTTCTTGCTTTCTGGAATTGGGTTTTTTGGTTTGATATGGTTAAATCAACAGTAGTTTCATTGAAACGAGCGGCTTGGTCCGCTCGCTGTGTTTTTATCTCGTTCAATTATTAAGTTGGTTTATGTTCAAGCAGAGCAGTAATAAAGTAGAAACAATCATTAAAACGAGTGAAGAGCCTCAGTCTCCTCGTTTAAGTGGTTCTCAACGTCTAAAAGAGTGCAGCCTCATACTGGGTGTTCTTTTCTCTATTCTACTTGCCGTGGCGTTATTAACTTTTAGTCCTGCAGACCCATCATGGTCACAAACGGCATGGGGTGGTGACATTCAAAATGCGGGTGGCTATCTAGGTGCATGGTTGGCGGATACACTTTTCTTTATATTTGGCTCTCTGGCCTACCCGATACCTATATTGGTAACGGTTACTGCATGGGTGCTGTTCCGAAAACGTAATGAAGATGAACAGATAGACTTCATGTTATGGGGATCTCGCTTACTTGGGCTTACTGTGCTGATTCTTACTAGTTGTGGTCTAGCGGATATCAATTTTGACGACATTTGGTATTTTTCATCAGGTGGTGTGGTTGGTGATGTACTAAGTAGCCTTGCACTTCCAACTCTGAATATTCTTGGTAGCACACTTGTTCTCCTGTTCTTATGGGGGGCTGGCTTTACTCTATTAACGGGTATTTCTTGGCTAAGTATTGTTGAATGGCTAGGCGAAGGCGCGCTCAAACTTTTTACGTCTGCAGTCAATCGAGCACGCGGACAAGATCAAGAACTGCTAGAACCTGAGTTGAAGGAGTCGGCAGATCGAGATCGGTTTGAAATGCGTCATCAAGAGCCTACTTACCGGGATATATCTTTTACTGAAGACGCGAAAGACGCAGATCAAACCGCTTTTGATCCTGCAATGAGTTTCCCTGCGACAGCTGAGCCTTCAGAGACTGCTACAAGCACGTTAGACGATACTGCATCGCAAAGGCGCCATTACAATATCCACATGCCTGTAGAGGCTCCTAATAAGACGGTTGCCTCCTCAAATGAACAAAAAACATCAGCCCACAATGAGAGAGCCTCTGTAGAGCAGCCCCTTGTTCCCCCTGTCCAAGATACAAATGAGTTATTGGAAGAGGGCGTAGAGCGTTCAAAACAGTTGAATGCGACTATAGAACAGTTAGAAAGTGCCGCTATGTATGAAGATGATCTTGCTGAACATGATCAGGTGGGTGCACACGAATCTCAAACCTCATACCAAGAATATGCGCAGAGTGATCAGTCACAAGTTAGTGCTGCTAGTGATATTGACGTTGATAATGCGGCCTCAGAAATGGGTAGGACAGAAAAAGTAAAGACTGAGTTCGATTCAGAAGGTGTTCAACCTGAGTCGTTGTATGCTGCATCAGCGGATGAGCAAAGAGAAATGTCACAAGCGTTTTCAGCGCAAGAACCACCTATTGATATGACTGAAAACCCGTTCTTTGAACCGAATTCAAAATTTGATATTGAACGAGCAGAAGACGAAAACACAGAACAACCGGAGTCTTTGTCTAATGGACAAGAGCAGTCTGAACTTACGAAATCAATAGAGCAAAGGCAAGATCCTATCGTTGATCTTCCTTGGGAAGAAGTGACAGAAGAAGAGCCTTTACATGAGGACCAAGATGTTGCTGCGTTCCAAAGCAAAGTGTCTAAAGCACAGGCTAATATGGCAGCGGCACAAAATCCGTTTTTAGTTCAGCAAGATGTGAACTTGCCAAAGCCAGCAGAGCCGTTGCCAACACTTGAATTGTTGTTCCATCCTGAAAAGCGTGAAACCTTTATCGACCGTGACGCACTAGAAGCGATTGCTCGTCTGGTTGAATCGAAACTAGCGGACTACAAGATCAAGGCTGATGTAGTTGATATTTTCCCTGGTCCAGTGATTACTCGATTTGAGTTGGATTTGGCTCCCGGTGTGAAAGTAAGCCGTATCTCAGGGCTTTCAATGGACTTAGCACGTTCGCTGTCTGCATTGGCAGTACGTGTCGTGGAGGTTATTCCGGGTAAGCCTTATGTAGGCTTGGAATTACCGAACATGAGTCGTCAAACGGTATTCTTCTCAGATGTGGTAAGCAGTACTCAGTTCCAAGAAGCGAAATCACCAACAACCGTAGTCCTCGGGCAAGATATCGCAGGTGAAGCGGTGATTGCTGACCTATCGAAAATGCCACACGTTCTTGTAGCGGGTACAACTGGTTCTGGTAAGTCTGTAGGTGTGAACGTGATGATCTTGAGTATGCTTTACAAGGCATCACCTGAAGACGTTCGTTTCATCATGATTGACCCGAAAATGTTGGAATTGTCTATATATGAAGGTATTCCACATCTATTGTCTGAAGTTGTGACTGACATGAAAGATGCGTCTAACGCCCTTCGTTGGTGTGTAGGCGAAATGGAACGTCGTTACAAGCTGATGTCGGCGCTTGGTGTTCGTAACATTAAAGGCTACAACGATAAGCTTAAGATGGCTGCTGATGCGGGTCACCCAATTCATGATCCATTATGGAAGCCGGGGGACAGCATGGACCCTGAAGCACCATTGCTTGAAAAGCTGCCCTACATTGTGGTGATCGTTGATGAATTTGCCGACTTAATCATGGTAGTGGGCAAGAAAGTAGAAGAGCTGATTGCTCGTTTGGCACAAAAAGCGCGAGCAGCCGGTGTCCATTTGATTCTTGCAACTCAACGCCCATCTGTAGACGTAATTACAGGTCTTATCAAAGCTAATATACCAACACGTGTTGCTTTCACCGTATCGACTAAAACGGATTCTAGAACCATTCTTGACCAAGGTGGTGCGGAGTCGCTACTTGGTATGGGTGATATGCTTTACTTACCACCGGGTTCTAGTCATACCATTCGTGTACATGGTGCCTTTGCATCAGATGATGATGTGCATGCGGTTGTGAATAACTGGAAAGCACGTGGCAAACCGAACTATATTGAAGAGATTACTAACGGCGATCAAACCCCAGAAGCACTGTTACCGGGTGAGAAAATGGAAGGCGATGAAGAAGTTGATCCTTTGTTTGATCAAGTTGTCGAGCACGTGGTTCATTCACGTCGAGGTTCAGTTTCGGGTGTTCAGCGTCGATTCAAGATCGGTTATAACCGTGCCGCACGTATTGTCGAGCAACTTGAAGCGCAAGGTATTGTAAGTGCTCCGGGTCATAATGGTAATCGAGAAGTCTTAGCGCCAGCACCACCAAAAAATTAGTTCCACTAGGAACTCATACCCATTAAGTCGGTCAAATCGAAAATATGACCGACTTATGTTTTAACAGGATTATTGATGAAAAAAGTATTCGCACTTTTATTTATGAGCTTCTCAGTGTTTGCTTCTCCGAAAGAAGAGTTGAGTAGCCGCTTGGCATTGAACGCTGGCTTTAGTGCTGACTTTAAACAAGTCGTCACTAGCCCTGATGGTGACGTTGTTATGGAAGGTGAGGGCACGGTAGAGATTGCACGTCCTAGCTTATTCCGCTGGGAAACTACGTTCCCTGATGAAAACCTATTGGTATCTGATGGCCAAAGCTTGTGGTACTACAGCCCGTTCATTGAGCAAGTGAGCATTTACTGGCAAGAACAAGCAACATCACAAACGCCTTTTGTACTGCTGACTCGCAACCAAGAGAGCGATTGGGACAACTACAACGTCGCGCAAACTGGTAATCAATTTACGCTAACGCCAACGGCTGTGGATTCTAATCAGGGTGATTTCCAGATTAATATCACCCAAAAGGGCATTGTTCAGGGCTTTAATGTGATTGAACAAGATGGTCAGAAAGGGGAGTTTACCTTTAGCAATGTTGACTTAGGTAAGCCAGCAGCAGACCGCTTTACTTTTGTGGCGCCGCAAGGTGTCGAGGTCGACGACCAAAGAAATTGATCCAAACTGAC
Source organism: Vibrio toranzoniae (assembly GCF_024347655.1). Taxonomy (NCBI): domain Bacteria; kingdom Pseudomonadati; phylum Pseudomonadota; class Gammaproteobacteria; order Vibrionales; family Vibrionaceae; genus Vibrio; species Vibrio toranzoniae. Next base: position 2,036,913 of record NZ_AP025514.1, on the reverse strand, counting down.
AGATCGTTTGGTAGTAAGTCGATAGGCATTGATGCCATCAACGAATCAAGAGATTGCAATTGAGTAATTACAGCTTAGATTTTGCAGGGGACGAAGATTTTCGTCCCCTTGCTGCTCGTATGAGACCTGAAACTGTTGAACAGTACATCGGTCAGCAGCATATATTGGGTCCAGGTAAACCGCTTCGCAGAGCGTTGGAAGCGGGCCATATTCACTCGATGATTTTATGGGGTCCTCCTGGCACCGGTAAAACCACGTTAGCGGAAGTGGCTGCGAACTATGCGAGCGCAGAGGTTGAACGCGTATCAGCGGTAACCTCGGGCGTAAAAGATATTCGAATTGCGATTGAAAAAGCGCGTGAAAACAAGCAAGCCGGGCGTAGAACAATTCTGTTTGTGGACGAAGTCCATCGCTTTAATAAAAGTCAGCAAGATGCGTTCTTACCTCATATCGAAGATGGCACGGTTACGTTTATCGGCGCGACTACAGAAAACCCTTCTTTTGAATTGAATAACGCTTTGTTGTCGCGTGCGCGAGTCTACAAACTGACTTCTCTCAATACTGAGGATATCTCCCTCGTTATTTGCCAAGCTATCGAAGATAAACAGCGTGGGTTGGGTGATGTGTCTGCCAATTTTGCCGATAACGTCTTAGATCGCCTTGCTGAACTGGTCAACGGTGACGCACGTATGTCGCTCAACTATCTTGAGCTGCTGTATGACATGGCAGAAGACAACGACAAAGGCGAGAAAGCGATAACGTTGCAGTTGTTAGCTGAGGTAGCTGGTGAGAAAGTCGCTCGCTTTGATAACAAGGGCGATATTTGGTACGACCTAATCTCTGCCGTTCATAAGTCGATTCGTGGTTCAAACCCTGACGCGGCTCTGTATTGGTCGGCGCGAATGATTGCCGCCGGTTGCGACCCTCTGTATATCGTTAGGCGTTTATTGGCGATTGCTTCTGAAGATATCGGTAATGCTGATCCAAGGGCGATGCAGGTCGCGATGTCGGCTTGGGACTGCTTTACTCGCATTGGCCCTGCGGAAGGGGAACGTGCTATTGCTCAAGCGGTTGTCTATTTAGCGTGTGCACCAAAGAGTAACGCCGTTTACACCGCTTGGAAACAAGCGTTAACCGATGCGCACAACCTTCCTGAATATGAAGTGCCTCATCATTTGCGAAATGCACCGACAACTTTGATGAAGGACATGGGCTATGGGCAAGAATATCGTTATGCTCATGACGAGCCGGGAGCCTACGCGGCTGGCGAAAAGTATTTGCCTCCTGAAATCGGAGAGAAGCAATACTATTTCCCAACAAAACGAGGCTTAGAGACCAAGATTGGCGAGAAGCTAGATTATCTGGCGGATTTGGACGCAAAAAGCCCACAAAAACGCTATGAAAAGTAGTCTTTTTTGGATATCGTTACCTAGTCATAAAAATTCAATTAAATCGTTAATAATTGGTCGAAATAGCACCAGTTTTAGGGGTTTAGCAGTGATTCAGTAGCAAACTACTGAATATTCAAATAACTAAAGCATAGGATTAGCAATGCTGGATTCTAAATTACTTCGAGCTGAGCTGGATGAAACAGCGGCAAAATTAGCACGTCGAGGTTTCGCCCTTGATGTAGAGACAATTCGTGAACTTGAAGAAAAACGTAAGTCCCTTCAGATGAAAACTGAAGAGCTACAAGCGTTACGTAACTCTCGATCGAAGTCCATTGGTCAAGCGAAAGCAAAAGGCGACCATGAAGAAGCTGAGCGTATCCTTGCAGAAGTAGGCAACTTAGGCGCAGAACTAGACCAAGCTAAAGTAGCATTGGCTGACCTTCAATCTGAGCTAGAAACGATCACCATGTCGATTCCTAACCTTCCTGACGCAGAAGTGCCAGATGGTAAAGACGAAGATGACAACGTAGAAGTTTCTCGTTGGGGTCAACCTAAGACTTACGACTTCGAAGTGAAAGATCACGTAGATCTAGGCGAAATGTCTGGCGGTCTTGATTTTGCTAGCGCAGTTAAAATCTCAGGTTCTCGTTTCATCGTGATGAAAGGCAAATTTGCACGTCTACACCGTGCGATTGCTCAGTTCATGCTGGATCTTCACACTGATGAGCACGGCTACACAGAAATGTACGTACCGTACCTAGTGAACCACGATAGCCTATACGGTACTGGTCAACTTCCTAAGTTCGGCGAAGACTTATTCCACACAAGTCCGCTGACTGAACAAGTGAGTGATGTTCCTCTTAAGACTCTATCGCTTATCCCTACTGCGGAAGTACCGGTAACGAACATGGTTCGTGACACGATTACTGACGAAGCTGAACTGCCACTTAAGATGACAGCTCACACACCATGTTTCCGTTCTGAAGCGGGTTCTTACGGTCGTGACACTCGTGGCCTTATCCGTATGCACCAATTCGACAAAGTTGAATTAGTACAAATCACCAAGCCAGAAGACTCAATGGCAGCGCTTGAAGAGCTAACAGGTCACGCTGAGAAAGTACTTCAACTTCTAGAACTTCCTTACCGTAAAGTGATTCTATGTACGGGCGACATGGGCTTCGGTTCTGCGAAAACTTACGACTTAGAAGTATGGGTTCCAGCACAAGAGACTTACCGTGAGATTTCTTCTTGTTCAAACATGTGGGATTTCCAAGCGCGTCGTATGCAAGCTCGTTTCCGTCGTAAAGGCGAGAAGAAACCTGAACTTGTGCACACACTAAACGGTTCTGGTCTTGCTGTAGGTCGTACTATGGTTGCTATTCTTGAGAACAACCAAGAAGCTGACGGCCGTATTGCTATCCCAGCAGTACTTCAACCATACATGGGCGGCGTAACGCACATTGGTTAGGCAGCTCCTAGAGTCCTATTAATTTTGTAACCCAGCCATTCGGCTGGGTTTTTTATTTGCGATAAGATAAAGGTATACGTATAAGACGCGACCTGCATGAGTTAAGTAAAGCAGTGGCTATCTTTTAATGCGCTATCAATGGCGCAAACAAGTTGTTCGATGTGCTCAGGCTTGCTAATGAAAGGAGGCATCATATAAATCAACCTGCCAAACGGGCGTATCCAAACACCTTGTTCAACAAAGTGGGCTTGGATTATTTCCATATCGACAGGCGTGTGAGTTTCAACAACGCCAATTGCGCCCAACCAGCGAACGTCTTTAACCAGATCATGCTCCAGCAGAGGTGGCAGTAACTCAGAAAAGAGCAGTTCAATCTGTTGAGTCTGATTTTGCCAATGGCCTTGCTCTATGATGGATAAACTTGCCGCACCCACGGCACAAGCTAATGGGTTCCCCATAAAGGTTGGTCCGTGCATAAAGCAGCCCGCTTCACCGCCACATACCGTATCAGCGACTTCTTTGCTCGCCAGCGTTGCTGACAGCGTCATGTAGCCGCCAGTCAGCGCTTTGCCTAAACATAGAATGTCCGGTTGAATGTCGGCATGTTCACACGCGAACAGTTTCCCTGTGCGGCCAAATCCGGTCGCAATCTCATCCAAAATAAGCAATACGTTAAATTCATCACACAGCAATCGCACCTGTTTCAGAAATTCAGGGTGGTAGATACGCATACCGCCAGCGCCTTGAACGATCGGCTCCAAGATCACGGCTGCGACGTCTTGATGATGTGTTGCTAGCTTTTCACGGAAGCTGTTTATGTCGTTAGCGTCCCATTGATCCCAAAAGCCTGTTTTCGGTGAATCTGCAAAAATGTGCTCAGGCAAAAAGCCTTTGTAGAGGCTGTGCATTGAATTATCTGGGTCGGTCACTGACATCGCTGCAAAGGTATCACCGTGGTAGCCATCCCTGAGTGTGAGGAACTTCGAACGAGGTTCTCCTTTGGCATGCCAGTATTGAAGCGCCATCTTGAGGCTAACTTCTACGGCGACTGAGCCGGAATCGGCCAAGAATAGATGCTCAAGATTACTGGGTGCTAGATTTAAAAGCTTCTTACATAAATCGATGGCAGGCTGGTGAGTAATACCACCAAACATAACGTGTGACACCTTATCGATTTGGCTATGAGCTGCAGCATTGAGCTCTGGGTGATTGTAGCCGTGAATGGTTGACCACCAAGACGACATGCCATCAATAATTCTTTTTCCGCCTTCTAATTCTAAGTAAACACCGTCTGCATTGGTGACTGGATAGCAGGTCAGAGGTGTTAACGTTGATGTGTAGGGATGCCAGATATGCTGGCGATCAAAGGCGAGATCCATAGTAACTTCCATTCTTGGTTGTGATTAAAAAGTAACCACATGTAAACTTTTGATATTATCAATTTGTTGACAGTCTAAAGCTTGTCGGTAGACTAGCCAAGCATAAATGCAAACTCTAGACACAGAGTTGCAACATCAAAAAATAAAAAAGGATCGACACGTGGAAGTTCGTCATGACTGGACAGTTGCTGAAGTAACAGCGCTGCTTGAAAAACCGTTTATGGATTTAATGTTTGAAGCTCAAGTCGTTCATAGACAGTACCAAGAGCACAACCACGTGCAGGTGAGTACGCTTTTATCGATAAAGACAGGTGCTTGCCCTGAAGATTGTAAGTACTGCCCTCAAAGTGCTCACTATCGAACGGATGTTGACAAAGAACGCTTAATGGAAGTTGAGCGTGTTTTGGATGCGGCGCAAAAAGCCAAGAATGCGGGATCAACTCGCTTCTGTATGGGCGCGGCATGGAAAAACCCGAAAGAACGCGATATGCCTCACCTAACTGACATGATCAAAGGGGTGAAAGGCATGGGCCTAGAAACCTGTATGACACTGGGCATGTTAACGCCAGATCAAGCAGGTGAATTAGCAGACGCAGGTTTGGACTATTACAACCATAACCTTGATACGTCTCCAGAGTTCTACGGCAGCATTATTACCACTCGTACTTACCAAGATCGTTTAGATACCTTATCTCACGTTCGTGATGCAGGAATGAAGATCTGTTCTGGTGGCATCATCGGTATGGGCGAAAGCACCAATGACCGCGCAGGCCTTCTTGTAGAGCTAGCGAACCTTCCAGTACACCCTGAAAGTGTGCCAATCAACATGCTCGTAAAAGTGAAAGGCACACCGATGGAAAACGTCGATGATGTTGAATCTTTTGACTTCATTAAGTTGATTGCGATTGCTCGTATCATGATGCCAATGTCTGCGGTTCGTCTATCTGCAGGTCGCGAGAATATGAACGAACAGATGCAGGCGATGTGCTTCATGGCTGGCGCGAACTCTATCTTCTACGGCTGTAAGCTACTGACGACGCCAAACCCAGATGAAGACACGGACATGCAGTTGTTTAAGAAGTTAGGTATCAACAGCCAGCAAGTGGCTCAGAAGCCTGATGAAATTCAAGAAAACGAACTGTTAGATCAAGTGGTGGAGCGCGTTGCTGCTCGTCCAACGAAAGATGACATGTTCTACGATGCCACTGTTTAAATCTCGCATCAAAAGTGCCCTTGCTCATCGCCGTGAGCAAGGGTTAACTCGTCAACTTAAGGTACTCGAAAACAGTAATGGCCCTTTGCTTACTTGCGAAGGCTCTCGCTTCATCAATTTTTCGAGTAATGACTATTTAGGCTTGGCAAACGATCCTGAGTTGGTGAATGCGTGGCAAACTGGGCTTTCTCAGTATGGCGCCGGCAGTGCTGCATCGCCATTGGTCACGGGTTTTAGTCCTGCTCATCGAAATTTAGAGGCTCAACTGTGTGAATGGCTTGGCTTTGAACGTGCCATTCTCTTTAGTTCTGGTTTCAGTGCTAATCAAGCCTTGTTGTTTTCTCTGCTCGAAAAAGACGATTCATTGCTGCAAGACAAACTTAACCACGCCTCTTTGATGGAAGCGGGGATGCTTTCGCCTGCAACAATGAAACGTTTTAAGCATAACGACACGCAACATCTAGAGTCGCTACTGAGCCGTTCTCCACAATCTTTGGTTGCGACGGAAGGCGTGTTCAGCATGGATGGCGACCAGGCTCTCCTTAATCAAATATCTAACCTGACCAATCAATACGACAGTTGGTTGGTGGTTGATGATGCCCATGGTATCGGCGTATTAGGTGATGAAGGGGCAGGGAGCTGCAGTGCGGCACAAATCTCCCCCGATATTTTGGTGGTGACCTTTGGTAAAGCATTTGGCCTTTCTGGTGCTGCGATTTTGTGTTCGTCAGAAGTAGGTGATTACTTAACTCAGTTTGCTCGCCATCATGTGTACTCGACGGCGATGCCACCTTCACAAGCGGTGGCTTTGTCTCATGCGTGTCAGATGATTCAGACGCAAGAGTGGCGTCGTGAGAAGCTAACCGAGCTAGGGGCTCTCTATGCAGAGCAGATGAATGGCGTACAAGGTTTTATTGATACTCAGACTCCGATTAAGCCGTTTGTGATCGGTGAAGCACAGGCAGCACGGTCTGTTGCTGAAGAATTAAAGCACAACCAAGTTTGGGTTACTGCAATTAGGCCACCCACGGTTCCGACTGGGACAGCGCGTCTGCGTATTACACTAACCGCCAATCACACTCAAAAGCAGATTCTTCAGTTAACCCGCTCGTTACGTCAAGCAGTGGAAAGAAACGTTCAATCAGGTGAATCAAGCTTTGGACCCAATAGCGAAACTAACACCGAAATAAATAATGAGGCTCAGTAAATGTCACAAGAAGCAGTCGTGCATAATTACGTAGGCCAAGATAAGAATGCGATTGCCGAAGCCTTCGGTAAAGCAGCAACAACCTATGACAAACACGCTGAGTTTCAGCGCGATGTTGGCCATCGACTACTGGATAAGTTACCAACCGACCTCTCAGGTTTAAAGGTGCTCGATTTAGGGTGTGGTACGGGTTATTTCTCCGAACAGATAGCGAAGCGTGGTGCTGAGGTAGTGTGTGCTGACCTATCTGTTGGAATGTTAAAAGCGGCAGAACAACGTTGCGGCGCATCGGTCTCTTTATATCAACAAGCTGACGCTGAACAGTTGCCGTTTGAAGATGGATGTTTTGATGTCGTTTTTTCTAGCTTAGCGTTGCAATGGTGTGACGATTTATCGTCGCCTTTGAAAGAGATGAAGCGTGTTACAGCGGTTGGTGGACGTGTGATTTTCTCAACTTTGCTTGATGGGTCACTGTTTGAACTGGAAAAGTCATGGTCCAAAATTGACGCACATCAACACGTTAACCATTTTATTACAATCAATCAGGTAAAAATTGCGTTAGCGCAATCTAGCTGTACTGCTCATCAACTAGACTTGCCCACCATCACCGTTTGGTATGACACTGCGTTTGAACTGATGCGCGACCTTAAAGGTATCGGCGCTAATCACGTAAGTGGTCGCTCACAAGGTTTAACAAGTCGCCGTATGTTGCAGCTTGTTGAACGGGAATATCGAGAGTTCAAAAACCATCAAGGTTTCTTACCAGCAACATATCAAGTTTGTTTAGGGGTTATTCAATTATGATTGATGCATTATTCATTGCAGGTACGGATACCGAAGTGGGAAAAACTGTGGTTTCAAAAGCGATTCTTCAAGCTTTGGCCGCACAAGATTTATCAACAATTGGCTACAAGCCAGTTGCTGCAGGGTGCGAGCAATACCCTGAAGGGTTACGTAACAGTGATGCGTTGCATCTTCAAGAAGCGGCGACGCAAGATATTGCTTACGAAGACGTGAACCCGTACGCGTTGCTACTGCCATCATCACCTCACATCGCGGCAAAGCATGACAGCGTAGTGATTGATGCAGCGGTATTATCAGCTAAGCTAGAACAGCATAAGCAAAACTCTGACATCGTTTTAGTTGAAGGTGCTGGTGGTTGGCGTGTGCCTGTTTCAGATGCCGAATACTTGTCTAGCTGGGTTAAGAAAGAGCAGCTTCCCGTTGTATTGACGGTAGGTATTAAGCTGGGTTGTTTGAGCCACGCTCTACTAACCGCAGAAGCGATTCGTGCAGATGGTCTAAACCTAGTCGGTTGGGTAGCAAACCGCATTAACCCAGGCACTGAACATTACGCTGATATTATTGCGATGCTTGAAGATAAGCTTGGTGCGCCAAAGTTAGGTGAGATCCCTTACGTACCAAAAGCGAAGTCTAAGAATATTGGTAAGTACATTAATGTACAGCCATTGCTTGAGCTTTAATTCTCAAGCTATACGTGAAACAAGAAAAGGGCTGCGATTGCAGCCCTTTTGCTATTTTAAGCCTATGTAGAAGCTTGGGATTAATGCTCTTTTGTCAGTCCCATTAGCGCTTGTTGTGTCTCTGTTATATTGGTTTGCGCTGCTTGTGGCGTAAGAATACCGATCTGTTTCTTTGCTTCTTCTTCAGTAATCCCTAGGTGACAGCACAGTAAATCAATAGCCATTTGAGTGTTAGTACCTTCAACCATGATTGTTCCCTTGTTGTACATGGACAAGCCAATAAATCATCTGAAGCCACTGTAAACGGATTGTTATATCGATGCCATACGACTTAGGTCTAATAGAATGCGAGCAATCCGAATGCAGCTTCGTAATCAAATGTTGCAATTTAATGCTTAACCTTGTTTTCTTAATCTAAGACTATATGTATAAGTAAGTATAAGTCTTCAAGGTTGAAATATATTGCTGTCTGCCTTGTCTATAACAATAAGTTTTATAAAAACAGCTTTCATGCGGAGATAAGTAATGAAGCGAGTAATGTTGTTCCTTGCAACCAACCTTGCGGTTGTATTGGTACTAAGTGTTGTTCTTAATATTGTATACGCAGTCACAGGTATGCAACCAGGAAGCCTCTCAGGCTTGCTGTTAATGGCTGCGGTATTTGGTTTTGGCGGCTCATTTATTTCATTGATGATGTCAAAGAAAATGGCGTTACGCTCAGTAGGCGGCATGGTCATTGAAAGCCCACGTAATGAAACAGAACATTGGTTGATGGAGACTGTAAGCCGTCAAGCTCAACAAGTTGGTATTGGTATGCCAACAGTGGCGATCTACGATTCGCCAGACATCAACGCATTCGCAACGGGTGCTAAGCGTGATGATTCATTGGTAGCGGTATCAACAGGCTTGCTACACAACATGACGCGTGATGAAGCTGAAGCGGTATTAGCGCACGAAGTGAGCCACATCGCAAACGGCGACATGGTGACCATGACGTTAATGCAGGGTGTTGTGAACACGTTCGTTATCTTCTTATCTCGTTTTATCGCCAACATTGTTGCGTCGAATGACAGCGAAGAAGAGGGTGGCAGCAACATGATGGTGTACTTCGGTGTGTCTATGGTGCTGGAATTGGTGTTTGGTTTCTTGGCAAGCTTCATTACGATGTGGTACAGCCGTCATCGTGAATTCCATGCCGATGCAGGTGCAGCGAACCTAGTGGGTAAAGAGAAGATGATTGCCGCGCTAGAGCGTCTAAAGGTGAGCCACGAACCACAACTAGAAGGTTCTATGATGGCGTTTGGTATCAACGGTAAGAAGTCTCTTACTGAGCTGCTAATGAGCCACCCACCACTAGATAAGCGTATTGCGTCTCTACGTAATCTGTAATTTCTAATATGATTAGCCATCGCTAGTCGATAAGATAAATCTAAAGGTTTCCCTCGGGAGGCCTTTTTTGATCTTGGTATCTAAGACAGCAAGTTCCTGAGGTATGCGTGTTTGGTGGTGGCGTGAATGGACTGATGTGAGTAGGGAACTAAGAGGGAGTACTTGTTCTTTTGCCGACGGCTCTTGTATCGATACACTTTATTGCGCGCAACAAAAAGGCTTCCACATGGGAAGCCTTAGTCTATTCTGCGATTCGAAATTCGAATCTTACAGCTTGTCAGTTAGCTCGATTGCTTGACCGATGTAGTTTGCTGGAGTCATCTCTTTCAGACGAACTTTTTCGTCTTCAGGAATCTCTAGACCGTCGATGAATGCACGCATGCCTTCGCCGTCTACACGCTTACCACGAGTTAGCTCTTTAAGCTTCTCGTATGGCTTCTCGATGCCGTAACGACGCATTACTGTTTGTACTGGTTCTGCTAGTACTTCCCAGTTCTTGTCTAGCTCAGCAAGTAGCGCTTCACGGTTAACTTCTAGCTTGCTAATACCTTTCAGAGTTGAAGTGTATGCAATGATTGCGTAGCCAACACCAACACCTAGGTTACGAAGAACCGTAGAGTCAGTTAGGTCACGTTGCCAGCGAGAGACCGGAAGTTTCTGTGCTAGGTGGCCAAATACAGCGTTAGCTAGACCAAGGTTGCCTTCAGAGTTCTCGAAGTCAATTGGGTTAACTTTATGCGGCATTGTCGAAGAACCGATTTCGCCAGCAATAGTCTTCTGCTTGAAGTGACCAAGAGCGATGTAGCCCCAAATGTCACGGTCGAAGTCTAGAAGAATCGTGTTGAAACGAGCAACAGCATCAAACAGCTCAGCGATGTAATCGTGAGGTTCAATTTGAGTTGTGTACGGGTTCCAAGTTACGCCAAGAGATTCAGTGATGAACTCTTCGCTGAACTGGTGCCATTCAACTTCTGGATATGCAGAAAGGTGTGCGTTGTAGTTGCCTACCGCGCCGTTGATTTTCGCTAGGATCTCAACGCTTTCGATTTGCTTGTATTGACGTTCCATACGGTACGCAACGTTAGCCATCTCTTTACCCATAGTAGAAGGAGAAGCTGGCTGACCGTGTGTACGAGACAGTAGAGGAATGTCACGGTACTCGTTCGCAAGTGCTTTGATAGCATCAATTACGTTACGAATTTCTGGAAGAATCACTGTGTCACGAGCTTCTTTAAGCATAAGTGCGTGAGATGTGTTGTTGATATCTTCAGAAGTACATGCAAAGTGAATGAATTCGTTAACTGCGTGAAGTTCAGGAACGCCCGCAACTTTCTCTTTCAAGAAGTACTCAACCGCTTTTACGTCGTGGTTTGTTGTGCGCTCGATCTCTTTGATACGAAGAGCGTCTTCTTCGCTGAAGTTAGCGGCTAATTCATCAAGAAACTGGTTAGCTTCTGCACTGAACGTTGGTACTTCTTTGATTGCATCAGTAGCTGCAAGCTTTTGTAACCAACGAATTTCAACGATAGAGCGGTACTTTAGCAGTCCAAACTCACTAAAGATGCTGCGTAATGCAATAGTCTTACTTCCGTAACGGCCGTCTACTGGTGAAACAGCAGTCAATGCTGACAGTTCCATGGTGTTCTCCTGAATTGAGTTTTCTAAATTTTGAGAGGTTTATACCAGTAACAATCTCAATTGTCACGCACATTGCGCAATCGTTTGCGTGAGAGTTGTGTTGATACAAAAAACAAGCTCGCGACGAGGCGCGAGCTAATAAATTACATTCGAGCTAGTAGGATTTGAGCCTGCTCGATCATCTTCTTGCGACCGAAGATAAGGTGGCGACGTTTGCCGCCAACTTGACGCCATAACACAGCGCTTCGAATCCCTGATAGAAGCAGTGCGCGAACCTTATGTTGGCTCGATGTCTGTTGAAGTACAGCCGGCGTACCAGAAACCTGAATGCGTGGGCCGATAGGGCTGACAACATCAAGGTAGATGCTCGCAAGGTTGCTGATCATTTGCTCGTCAAACAGATCAAAGTGCTCCGTTTGACGTTCTGCAGTTTGAATGCGATCACCCAGCTGAGACATAGAATCGTTGCGAGAAGATAGCTTACGCTCAAGCGCCATTAAGCTGATGATGTAACGAGTGATATCGCTACCCGCAGGAGTACTATCGATACCTTTTACTAAGCACTCAAGGCCAAGCTTTAGGTTCGCTTCACGTCCAAATACGCCCACGGTATTCGCTGGGTTGGTATTTACAATGGCACTGAGTGAAGCTTCGAAGGCATCTTTATCACAATGTCCGTCTTTTGCTACTTGCTGAACCAAAGCCACAGCTTGGCAAATCCCGGCGAAAGCAATAGTACGGTCATAAAGTGTATTAGCCACGTAGTAACTCCTAGTTGTCTTCTATCGTTGTCGTTCGTTTGATTAGTTAGATGCGTTTTTCGATAATACCACCACCAAGACATACTTCGCCTTGGTAGAAAACCGCGGATTGACCTGGAGTCACTGCGATCTGTGGTTCGTCAAAAATAACCTTAATGTTCTCGTCATCAATTGGGATGATTGTACAAGGAATATCGGTCTGACGGTAACGTGTTTTTACCGTGCATGTCATAACTTCAGTAATTGGTGTGCGATTTACCCAATGAAGTTGAGATGCGATCAAACCTTCTGATTTAAGAAGCGGGTGGTCTTTACCTTGTACTGCGATAAGTACATTACGCTTAAGGTCTTTTTCACCAACAAACCATGGTTCTTCATTACCGCCGCCGCCTTTGGTGCCGCCGATATGTAGGCCTTTGCGTTGACCTAGTGTGTGGTACATCAAGCCTTGGTGTTGACCAATCACTTGGCCTTCTGGCGTTTCGATGTTACCCGGTTGTGCTGGTAGGTATTTGCCTAGGAACTCAGTGAACTTACGCTCACCAATAAAGCAGATACCTGTAGAGTCTTTTTTCTTCGCAGTGATCAAGTCTTGCTCTTCAGCAATACGTCGCACTTCAGGCTTCTCTAGTTCACCAACGGGGAATAGGCTGCGTGCTACTTGATCTGAGCTAAGCGTGTAGAGGAAATAGCTTTGGTCTTTGTTGCTGTCTAGACCACGTAGCATTTCTGGTTTAACGCCAGCATCTAGTTCTTCTTGAGTTGGGAAAGTACGACGAACGTAGTGACCCATCGCGATGTAGTCTGCGTCTAGCACTTCATCCGCAAACTCTAAGAATGCTTTGAATTTGATTTCTTTGTTACAAAGGATATCTGGGTTAGGCGTGCGGCCTGCTTTGTATTCTTCAAGGAAGTATTCGAATACGTTGTCCCAGTACTCTGCAGCAAAGTTAATGGTGTGAAGGTGGATACCTAATTTGTCACATACCGCTTGAGCATCAGCAAGATCTTCAGCTGCCGTGCAGTACTCTTCGTTATCATCTTCTTCCCAGTTTTTCATGAAAAGGCCTTCTACCTGATAGCCTTGTTGCTGAAGAAGATACGCCGATACTGACGAATCTACACCGCCGGACATACCGACAATTACTTTCTTTTCGCTGTTTCCAGAGCTGATATCTGACATGTCTAAACACCGTTACTATTACTTGGTCGCAGATTCTAACAGAAAGAGAAACGCCGTGACAGATCCGAGACCGGAATCACAGTTTCATTTGCACAAAATAGTGCGCTGACTTTGTTAGAGAATTGCATGAGAGCGAGGTGAGTCGCTAGGATGTCAGAAGTATATGTGGCATAGTCGCTCGAAATCCAAGACCTGAGATAAAAAATGTCTGAACAAAATGAATTTATGCAAGAAGAAGAGTTGATTGAGATTATTGAAAATCAGCTTGAAGATGGCGAACCTGTAAAAGTAAAAGAGACGCTAATGCGTTTAATGATGACAGGCACTCCTCGTGAAGAGGCGATTGCGGCGATGGCGTGTGCATTAGCAATTGAAGTGTTTGATGTAATGAAGAACGGTGCAGAGTTTAATCAAAAGCGTTATGCAGAGCATTTAGGAATGCTGCCTGATCTAAGCTTTATGGAAGGCGAATAAAAAAATAGTTCGGCAAACGTTTGCTATAGTTTGAAAGATTGCCGCGTTAAATATAGCGCGGTAGAATCCGCCACCTATTTCCCCTTGACTTAGACTAGCCCTATGAAATTCCCTGGACAACGTAAATCAAAGCATTACTTTCCGGTTCACGCACGTGACCCTCTAGTGAGCCAAGCTCAAAGTAGTAAAAGAATGTCACGCACTCATATTATCGGTATTGACCAAACTTTGGTGGATATTGAAGCAAAAGTGAGTTCCGAACTTATTGAGAAGTATGGTTTAAGTAAAGGGCATTCATTGGTTATCGGTGACGAAGCCGCTGAGTTTTTATATCAAGAATTAAAAGAACATTGCCTAATTACCAATGAGTACGCTGGTGGCACAATTGGTAATACATTACACAACTATTCAGTACTGGCGGATGATCGCTCAACACTGCTTGGTGTAATGAGTCAAGATATTAAGATTGGTAGCTATGGTTACCGCTATTTATGTAATACATCAAGCAGAATGGATCTGAACCACTTACAAGGGGTAGATGGCGCAATTGGTCGCTGCTTTGCATTAATTACAGAAGATGGTGAACGTACTTTCGCAATCAGCGAAGGTCAGATGAACCAATTAAATCCAGAAAGTATTCCAGAGAAAATTTTCAAAAGTGCTTCTGCTTTAGTATTAACGGCATATTTAGTTCGTTGTAAGCCAGGTGATCCTATGCCTGAAGCAACGATGAAAGCTATTGAATATGCGAAAAAATATGATGTGCCCGTTGTTTTAACGTTAGGTACAAAGTTCGTTATTCAAGATGATCCTGAATTTTGGAAAGACTTCTTAGAGCAGCACGTAACGGTTGTTGCAATGAACGAAGATGAAGCGGAAGCCCTAACCGGTGAAAGTGATCCGCTTGCTGCCTCAGACAAAGCGCTAGAGTGGGTGGACTTAGTTCTCTGTACGGCTGGCCCTGTTGGCCTATTCATGGCGGGTTACACTGAAGATGCAGCAAAGCGTGAAACATCACTGCCTTTACTTCCTGGTTCAATTGCAGAATTCAACCGTTTTGAATTTAGCCGTCCTGCGCATAAAGATTTATGTGAGAACCCGACTAAGATCTATTCTCATATTGCCCCTTACATGGGTGGCCCAGAAACGATCAAAAATACGAATGGTGCTGGTGATGCGGCGTTGTCTGCTCTATTACATGATATGGCGGCAAATAAATACCATAAAGAAAATGTACCAAATTCAAGTAAGCACCAACATTCATTCTTGACGTACTCTTCTTTCTCACAAGTTTGTAAATATTCAAACCGTGCTAGTTATGAAGTGTTAGTTCAACACTCACCTCGTTTATCTCGTGGTCTTCCTGAAAGAGAAGATAGCCTAGAAGAAGCTTACTGGGAAAGATAATACGCTTTACTTATCAAATTCATTTCTAGTGCTAAAAATGAAATATAAAAAAAGGCTTCGAAAGAAGCCTTTTTTATTTCTGAATATATTGAAGCCGTAAATAATACTTTGGTCGACTGTAATATTAATTCAATTGTTGAGTGTGTGGTGAGTCACCCACTGAAGGTTTAGCTAGATTGCAAACTCTTCTAGGGATTTACCAGCATCTAGTTGCTCTTGGATAGCTGAAGGCGTACGGCCTTGACCTGTCCAAGTTTTCTCGTTGCCGTTTGCGTCTACGTATTTGTATTTCGCTGGGCGAGGAGCGCGTTTAGCTTTAGTTGTTTTAGATTTTGCTTCACCAGAAAGAGCTGCAATAAGATCGGCAACATCAATTCCGTCTTTTGCAATTTGTTCAGCGATAGCAGAAAGCTTAGCTTCTTGTTCTGCTTTAGCAGCACGTTCTTCAGCTTCAGATTCTTGACGCTCTTGTACAACAATAGTTAGCTTGTCTAGCGCTTCTTCAAGTTGCTCAAGAGTTAATTCACGTGAGAATGCACGAAGGCTGCGGATATTTAATAAAGTTTTTGTTAATTCAGACATGATATTTCCCATCAAGGTAAACCAAATAATCCTGCTAATAATAAACAGAGCACAGGAATAAAACAAATAGTATTTCTAGTAAAGGTTATTTAAATATAAAAGTGAGATGAATAGTTGAAAATGAAGAGATACATTCCTCTATTGAATTTCTAATAATCATTAGAGTATCTAAAAATAGATATGTGACTTGTAGAGCAGCAACCTTATGTTGATTATTTTCTGGTATTACGTCACTAACAAAACCCTATTTTTCTCGGAATGATATGTTGCATTGTTGCTTTTGATGGGTACAATTGCGGCTACCTGATGCGATGCTTCAGTTAATTTATTGTTAAACTCTAGTTTCAATGGTTAATGATGTTATCGCACGTAGAGGTGCAATTATGAAGAGTAGTTATCGTTGGGGTGATGCCAATGAACGAGAATGAAAGGTGTAATTGCCGAAGTAAATTGTATATCTAAGCAATTTGCTGGGGTTGTGCTCAATAGGTACAACACTGCCATAGTCTTAATTTTAAACTATGGAGCGCTACTGTAGGGTTGGGTGAAGTGTTCACTTCCCTTTCGCTTAGTTCAACATGAGCTTGATAAATCGTATCAAGTTTATCTGCAGTAGATCTCTAGCCAAATAAAAAACTGGTTCTTGAAGATCATGAATTTAATAGATTTCGCAACATCACCTTTATCTTTGCTTCCTCCACTTGTGGCTTTAAGTCTTGCTATTGTTACCCGTCGTGTATTGGTTTCTTTGGGTGTTGGTATCGCTATGGGGGCTATTTTACTTGCTGACTATTCAGTAGGGAACGCAGCTAGCTACGTGTTTACCAAAGCTTCAGGAGTTTTCATCGAAGATGGTGGTATTAATACATGGAACATGAGCATTATCGCATTCCTAATTATTCTTGGAATGACAACTGCACTGTTAACACTGTCTGGCGGTACTCGTGCATTCGCTGAGTGGGCTCAATCCCGTGTTAAGAGCAAACGTGGTTCAAAACTACTTGCTGCTTTCCTAGGTGTATTCATCTTTGTTGATGATTACTTCAATAGCTTAGCGGTAGGTGCTATCTCTCGCCCTGTCACAGACCGTTTCTACGTATCGCGCGCTAAGCTTGCTTATATTCTCGATTCTACTGCGGCTCCAATGTGTGTGATCATGCCAGCTTCTAGCTGGGGTGCGTACATCATTACTATTATTGGTGGCATCTTAGTAACACACGGTGTGACAGAGTATTCTGCGCTGGGTGCTTACGTTCGTCTTATTCCAATGAACTTCTATGCGGTATTTGCACTTCTTATGGTGTTTGCCGTTGCATGGTTCGGCTTAGACGTAGGTAAAATGCGTGAACATGAAATTGAAGCATCTCAAGGCCGCGGTTTTGACGGAGACAACGATCAAAAGCAAGCTCACGATCTAAACGAAGAGCTAGATATTAAAGAGAGCGATAATGGTTCTGTATCTGATCTAGTGATGCCAATCGTATCGTTAATTGTAGCGACCGTTGCCGCAATGCTGTACACAGGCGGCCAAGCGCTGGCTGCTGATGGCCAAGCATTCAACCTCCTAGGTGCATTCGAAAACACTGATGTAGGTAAGTCTCTTGTTTATGGTGGTATTATTGGCTTGTTGTTTGCGTTAGCAACCGTGTTCAAGCAGAAGCTATCGATGTCTGACATCGCAAGAACGATGTGGATTGGTGCAAGCTCAATGTTTGGCGCTATCTTAATTCTTGTGTTTGCATGGACAATAGGTTCTGTAATCGGCGACATGAAAACAGGTTCGTACTTATCATCTCTAGCGACGGGCAACATCGACTACCACTGGCTACCTGTTATCTTGTTTCTTCTTGCTGGCCTGATGGCATTCTCAACAGGTACCTCTTGGGGTACGTTCGGTATCATGTTACCTATCGCGGGTGATATGTCTGCAGCATCTGATATCGCGCTAATTCTGCCGATGCTCAGTGCGGTTCTGGCTGGTTCTGTATTTGGTGACCATTGTTCTCCTATCTCAGATACAACGATTCTTTCTTCGACAGGGGCTCGTTGTAACCATATTGATCACGTCGCAACTCAGCTTCCTTACGCGTTGTCTGTGGCACTCGTGTCGTGTATCGGTTTTATCACCCTAGGTATGACTGCATCGATTGCTATTGCATTTAGCTCTGCATCTCTAGCATTTGTTTTTGTGTGTTTTGTATTAGCTTATTTCTCTCGTAGTAAAATGGCGAAGTGCAAAAGCTAATCTGCACTTGATCTAATAATGAAAAGGGAGACTATGGTTTCCCTTTTTTGTGCCTGCTGAATGAATTTGAAATTTAGTGAAAAAAGTTAAAATTAATAGTTGAAAAAGGATGTCAGCTTAGTTAGTGTGGATACAAGTCAGCAAACAACCTAAGAGCCGATTAAGTATGCGTAAATTAGTAATGAACATTCATCACCATCATCACCCTATCTAGTCTTTCGGGGAGATTTACGTATACCCGGGAGCAGGAATTCTCCCGGAGGTTAAGTCAAAACATTTAGATTTAAACCCTCGGGACGACAAAGTCTTCCGAGGGTTTTTTAGTTTTAGCGCTTTTAAATAATCAATAAATTCAAATATTTGCACAGGGATACAGCAATGCAGACACAACGCCTAAGAATCGCAATTCAAAAGAAAGGTCGCTTAAGTAAAGAGTGCCAAGAGCTACTAAAAAAATGTGGTGTTAAATTTAACATCATGGGTGAGCGCTTAGTGGTTCACTCACTAAATATGCCAATCGACTTGCTGCTTGTTCGTGATGACGACATCCCAGGTCTTATCATGGACGGTGTGGTTGATTTAGGCTTCATCGGTGAAAACGAACTAGAAGAAGTTCGTCTAGACCGTGTTGCTTTAAAAGAGCCATCAGAGTTTCGCACTCTACGTCGTTTAGATTTCGGTGATTGCCGCCTTTCTATCGCTATCAACAAAGACGAAGAATACAACGGTCCACAAGATTTAGCAGGAAAACGTATTGCGACCACTTACCCACACCTGCTTAAAGCCTACATGGACGAGCAGGGGGTTGAATTCAGCACTTGTATGCTAACAGGCTCGGTTGAAGTTGCTCCTCGCGCAGGTTTAGCTGACGCTATCGCCGATTTAGTTTCTACTGGCGCAACGCTGGAAGCGAATGGCCTAAAAGAAGCAGAGGCTATCTTCCAATCTAAAGCGACACTGATTCAACGTGTTGGTGACTTCGACGCAGACAAAACCGCACTGATTGAAAAACTATTGACTCGTATGCAGGGGGTTCAACAAGCGAAAGAATCGAAGTACATCATGCTTCACGCGCCAACCTCTCAACTAGAGCAAATCAAAGCACTACTGCCTGGCGCTGAAGATCCTACTGTTCTTCCTCTATCTACAGACAAAGACAAAGTTGCTGTTCACCTAGTCAGTACTGAGAACTTGTTCTGGGAAACTATGGAACAGCTTAAAGAGTTGGGTGCAAGCTCGATTCTAGTATTACCAATCGAAAAAATGATGGGGTAGTGACGATGAGAACCGTTGTTTGGCAATCTTTAAGTGAATCACAGCAAGACTCGGTATTAGAGCGTCCAGCCATTACTGAAGGTGCAAACATCACAGCGACAGTTTCTGATGTGATTGCAAAAGTACGAAATGAAGGCGATGCTGCGCTTAAAGAACTGACTGAGAAGTTTGATGGTGTGACTCCCGAATCGATTCGAGTTAGCTCGGGTGAGATCGAAGAGGCGTGTACTCGTCTAACACCAGAAATGAAGCAAGCGCTAGAACAAGCTTATAGCAATATTGCTAAGTTCCACGAAGCTCAAAAGCCTCAACCGATTAAGGTAGAGACGCAACCGGGCGTGGTGTGTGAGCAAGTGACTCGCGCGATTAATACTGTTGGCCTTTACATCCCAGGTGGCAGTGCACCACTTCCTTCAACGGTTCTTATGTTAGGTGTACCCGCTCAAATTGCAGGTTGTCGGAAGGTTGTGCTTTGTTCACCTCCGCCAATCGCTGATGAAATACTGTATGTCGCTAAGCTTTGTAAAATCGATGAAGTTTACAATGTCGGTGGTGGTCAAGCCGTTGCTGCAATGGCTTACGGTACTGAGAGTGTTGCTAAAGTTGATAAGATCTTCGGCCCAGGTAATGCCTACGTAACGGAAGCGAAGCGTCAAGTGAGTAATGATTTCCGTGGTGCGGCGATTGATATGCCTGCCGGTCCATCAGAAGTGTTAGTGATTGCCGATGAAACCGCTGATGCAGACTTTATTGCTGCAGATCTATTGAGCCAAGCGGAACATGGTCCTGACTCTCAAGTTGTACTGGTAACGCCATCTCCAGTGGTTGCTGACCAAGTAACCGATGCGGTGCAAAAACAGCTGAAAGAGTTATCTCGCGCTAATATTGCTCAACAAGCATTGGCATCTAGCTTGATTATCATCGCTGAATCAATCACTCAAGCGATTGCGATTTCTAACTTCTACGGGCCTGAGCACTTGATTGTTCAGACCAAGAACCCACGTGAATTGCTGCCATTGTTGGATAACGCGGGTTCTATCTTCCTCGGTGACTGGTCTCCGGAATCTGCAGGTGATTATGCATCTGGCACAAACCACGTTCTACCGACTTACGGTTACACCAAAACGTATTCGAGCTTAGGTTTAGCGGATTTCTCTAAACGTATGACAGTACAAGAACTAACAGCCGATGGCTTGAAAGGCTTAGCACCAACAGTCGTGACGATGGCTGAAGCCGAAGGTTTGGATGCTCACAAGCGCGCTGTGACTATCCGAGTTGAAAAATTGAATAAAGCGAATTAAGGGCAGGGCATGGAAAAGTTAGCAAGAAAAGCAGTTCAGGCTCTTACACCTTACTTGTCTGCAAGACGAATTGGTGGCAGCGGAGATATATGGTTGAATGCCAACGAATCTCCATTTGATAACGAGTACAACCTAAATCTGTCTCGTCTTAACCGCTACAGCGAATGTCAGCCAAAAGAGTTGATTGATGCTTACGCTCAATATGCAGGTGTAACGCCAGAGCAAACACTGACAACACGTGGTGCTGACGAAGGTATTGAGTTGCTGATTCGTGCTTTCTGTGAGCCGAACGAAGATGCGATCCTTTACTGTCCTCCGACTTACGGCATGTACGCAGTCAGTGCGGAAACCATTGGTGTTGAACGTAAAGTCGCACTTTTGACGTCTGAATGGCAATTGGATCTTCCTGCTATTGAAGCGCAACTAGACAACGTAAAAGTCGTGTTTGTTTGCAGTCCAAATAATCCAACCGGCAATTTGGTTAATCGAAAAGACATCATCAAGCTGCTTGAAATGACACAAGATAAAGCGATTGTCGTAATGGATGAAGCGTATATCGACTTCTGCCCGGAAGCGTCAACCGTCGATTTACTTGAACAATATCCGAATCTTGCGATTCTACGTACTCTTTCTAAAGCTTTCGCATTGGCCGGTTTACGTTGTGGCTTTACTTTAGCAAATCAAGAACTGATCGATGTTCTATTGAAAGTGATTGCGCCATACCCTGTGCCAATCCCAGTTGCTGATATTGCTGTTCAAGCACTTTCGGAACATGGGCTTGCAAGAGCGAAGTACCAAGTTTTGGATCTAAGTGCTAACCGAGCGTATTTGCAAGCGGGTTTATTGAGTATGCCTCAAGTGACGGTCTTTGATGGTTGGGGTAACTACTTATTGGTTAAATTCCCGAATGGCGATGAGCTATTCAAAGCGGCATGGGACACTGGCATTATCTTACGTAACTCGCCAATCGAAGATTGTGTTCGCATTAGTATTGGTAACCGCGAAGAGTGCGAAAAGACACTCGGATTTATTCGTAACTTTTTTCAGTAACGAAAGGCTTACCAGTAATAACATTGGTCAGTTGTGTTTAATCAACATGACTGGCAAATGAATCAGACATTTGGGTCAGCGGTTGATTTTAGCTAGGCCACCAGATTTAAAATTAAAAGGAAGTTCAAGTGAGTAAACAACAGAAAATACTTTTTATAGACCGCGATGGCACCTTAATTGTTGAGCCGCCAGTCGACTTTCAAGTAGACCGTTTAGACAAACTAAAATTCGAACCGCTCGTGATTCCTAGCCTGCTTGCTTTGCAAGACGCGGGCTACCGCTTAGTGATGGTCACTAACCAAGATGGCCTAGGTACCGATAGCTACCCACAGGAAGATTTCGATGCACCACACAACATGATGATGGAGTTCTTCGAATCTCAAGGCGTTAAGTTTGATGACGTGCTTATTTGCCCTCACTTTGATGAAGACAACTGCTCTTGCCGCAAGCCTAAGCTGGGTATGGTTAAAGAGTACCTACAGGGTGGTAAAGTAGACTTCCAAAAGTCAGCCGTGATTGGCGATCGAGTGACTGACCTTCAATTAGCAGAAAATATGGCAATCCGCGGTATTCAATATGGCCCGGATACAGAAACGGAAGGCACGCTTAACTGGCCACAAATCGTTAAAGATCTAACGGTTAACGCTCGTGTTGCTGAAGTGGTTCGTACGACTAAAGAAACAGACATTAAGGTAGCCGTAAACCTTGATGAAACCGGTGGTAATAAGATCGATACAGGTATGGGTTTCTTCGACCACATGCTTGATCAAATCGCGACACACGGTGGTTTCCAAATGAACCTAACTGTGAAGGGCGACCTACATATTGATGATCACCACACTGTGGAAGACACCGCACTTGCGTTAGGCCAAGCACTTAAAGATGCATTAGGCGAAAAACGTGGTATTGGCCGTTTCGGTTTCAGCCTACCAATGGATGAATGTTTGGCTCAGTGTGCACTCGACCTTTCTGGCCGCCCATACTTGAAATTCGATGCTAAGTTCAGCCGCGAACAAGTGGGTGATCTTTCAACTGAGATGGTGGTTCACTTCTTCCGTTCTCTAACCGATACACTGGCTTGTACGTTACACCTTTCTTCTAATGGCAATAATGATCACCACATCATTGAGAGCCTATTTAAAGCGTTTGGTCGTACTCTTCGCCAAGCAATTAAAGTTGAAGGTAACGAGTTGCCAAGCAGCAAAGGCGTCCTGTAAGGCTAACGTTAGCAAGGAAAAAACAATGAAAGATCAAAAAATCGTCATTATTGATACTGGTTGTGCCAACGTTTCTTCGGTGAAATTTGCCATTGAACGTTTGGGCTACGCAGTTGAAACTTCAAAAGAACCAGAAGTGGTTCTTGCCGCCGACAAGCTATTTCTACCCGGAGTCGGAACTGCAAGTGAGGCAATGAAGAACCTACAAGAGCGTGACCTTGTTTCTCTTGTGAAGCAAGTAGAGAAGCCTCTGCTTGGTATCTGTTTAGGTATGCAACTGCTAGGTAAACTGTCTCAAGAGAAAGGCCAAAAAGCTGATGAGTTGGTTGAATGTTTAGGGCTGTGTGATGGCGAAGTTCGTTTACTTGAAACGGGTGATTTACCGTTACCACACATGGGTTGGAACACCGTAACGGCAACACCTAATCACCCTCTATTTAAAAACATTGAAGAAGGCGAATACTTCTACTTTGTTCATAGCTTTGCAATGCCAGTGAGCAACTACACAATCGCACGATGCGATTACGGTAATCCGTTCACAGCGGCGGTGCAAAGTGGTAACTATTATGGTGTTCAGTTCCACCCAGAGCGTTCTTCAAAAGCTGGCTCTAAGCTGATTCAGAACTTCTTGGAATTGTAATTAGGATTAGGCAGCGGCTAACGTTGCCCTATAAGGAATGTAAATGATTATTCCCGCGTTAGATTTAATTGAAGGCCAAGTTGTTCGCTTATTCCAAGGGGATTACGGGCAAGTAACAGAATATAAAGTAGACCCAGCAGAGCAGTTCAACCTGTATCACCAAGCTGGTGCTGGCTGGCTGCACCTTGTTGACTTAACGGGTGCAAAAGACACAACGGCTCGTCAGTTAGACTTGATCGCAAAGCTACTTGCTAGCACGCCTGCCAATATCCAGATTGGTGGTGGCGTGCGTAACGAACAAGACGTGGTCGACCTACTAGAAGCTGGCGCACAGCGCGTTGTGGTTGGTTCTACAGCCGTTAAGCAACCAGAGTTGGTGAAAGGTTGGATGGAAAAATACGGCGCTGAGAAAATTGTACTGGCTTTGGATATCAACATCGACCAAAGCGGCACACGTAAAGTGGCAATTTCCGGTTGGCAAGAAGATTCCGGCGTGACCATTGAAGCGCTGATTGAAGACTACCTCACGGTTGGTCTTAAACACGTTCTGTGTACCGATATTTCACGTGATGGCACGCTAGAAGGATCAAACGTAGAGCTTTACGTTGACCTTTGTAAACAGTACCCACAGGTTCAATTCCAATCATCGGGCGGCATCGGCAGCCTAGCAGATATCGAAGCTCTAAAAGGCAGCGGTGTTGCAGGCGTGATTGTGGGTCGTGCGCTACTTGATGGCAAGTTCACCGCAGAGGAGGCATTTGCATGTTGGCAAAGCGAATAATCCCTTGTTTGGATGTCCGTGACGGACAAGTGGTAAAGGGCGTTCAGTTCCGAAACCACGAAATTATTGGTGACATCGTTCCGTTAGCACAGCGCTACGCGGAAGAGGGCGCTGATGAACTGGTATTTTACGATATCACGGCATCAAGCGATGGTCGTGTCGTCGACAAGAGTTGGGTCAAGCGTGTCGCAGAAGTGATTGATATTCCTTTCTGTGTAGCTGGTGGTATTAAATCAGCAGAAGATGCAGCGCGCATTCTAGAGTTTGGTGCGGATAAAGTATCAATCAACTCACCGGCTTTGGCTAACCCACAGTTGATTACTGACCTAGCTGATAAGTTTGGCGTGCAGTGCATCGTTGTCGGTATCGACTCATACTTCGATAAAGAAACCGGTAAGTATCAGGTTTATCAATTCACAGGCGATGAAGCGCGTACTAAAGCAACCGCGTGGGAAACCAAAGATTGGGTACAGGAAGTACAGAAGCGTGGCGCAGGCGAGATCGTATTAAACATGATGAACCAAGATGGTGTTCGCAACGGTTACGATATTGAGCAACTTAATATGGTGCGCTCTGTATGTAACGTGCCATTGATTGCCTCTGGTGGTGCTGGCGCGATGGAGCACTTTGCTGAAGCCTACAAAAAGACCAATGTGGACGGAGCATTAGCGGCTTCGGTATTCCACAAACAAGTCATCAATATTGGTGAACTTAAACAGTATTTAAAACAACAGGATGTAGAGGTGCGACTATGAGTTTTGAACCAGTATGTTTATCAAAAACAGCAGTAGGCGCATTATCAGAGCGTATTGATTGGGAAAAAGTGGGTGGCTTAGTGCCAGCTATTGTTCAGGATTACCAATCTAGCCAAGTGTTAATGATGGGATACATGAACCCAGCAGCACTAGAGAAAACAGGCGAAACTGGGCAAGTGACGTTTTTCTCTCGCACAAAAGAGCGTTTGTGGACCAAAGGTGAAACGTCGGGCAATGTATTGCAACTGCAAAACATTGCCTTGGACTGTGACAATGACACTTTACTGGTCAAGGTCAATCCCATTGGCCCAACGTGTCATACTGGTACAACAACATGTTGGGATGTGGACAAACAAGAAGAATCTCAGATGGTGTGGCTTCATCAGCTTGAGCAGCTACTGGCTGCCCGCAAGGACGCAGACCCTGAGTCTTCTTATACTGCCAGTCTATATGCCCGTGGCACCAAGCGTATTTCGCAAAAAGTGGGCGAAGAAGGCGTTGAAGTCGCGCTTGCGGCGACGTCGGGCGATAAGGCGGAGTTAGTGTGTGAATCCGCAGATTTGATTTACCACCTAATGGTTCTTCTTCAAGACCAAGGCCTATCAATGAACGACGTAGTGAATAAACTTAAAGAGCGCCATAAGTAAGCTCTCTTTAGATTCATAGAACTGCCTAGAAGACAGACAAAAGCCCCGTAGACAGCCATGTTTACGGGGCTTTTTAGCGTTCTTGAATGTATTGCTTCACCTTTAGGCCTCGTCATTCCGAGAAGCCTAAGCGACGTCAGGAATCTCTTTAGCACTCAGCTCTCTTAAGTCTCAGTATTAGCCGCAGCACTTTTTATATTTCTTACCGCTACCACAAATACACGGATCATTGCGGCCGATCTTGAAGCTCTCTACGGTTTGGTTTAGGCGAGGGTCAATCTCTGGCTCTGTTAGCTCTTCATGTTCGTTTTCTTGCTCTGGGAACTCACCATCGATATAGAACCAAAGGCCATCTTCACGAACGAAACGCGAGCGTTCTTGCATGCAATATTGCGCGCCGTCTTCATTGAAGTAGGCTTTAAACTCAACAAAACCTTCGTTTTCGTGTGAACCTGTAGCAGTATTGATGACTTCTAAGCCCGCCCAACCACTGTTGATAGATTCGGTAATGCCTTCTCTTTGTGCTTCTGCATTACAGCTAGGGTGGTAGGTAGCAACGACATAATCAACCAAACCCAACACGTGCGCTGAATAACGAGAGCGCATTAGTTGCTCGGGTGTTTCAATATTTTTGTGGTCAAGGTGTGCCGCTTCACAGCAATGTTGGTAAGTGTTTTGGCTACCGCATGGGCATAAAGACATAGTCTGGTCCTGTAAAAATGGCCTCTAGTAAGAGGCCATAAATGAATGCGTTGAAGTTTAACAAGAAATGACTACTCACCAAAGTTTAGTTTCTATCGAAGCAGTTGTGAGGCGACTATTTTAATGGAGGTGATAACAGTTCTTGAGCCCAAGTTGTGGCTTCATCATAAGCTTGGCCGAGTTGAGTTTCACTTAAGTTAAGCAGTTTCCGAATACGCGTTGCTTCGTCCCATTCAGCCTGCTCATAAGCGATGACCATTGCCATGATCGCTCCTAACACGCCTTTTCTTTGTATCAAAGCCTGCTTGATCTCTTCATCAATGGGGACAGAGTCCAAAACGTGCTTCAACGGTTGGTCAAATAGTGAATCGAGTAGGGAGAACATACCAGTCAAAAAAGCTTGTCCGGGTTCAACTTTGACATTCATCTTTTCTACCAATAGTTCACACTGACGAGCACGCAGTACTGCTAAACCATAAAGTGAGTCTGGTTTATCTTCTTTCGCTGATGCAATTGCCACAAGTGAGACAAACTTCCGCAGCTTTTGTTCTCCAAGAAAAATAAGGGCTTGTCGGAATGAACGAATCATCGTTGCTGAACCGCCGGCGGAGTTCACGTAGGTGAGTAGCTTATATGAAAGTGTCACATCCAAGGTTATCAAGCGTTCAACTTCACTAAAATCAATGGGATCATGAGCTATTTCTTTTAACAACTGAACGATCGTTAAAAAGGCAGGGTTCAAAGCTCGAGTTTGAATCATTTCTGGTTTACTAAAGAAATAACCTTGAAAATAGGTAAAGCCTGCTTGATTCGCCTCTTGATACTCATCGTAAGTCTCGACTTTTTCAGCAAGAAACTTGATATTCAGCCCTTTTAGCGAGGTCATGAACATCGAAGCTTTCTCAATTGAGATCTGGCGGATATCAAATTTGATAATCGATATGTAGGGTAAGAAACGCTTCCAAGCTTTGCTTGGCACAAAATCATCTAATGCGATGGTGTAGCCCGCATCATAGATAGTCTTGATTGCTTCAAGTAATTCGTCTGTTGGTTCGCAGTCTTCAAGCACCTCTACAACGAGGCTTTCTTTGGGGAACAAAGTAGGAACTAAGTTAATCAGGCTTGCATAAGGAAAGTTAACGAACCCAAGCCTATCACCCAGTGTATTGTAGTGAGTCGACAAGAAGTGATCTGAAAGTAAACGACTAGTAGCGAGCTCCGGTTCTACTTCAGGGAAAGTGTTCTTAGGACCATCCCTGAATAGCAACTCGTAACCTATGGTTTTTTTATCTGTGTCGAGTATTGGTTGACGTGCTACATATGAATATTTCAACTTGGTACTGTGTTCGGTTTATTTCTGATAGAGAAATAATAGCTAATTCGGCAGAAATTACCATCTACAATCTTAGAAAGTCTGATCGATAATTATAATCAAAGTAAAAGTTTAAGAGTAATGTTGAAAGCTATTGCCAAACTCTCGATTCTGTAGTTCAAAACCTTTTGGAGTGAAGACTAAAACTGAGCCTTGCGTGTACCAATCACCAAGTACTATACGTGTTTTAGTGCAGCTATTGGCATTAAAGGTGTGGATGTCGGGGCGGTGAGTATGTCCGTGTATCATTAAATCTACGTGGCTTCGCTCCATCACACTTTCAACTTCTTGTTGCGTCACATCCATGATGTCTAAAGATTTAGTCTGTTTGTCATCTTTGATATCAGATTGAACTTTAGAGACGATTTTCTTTTTAATAAAAAACGGAATTTTATTGAAGATCCATTGTAACCAAGGTTGATGAACTTTTTCTCTAAAGGCGAGATACTTTACATCTTCGGTACATAAGGTATCACCATGCAACACAACGGCTTTTTGTCCGTAGATATCGATCGTCGATACTTCGTTTAGAAGTTGCACGCCTGTTTGTTTGGCAAATTTTTTGCCGACGAGGAAATCACGGTTACCTTGAGTGAAGTAGCAAGGTACCCCCGTTTTTACTAGGTCAATAAACGCTTGGCGTATGGAAGTTGCGAACTCACTTTTGTCGTCGTCACCAATCCAGAACTCGAAAAGGTCACCTAAGACGTAGAGTGCATCTGCTTCTACCGCTTCGTTCTTCATAAATGTTAAGAAGCAGTCGGTGATGTCTTGTCTTGACGGAGTAAGGTGCAGATCTGAAATAAAATATGTTTTCATAGGTCCAAAAAAGGGAGCAATTCGCTCCCTATATCCTGATTTTTATCGGCTCATCAATTATTCATACTAGAGCGTGTTGAGCTTTCTCGGTCATATTTAATTCGAGAGCAACACGCTCTAACCGAAAGCGATGAATTAAGCTTCGATTGTAGTACCAGTGATGATCACTTCTTCTAGAGGTACATCTTGGTGCATGCCCATAGAGCCAGTGCTCACACCTTTAATCTTGTTTACGATGTCCATGCCTTCAACAACTTCAGCAAATACACAGTAGCCCCAGCCGTCTAAGCTTTCGCTACGGAAGTTAAGGAAAGAGTTGTCGTTCACGTTGATAAAGAACTGAGAGCTCGCTGAATGCGGTTCCATAGTACGAGCCATTGCAAGTGTACCTACTTTGTTAGTTAGGCCGTTGTTTGCTTCGTTCTTGATTGTTGCGCGAGTCGCTTTTTCTTTAAGGCCAGAAGTCATACCGCCGCCTTGAATCATGAAACCATCGATAACACGGTGGAATAGCGTGTTGTCGTAGAAACCGTCACGGCAATACTGTAGGAAGTTTGCGCTTGTTTCTGGTGCTTTTTCTTCGTTAAGTTGAACTTTGATGTCACCAAAATTTGTGTGAAGGATGATCATGATTGTTACCTTACTGTCTTTTTAATATGAAGTTCGAATTCTAGCGCATGTTGGCTGACTTTCAAATCACCAAATCATTCACTTAACTGGATTGTTTAAGCTAATTACTGCTTTGGGGGATTACCTAATAACGCATGAATTGATATACTTGCTGTCTTATTTTGATTAATACACAAATATAGATAGAGATCATGCTGAAAATTTATAACACACTCACAAGACAGAAAGAGGAATTCAAGCCAATTACAGCCGGTAAAGTCGGCATGTATGTCTGTGGGGTAACCATCTACGATCTCTGTCACATTGGTCACGGCCGTACGTTCGTCTCTTTTGACGTCGTAACTCGTTACCTGCGTTACCTTGGTTACGATTTGAACTTTGTTCGTAACATCACAGATATCGATGACAAAATCATCAAGCGTGCTAACGAGAACGGTGAGTCTTGTGATTCTCTTACTGAGCGTCTGATCAATGAAATGTATGCTGATTTTGATGCTTTGAACATGAAACGCCCAGATGTTGAGCCTCGTGCCACAGAGTTCATCACTGAAATTGTCGAGCTAGTAGAAAAACTAATTCAACGTGGTTTTGCTTATGTAGCAAGCAACGGTGATGTGATGTTTGAAGTGAAGAAGTTTGACGAGTACGGCAAATTGTCTAAGCAAGATCTTGAGCAGCTTCAAGCCGGTGCTCGTGTAGACGTTGATTCTGCAAAACGTAGCCCATTAGACTTTGTGCTTTGGAAAATGTCTAAGCCAGGTGAACCAACATGGGAATCGCCATGGGGCCCTGGTCGTCCAGGTTGGCACATTGAATGTTCAGCAATGAACTCTTCTATACTTGGTAATCATTTTGATATCCACGGCGGTGGTTCAGATTTACAATTTCCTCACCACGAAAATGAAATCGCGCAATCTTGCTGTGCGCATGGCACTCAGTATGTAAATACTTGGATGCACAGTGGTATGGTGATGGTAGACAAAGAAAAGATGTCTAAGTCGTTAGGTAACTTCTTCACTATTCGTGATGTATTAGCACATTACGATGCTGAAACGGTTCGTTACTTCTTAATGTCTGGTCACTACCGTAGCCAACTTAACTACAGTGAAGATAATCTGAACCAAGCACGAGCTTCACTAGAGCGTTTATACACGTCACTTCGTGGTTTAGACTTAACAGCAGCTCCTGCTGGTGGTGAAGAGTATGTAACTCGCTTCTCGACAGCGATGAACGATGATTTCAACACGCCTGAAGCGTATTCAGTATTGTTCGAAATGGCTCGCGACATTAACCGTATTAAGACTGAAAGTATTGAGAAAGCCAGCGCTCTTGGTGCGTTGATGCGTGAATTAGCGGACATTATTGGTATTCTTCACCAAGACCCAGAAGCTTTCCTAAAAGGTAATGCAGTGGATAATGATGAGGAAGTCGCTGAAATCGAAGCATTAATCAAACTGCGTAATGATTCCCGTGCTTCCAAGGATTGGGCGAATGCCGACCTTGCACGTGATAAATTGAACGAGTTGGGTATTGTTCTGGAAGATGGTCCAGAAGGGACGACATGGCGTCGCAAGTAAATTCTATATAGAGAGGGCTGATTGTCAGCCCTTTTTTTTAAGCAAAAACTCTTTTATTTCTCCTTTACCTAACAGGAATATTTCTGTGGCTCAGATGTATTTTTATTACTCGGCAATGAATGCGGGTAAATCAACAACGCTTCTTCAATCTTCATTCAACTACCAAGAGCGTGGTATGACGCCAGTGATCTTTACTGCAGCGTTAGACGATCGCTATGGCATTGGTAAAGTGAGCTCACGAATTGGTCTGCAATCTGAAGCTCAACTTTTTATGAATGACACGAATTTGTTTAATGCGGTTCAAGAGCTAAACGAAATAGAAAAACGCCACTGTGTATTGATCGATGAGTGTCAGTTCTTATCGAAAGAGCAGGTGTACCAATTAACTGAAGTGGTCGATAAACTGCATATCCCAGTACTTTGCTACGGTTTACGTACTGACTTTCTGGGGGAGTTATTTGAAGGTAGCCGTTACTTATTATCTTGGGCCGATAAACTCGTAGAACTAAAAACGATTTGCCACTGTGGCCGAAAAGCGAACATGGTGATTCGTACTGATGAGCACGGGGTGGCTATTGCTGAAGGTGACCAAGTTTCCATTGGTGGTAATGACCAATATGTTTCTGCTTGTCGTCAGCATTATAAAGAAGCATTAGGAAAATAAGCGGCTCTTTAATCGGTGTTGTTAAAACTAAAAACGGTGGCCAAGAGCCACCGTTTTACTTATTGAACTACTAATTCTGCTTTATATCAATCGTCGTAAATAACTGGTCACTCTAGCTTGCTAAACACTCGAAAATATCAGCTTTGCTCCTGCGCTATTTATGATCACTTACTGTGATTGGTATTATTCGAAGCCCAATTTTTTCAATGCTCGATAGGCGTGATCAACATCGTTGGGAATAGGCATCTCAATCTGAAACCCCTGGATTGGGTATAATTTTATTCTCTCAAAATCGGCAATTAACGCGCCTAACACCATATCTAATGACAGCTCTTCATTATAATAATCGTCCCAATTTCTCCATTGTGAAGTCACAGTGAGTTCCGAAGCTTCGTCAGGCCATTGTTTACTGAAAGTAGCGTAAGTACGTTTCTCCATAAAGGGTTTCTGTACCAAGGTAAGTCGCTTTGGTGATAGCCCGCGTTGTTTGAGCAACTCGTAAGTAAAGCGTACATTTTCACCCGTATTGGTTGCGTACTTCTCAATAATAATGTCTGAGTCGGGTACGTCACAATCTCTTGCGATAGCCGCAAATGTTTCGGCTTCTGAGCGATCAAAAACCTCTTCGGTAAAGCGTCCCACACCGCCAGAAAAAACGATATAAGGTGCTATTTTTTTGTGATAAAGCTCAGATGCGTATTCAGCCACACGAGTATCATTACTGCACAAAACAAAAATACAGTCAGAAGGCTTTACCTTGTGACCCATAGACATAAAATTCCAAAGGGTGTCGATCGCGCGGTGTAGTTTAATGCTGGGATCTTTCTTCGCTGTAGATAGTTCAGTCATGAAGTGCGTCCAATGTGGATTCGAATTTAAACGAATAACCTAAGTCGAGAATTTTTTTCGATGAGATCAGCTTGTCGGGTGTATCGACAACTGGTGGTAGAGGCTCGCTGCTGTTGGCGCTTTTCAGTGCCGCGGCATAAAACTCCGCCTTACTTACAGTATTTGGGGTGGTCACATTAACAACTTCATTGTGTAGCTGGTTAATGGCGAAGTCGATAGCACCAATAGCATCGTCAAGGTGGAGCATATTGGCTGGGGCTTGGGTACTGACCTGTTTCAGTTTACTTGCAAACCTTGATGGATGACGACTAGGCCCAATCAACCCACTAAAACGTAAAATGGTGTAGTCGATGCTGGAATCTATCACCAATTGTTCCGCTTGCAGCATAACTCGTGCGTTATCGGAAAACGAATACGTTTGTTCGTCGTCTGAAATGGCAAGGGTGAGTGAGGCATCTTCCTCTTTTAATACCCCAGGTTTGGTTGGGTACACCGTTGTTGAGCTAACCATAATGAGCTTCTTAACGTTTGCCTTCTGACAAGCTTTGGTTAGCTGTTTCCAGTAATCGGCATACTGTTGGCCTGCGCCTTTTCTAAAGCCAGGAGGGAAGCTACCAATCACAATCTCGGCATTATTTTCGAGTAACAGCGAATAAAGTTGAACGACAGTTTGCTCTGCCTGTGATGAGTCAAACCGAAATACTTCACATGGAATACGCTCGCGGCCAATCGCGTCAGCTCCTGCTTGGGTCGTTTTCGTAACCACCACTCGGTTACCATGTTTCTCTAGATGCTCAGATAAAGGTGCACTTACCCATCCCGCACCGACTATAAATATAGAAGCCATGTGTTCCTCACAACTGTAAGTTATGGATTTACAATAATATCAACCGTAGTAACTAACGGGTCACCAAGCTTTTTCGTACGCTATTGCTGCTTAGTCAATTACTGTGATTGGTATAAGCCTAACAAACCTTTGCCCAAAAATGAAAAAACTCCACGGCCGAGGCAAGTGGAGTTTTTATTGGAACAATGGAGCTTTAGTTTAGTACGCGAATGAGTTTGTCTGCGCGCTCAGCCATCTCAATACCTTCATCAGTTAGGTAACCGCCGTCTGGTTGAGTACAAAGATTCTTTTCGAATAGACGCTTAACGGCGTCTTGAGTTTCTTGAGCAGCCTCTTGATGAACTTTAATACCAGTAGCGGCGCTACTTACATCAAATTGAAGAAGGAGGTTTAAATCAGCAATATGTTCAGCGTTGTACTTCATAATTAACCTATATTGATAACGTTCTCTATCCTCACCTTAGTGCGCATTCTCAGCTCAATCAATAGTAAATAAAAAGAATTGATAAGTGACACGAAATTGGGTGATTAATCGCCGATTGATGGGTTTGTTTTGGTGATGTTGGGTTATTTTTGCTCGGTTGAGTCATCGGTGATGTTTATTGCTAAGTGGTTGTAATATATTGAGGCTAGAAATATATTGCATTGAGCGAATATTGTATAAAAAAGGATATGCATCAGTGAGAGCGAACAAAGTAGCATTAGTTGTTAGTATGCTATTTGCTATCGCAGGGTGTCAGAGTACACCTTCCGAGCAGACAGAAGCGAATCAAACCACAAACAACAATAATGGGTCAACAGTCGAGATCCGTTCTTTTCATTCTGTCGAAAGCGTTTACTCCGAGTGGGAAGCGAAGCTTGAAGACTATGCGCAGTTGTCTCTCTATGCTCCAGAGAATTACAATGAACTGTTAGACGCATGGGATGATGCTGAAAGCATTTATGCGGACCTACTGAAAGACAAGTCTCGGCTCACTCAGAGTTATTCGATTTTTTCGAGTTTAACGTATGCCGAAGCTTTTGATGAAAAAATTGCTGTGATCAAATCAAACTATGACTCGATTTTAGTATTAAAGACAAAAGCGGATCGAGTACTTGCCGATTCGATAGCGCAAATGGAGTACCTTAAGTTTCTTGGTGCAGATACCATGTTTACATCGCGCTATAAGAAGTTGTATTCAGAATACAGCGAATTATTTGAATACGTACTCGTTGATGAACTTGAAGACGCTCAAGAAGCGCAGGTGGAATTTCTCAATAATGCTCGCTTATTAGAAATAAAAGTCGCGCATAAGAAATACATCGAACCTTTGAAGGACGAATTAGAGTTCTTAGAGGATGAAGACTTTGATGACGTTGTTCCATTAACGTTTGCTAAAGCGACTTCTCGAATCGTGTTGGCCGAAAATCAAGTGAAAGCAAGCCCACGTGAAAAGTCTATCATTGAAGACGCGGTTCACGCTGCGGAGTTTGAGTTGAACCACGTGCGCAGTGTCGCTCATGAAGTAAAAATGCTTGCGAGCGTGAAAGGGGATAAGTTCGAACAATCCGTTTTGAATGCTGAGAATCAGCTATTAAGCATTTCACAAGTAGTGAATGATGAAGATTACCGCGATGTTGGGTTGCGTCAACAATCTCAGAAGATTGTAGAGAGCGTTAAAGCACTAAAGAGCTTAGACATGACCTCGTTGTTGAAATCTGAGATCGAAGCTTTGACCGAGCAGTTAGCTAAGTTAGAAAGTCAGAATCAGCAGCAGGTACAACAACTGTCTGAGGCGACCAAACATAATGAGCTATTAGATGAGCAGATTACCAAAAGTGATGATCATATAAAAAGCTTGGAAGAGTTGGTGGACAGTTTGAAAAGCTTAGGTGGTAAAATGGCCAATGAAAGCGATGCTGACGCAGTACCTTCTAACGTTGAATCTAATCTTGAAGATGCGGCTTTAGAGCAATCATCAGAAGAAGAGATTGAGCCTTCTGTTTAGCATAACTAATTTTGTGTATTTGTTGTGATTGAGTTGAAAGCGCCTAATGGCGCTTTTTATTTGTGGAAAACTTACTCCTTTATTTCTCTAATGATCATTTAAAGACTTAACAGCGCTAATCAAGATATGGACATATGTCTTTGAAATCAAGCAAGGTTCAATAACAATGATCTTTCCAGTGGTTAAAATGGACAAAAAAGGATCGTAGTGTTTTTGGTTATCCACATTTTCTGTGGATAACCTGTATCAAATTCAGTGAGTAACCAGTTTCTTGGTTGGGGGGAGGTCAGTGCTCTGGCTTTACCTGAGCAAGGACTCGACCTTCTTTTGTTAAAGTAGTCTTCAATGAAAGGTGAAGAGCCAGTGCCAGAGAGCAGCTCATCATCACGAAAATCGCCAGCATGATCATCAGTTGATATTTAATCGCGATCATTGGCGAAGCGCCACCCAAAATCTGACCTGTCATCATTCCAGGTAGTGTCACTAAGCCTGTGGTCGCCATAGAGGCCATAATTGGAGACATCGCTTTCTGTATCGCATTGCGCACAAAAGGTGCAGCAGCGTAGGTTGGAGACGCGCCTAATGCGATTGCCGCTTCATATTCTGATTTCTGCGTTTCAAAAGCACCAAACAAATTCTGCAATGCCACTATATTACTGCTTAAACTATTACCCAATAACATACCTGCAATGGGGATAAGGTATTGCGCGTTGAAAACAGGTGTCGGCTGAATGATGAAAAAGCAAATAAACAAGACAATAGGGACACAAGTGACCGTAAGGCTCACAATGACCGGTGCTAAAAGTAGGTTCTTAGGTAGCTTCGACTTTTCAACAATCGAGCTCGCTCCCACTACGATCATAACGAGTAACCACAACAAATTGATCCACAAGCTGTTTAAAGTGAACAAATACTCTAAGTAAAGACCGACAAGAAATAGCTGCACAACCATCCGAGTAATACTAATAGTTGCTTCTTTGCCTAGACCGAGTCTCAGCTTTTGATTGATGGCAATGGGTAGTATGAGAAGTAAACTGAATAGCAACAACTGCCACCAAGATATATCAATAACGTCTTGCATAATACTTCCTTTTAAGTAGGCCTCCATCATATCTGAAAGTGTCAAATGATGCATTTCAGCTTCAAATCTATCGATTAAAATAGCTCAATTATTTAACAACCAAAGTACAAAATATGGGTCGTTTTAGGCTTTTTTAGCGACTACTTAGTAGGTGATTTGTTAATGGTTCTTATGGTTTGGTTTCTTAATTGTTGGTATTTAACAAATCTAACACATGCTTAATTTTTCATATTTGTTAATACTTTTTAATAACTTTAATTAACTAAAAACAAGTTTGGATGAGCTCAAAAAAGTATTGATTAGCAAGGGTAATAAGGGGGTATTTGATTGAACCCTACTTTATGTATGGTTTAAGATTTGTTGTTAGATACGCAATAACTTTAGCTTCTTAGAATGGGCTACTCGAAATTACTAGATACAAAATAGGCAAAATGTATGAGTGATGTTAATAAAATTAAAACTGGCGAAAAACGCTCGTTGGAGTGGAAGTCTTTCCTCTTCATCGCGGTGGTTCTCTTTCCAATATTAAGTGTGGCTTTTGTAGGCGGTTATGGCTTCCTAGTTTGGGCATTGCAAGTATTCGTATTCGGACCTCCTGGTGCTCATGGCGGCATGTAATGCCCTCTAGTAACAACATTTTTGAAATCAATATTTAAGAGAGCTAAACATGAAATCATTTTTAGTGAAATTATGGCGCACAATGACTCGCCCAGCAGTACACATCAGTCTTGGTGTGTTAACTATGGGTGGCTTTATCGCCGGTGTTATTTTTTGGGGTGGTTTTAATACTGCGTTAGAAGCAACGAACACAGAAGAATTCTGTATAAGCTGTCACACCATGCGCGACAATGTGTACGTAGAACTGCAAGAAACAGTTCACTGGAAAAACACATCTGGTGTACGTGCCACCTGCCCTGACTGTCACGTTCCACATGAATGGACAG
This sequence comes from Vibrio toranzoniae, assembly GCF_024347655.1. Taxonomy (NCBI): domain Bacteria; kingdom Pseudomonadati; phylum Pseudomonadota; class Gammaproteobacteria; order Vibrionales; family Vibrionaceae; genus Vibrio; species Vibrio toranzoniae. The sequence continues at coordinate 1,999,953 of NZ_AP025514.1, read as the reverse complement.
CAAAAATTGCTCGTAAGATGCAAGCATCTAAAGAAGTCTTCGCTCAGGTATTTGGTGACCTAGATACCCCTGAGAAATTTGAAGCTCGCCGTATCGAACTGGCTAAACACGAATGGGATCGTTTCTCTTCGAACAAATCTTTAGAATGTAAAAACTGCCATAACTACGATTCGATGGACTTCGACAACATGCGCCCAACAGCGCGCATCCAAATGAAGAACGCCGCTGAGCGTGATCAAAGCTGTGTTGATTGTCACAAAGGTATTGCACACAACCTTCCATTAGATATGGAATCGGCAAGTGGTATCGTTGGTGAGCTTGAGCAAGTTGCGGGTAGCACGTCTTACTCTGAAGGTAATGAGGTTATCTCAATCCGTCACCTTCCAATGTACACGGATGAAACGGCTGAAGTTGAAGCGGGCCTGCTCAGCCCAGCGAGTAAAGTAGCCGTGATCGATGAAAAAGGCGACATGATCAAGATTCAAATCGACGGTTGGCGTAAAGCCAAGGGCTTCGGGCGTGTCATCCAAGAAGACTTCGGTATGAACATCTCAACCGCGATCTTGACGAAAGATGTCTCACAAAGTGACGTAATCACTGTTGGTGAGAAGAAAGAAGATGAGCTAACGGGCCTACCGTGGGAGGAAGTTAACCTAGCACTTTGGATGAAGAAAGAGTCTATGGTTGATGATTTCGGGCCAATCTGGAACGCTGCTGGTCAAGCGTATCAAACCAACTGCTCAACTTGTCACTCACAACCTGATGAAGCTCACTTTAGTGCTAACAGTTGGGTAGGCATGCTAGATGGTATGATCGCATTCGTTAACTTCGATACAGATACAGAAGCACTTGTTCTTAAGTATCTACAGAAGCACTCATCAGATTTTTCTGAAGGCCATCACTAATAAGACGTCAATTGGAGTAACACAATGGCAATTACAAGAAGAAGTTTTCTGAAAGGTGTCGCTACTACAAGTGCGGCATCCGTTATTGGTCCAAGCTTATTGGCGTCAGCGTCGGCTTCAGCAGCAGAAACTGATGGTACGTGGAAAGTCTCTGGTTCTCACTGGGGGGCATTCCGAGCTCGTGTTTATGCGGGTAAAGTACAAGAAATTAAGCCTCTCGAAATCGATCAACATCCAACGGAGATGTTGAAAGGTATCAAAGGTATTATCTACAGCCCATCTCGTGTGCGTTACCCAATGGTTCGCCTAGATTGGTTGAAGAAGCACAAGTACAGCGCAGACACGCGTGGTAACAACCGCTTTATTCGTGTGACTTGGGACGAGGCACTGGACCTTGTTTACCGCGAATTAGAGCGCGTACAGAAAGATTACGGTCCATGGGCACTTCACACAGGTCAAACTGGTTGGAGACAAACAGGTCAGTTCCACAGTTGTACTAACCACATGCAACGTGCAATGGCACTTCACGGTTACTCTGTGAAGAAAATCGGTGACTACTCAACAGGTGCTGGTCAAACGATCATGCCTTACGTGCTAGGTTCTACTGAAGTTTACGCGCAAGGGACATCTTGGGAACTCATCCTAGAAAACAGTGACAACATTGTTCTTTGGGGTAACGATCCAGTGAAAAACCTGCAAGTAGGTTGGACATGTGAGACTCACGAGTCGTTCGCATACCTAGAACAGCTGAAAGAGAAAGTTGCTAAGAAAGAGATCAACGTTGTTTCTGTTGACCCTGTTCAAAATAAAACAGGCCGTTACTTAGAAAACGAGCAAATGTACATCAACCCACAAACTGATGTGGCGTTCATGCTGGGTGTTGCTCACGTTCTTTACAACGAAGGCCTATACGACAAGAAGTTCATCGATACTTACTGTCTAGGTTTTGAAGACTTCATCAAGTACGTTCAAGGTGAAACGAAAGATAAAGTTGAGAAGACTCCGGAATGGGCTTCCGCTATCTGTGGCGCAAGCGCGGACTCAATTCGTGATTTCGCTAAGATGCTGGTTAACGGTCGTACACAGATTCTTGTTGGTTGGAGTATCCAACGTCAAGAACACGGTGAGCAGCCTTACTGGATGTGTGCCGTTATTGCAGCAATGGTTGGCCAAATTGGTCTTCCAGGCGGTGGTATCTCTTACGGTCACCACTATTCTGGTATCGGTGTATCTTCAACTGGCTTCGCTGCTCCGGGTTCATTCCCTTTGAACATCGACCAAGGTCAATCGCCTAAGCATACCAATACAGATTACAACGGTTACAGCCGCGTAATTCCGGTTGCTCGCTGGGTAGATAGCTTGTTAGAGCCTGGTAAGAAGATCAAAGCGAACGGCTCTACTGTAACGCTGCCAGATATTAAGATGATGGTATTCAGTGGTAACAACCCGTGGCACCACCACCAAGATCGCAACAAGATGCGTAAAGCATTCAAGAGCCTACAAACTGTAGTGGCTGTTGATTTCGCTTGGACTGCAACTTGTCGTCACTCTGATATTGTTCTTCCAGCTTGTACTCAGTGGGAACGTAACGATATTGATGGTTACGGCGCTTACTCTGGCCGTGGTTTGATCGCAATGCACAAGCTAGTGGATCCTCTGTTCCAGTCTAAAACTGACTTCGAGATCATGTCTAGCCTGACTAAGCGTTGGGGGCGTTACGACGATTACACGCGTGGCATGGACGAAATGCAGTGGGTTAAATCTCTGTATGACGACTGTCGCGCTTCAAACGAAGGTAAGTTCGAAATGCCTGAATTTGCTGAGTTCTGGGAAAAAGGTTTCCTAGACTTCGGTAAAGGTCAGCCATGGACTCGTCACGCTTCATTCCGTGAAGATCCTGAGATCAATGCTCTAGGTACACCTTCTGGCTTCATTGAAATTACAAGTCGCACTGTTGGCAATATGGGTTACGAGCACTGTCAAGAACACCCAATGTGGTTCGAGAAATCTGAACGTTCACATGGTGGTCCAGGTTCTGAGAAACACCCGTACTGGCTACAATCTTGTCACCCTGATAAGCGTCTTCACTCTCAGATGTGTGAATCTGAAGAGTGGCGTGCGACTTACGCGGTACAAGGCCGTGAGCCAATCTACATCAACCCAACAGATGCCAAGAAAAAAGGCATCAAAAATGGTGACGTAGTACGTGTGTTCAACGACCGTGGTCAACTACTAGCAGGTGCTGTTCTGATGGATAGCTATGCCTCTGGTGTTGTACGTATCGAAGAAGGTGCTTGGTACGGCCCAATCAACGAGAAAGTGGGCGCACTAGATACATACGGCGATCCAAACACTCTAACTCAAGATATTGGTACGTCTGAACTTGCTCAAGCAACGTCAGCAAACACGTGTTTGGTTAACTTCGAAAAGTTCCAAGGCAAACTGCCTCCAGTCACTTCATTCGGTGGTCCAATCGAAGTCGCTTAAGCTTCTCGATTAAGAGCAGAGATTGAAGCTTGAATTAAAGCCCCTGTAAGCGTTCTTACAGGGGCTTTTTGTTTTTCTAGTATACATCGTTGGGATTTCTAACTAAGCATTGTAATAGCGCCAAGAGGGGCGTTTTTGAGATAGGCTGTAACGTGCTGTTTGAGGTAGGCTGTAGAAGCATGAAGGGAATGTACAAAGAACCTGTTGTAAGGGCTTAGGCAGATGGAAACAAAAAGGCCGATACAAAGTACCGACCTAATAGAAACCTATGGAGTAAAGCTAAAACCTTGAAGATAAACCTAAGCTTCGAACGTAAACCTAAAGTTCGAACATAAACCAATAACCGTATGCACAAATCAAAGCGGGGACACTGGAGTACACCGTCGCGATAAGCGCTGCTTTAGGTGCCATGGCAATCGCAGGGAATAGCGCATCACCATCATTTGAAATAGCATTGCCAACCTGAGCCGAAAGTGGCAGTGCGCCGGAAAGGTACAAGCTAGTGACCAATAATTGTGGTCCACAGCCAGGTAGCAAACCCATCAATACGCCCGCCAGGGGGAGCATGATCCCCCAACTTGAGAATAGCGTCGCAAAATCTACATTTGCTAGCACTGAGCCAAATTCAAAGAAAAGAAAGGCAACCACAACCCAAGCTGTTACGAAATTGGTGTCTTGAGCAGTTTTCTGCAGTGGATGAGAGCCTACACACTTCTCATCTTCACTGACGGCTGATTGGTAATCTTCTATTTCTCGAGTGAGACCCCATAGAAACATTGAGCTAATCAGTAAAATTGTTCCCGCCCATTCCATCGACATTTCAGGCAACGCGAGTAACTCGTTGACATCCACTTGAAAAGAGCCAAGTAGCGCCACTGCAGCGCCGGGAATAATCAACACCGACCACAGGTAGCCCTGTAGGTTGATCGCTTTTTTAGAAACGGCTTCTTTGTCTTGAGGTGAGCGGCTATGTACCGTTTCATTCTTCTCTGCCTGTTTTGGACGTAAAAAGTCATCCGCATGGAACAGGTTAATGATTCGGCCTGACGCCGTGCCCACAATCACGCCCATTGCCATCATGGCTAAACCGGTTTTGGGTTCACTTGCTATCAACAAGAAGGCGGCATCGCCCATGGTGGAGACAAGAACAGCAACAACCGCACCAAACCCGAGCTTGCCGGATATAAATTGCGTAGTAACGACTATCGCACCACCACAACCAGGCAATGCACCCATTAGCGCAGCAAACACCACTTGATTCGAACGAGATTGATGCACGAGCTTATTGAAGACGTTGTCTTTGTTGATGTAAAGGCTTAACCAGTGGTAAATAGCCAAGGTTAAAGCGACATAACAAGACACGGCCCAAAACGCGTCTGACAGGGTAGTGACTGTCAATTCTCGTGTGGCTGGAGCTGCAACTAGGGCGGCAAGTGATATAGGCAGTAGCAGTCGCTTAAATGACAGTGAAAACTGAGTTGTTTTCGAAGCACGACTGCTTGGCAAAAAAGAGATTAGTCGATCCATAGGTGTTACCCAAAATTAGTGGCTTAATATAAATATATACGAATGATAATAATTATCAATTGCGTTTGTTGTTTTTTTATCTATTGATACCATTGGCTAAACCTAGGAAACATGACCAATCTAAAAAAATGAGGTAAAGTATGGCTAATAAAGAGAGGCTCTAAAGGTAGAGTCATAATTGTTAGTGTAATAGGAAGAAACATGATTTTAGTTGTTGGTCACAAAAACCCTGATAGTGACAGTATTTGTAGTGCGTTAGTTGCAACAGAGCTTCTTAAAGCTCGTGGCGAGGAAGCGACACCAATTCGCCAAGGCGAGATCAACCGCGAAACTCAACACATTCTAGAAGTCGCTGGTGCTGAAAAACCAGAGCTTCGTACTTCTGTTGCTGGTGAGAAAATCTGGCTAGTTGACTACTCAGATCTAGCACAAGCACCAGACGATGTTGCTGATGCAGAGATCGTAGGTATTGTCGATCACCACCGTCTAGGTGACGTGATGACAGTTAACCCTATGGAAGCTTGGATCTGGCCTGTTGGTTGTACAAACACTGTACTTTTCAACATGTTCAAGATTGAAGGTCACGCTATCTCTCAACAAATCGCTAAGCTAATGATGTCTGCAATTCTTTCAGACACCGTTGGTTTCGCTTCTCCAACATGTACTCAAAAAGACAAAGACGCGGTTGCTGAACTTGCTGAAATCGCAGGGGTAGAAGACGTTGATGCATTCATCAAAGCACTTCTAATCGCTAAGACAAACATCGAAGGCCTATCTGCTGCAGAGCTAGTAGAGAAAGACCTTAAAGGCTACCCATTCAACGGCCGCGATGTTGTTGTTGGTCAAGTTGAACTTGCGACTCTTGAGCAAGTAGACGGCATGATTGAAGCTCTAGAAGCTGATCTTGAAGAGCGTTGTGAGAAAGACGGTCTAGCATTTGCTGCGGTAATGCTAACGGACATCACTACTGCGCAAACTCGCCTTCTTTACAAAGGTGAGTGGGCTGAGAAATTGGTTAAGCACGAGAAAGACGGCGTATTGATGATGGAAAATACACTAAGCCGTAAGAAGCAAGGCTGGCCTTGGCTACAAGGTGAGCTTGTTTAATCAAGTCACTTAAATAACAAACGCCTGCTTATTTAGCAGGCGTTTTTCTTTGAAGTAGCCTTTCTTCTCAATAGAAATATTTGAAGTTAATACTACTCAGCATAAAATGAACAAAGTTACTGACTAACGTAGGAAATTAAGATGACTACACAGCTAGACGATAAAAAAATCGCTGAAATTAATAAGTATACGGGTGAGCAACGCCTTAAATACTGTGTGAAAGAAATCGTAGCAAACCGTGAAGTATGGATCTTAACCGATGAGCACGGTTGTGTAATGCTAAACACAGAAGACGAAGACTGTGTTCCAGTATGGCCAAATCAAGAGTTTGCTGAGTCTTGGGCTACGGGGGATTGGTCTGAATGTAAACCTGAGTCTATCTCGTTGAATAAATGGCATAGCCGTTGGACTAACGGTTTAGAGGAGGATGAACTTGCTGTGGTGGTATTCCCGAACGAACAAGAAGAGGGCGTTATCTTGTTCCCTGATGAGTTCGACTTCGAATTGAAAAAGCAGGCTGCTAAGCGCTAGTTCTTTCGTAATACAGTAACATCGTAAGTCAGCGTTGCCTTTCTTAGGCAGCGCTATCATTCAATTATCCAATCTAAGTTGCTTCCAACTTATTTTCGTCAATACCCAATCAACTGATACAACGGCGCTTGCTGTGCGCCTTTAGAAGCTTGTTGAAGCACACCTGTTTTGCTGTATCTCTTGAGTATCTTTCGAACGATAGGTTTTACTTCAGATTTTGTCATTCCAGCTTTCAATTCTGGTTCATACAGCAGTTGCAGCAGCACTACATCTAAGGGCGATAATAAGTCTTCTGGTGTGTGGTCGTTGAAAATAGAAGGGTAGGCTTTATCTGAATCATTCGGTAGGCCTAGAACTTGTGTGATCTCTTCTACGATACAGGCGATTAGCTTACCCCGCGACCTTGCTTGATCAACCGGTATTACAATCCCAGCGTAAACAATCTCACCTTTCAAATTAGTTCGATAACCTGCAGTGCAGATGGCGCTGTTTAAGTGTTGAGTCGATTTTAGCTTGAGGATGGTTTTGGCTTCAGCTATCCACTTGCTTTGTCTCGTGTATATCCACTTAATGTTGGCTTCAGATTCTTTGCTGACGATTTTGATGGGGTGTTGGGTGACTTCGGATAAGTGTCGGATATGAAGCTCTGTCAGCTCTTGATGCAGTACTTTATCGCCGACTCGGTGATCGACCCATATGTTGATTGGCTGTTTCCATTTGGCGAGAGGTTTATTTCCTTGGGAGTATTCGTGTTGGAGCGCAACATCGTAAAATGCATTTTCGACAAACGTTTTATCAAGCCAAGTCAGCGGAGTGCTGACAACGTTGAAAGAAAGCAATGTTAATAGGGGAAATACCAAGAATAGGAGTGGTGCGAAAATTGAAGTTCGTCTCAGCACGTGTTTCTCCTCTTTGAGGTCAATATTGAATCTGTTCTCCCACCTCTCAATTATGGTAGAGATGGGAGCTTAGGCGATAAGCTAGTGATTGGGTGCTTTGAAGAAATGGCTTTCCACTAACCTTTGTGTGATCTGATGGCTTGGATTGGTTAAGACTTCATGTGTATCACCCGCTTCAACCACACTGCCTTCGTGCATGACGATGATCTTATCGGTGATGTGTTTAATGATACCTATGTGCTGAGATACGTACACAAACGATACCCCCATTTCTTCTTGCAGCTCTAAGAATAGGTTAATGATCTGAGAGCGCATGGCCATGTCTAAACCATTCAACGCTTCATCTGCCACAATGATGGATGGCTGAAGTATCAAGGCTCGAGCCAAACAAACCCTCTGTTTTTGACCCGCAGCCAGCATTTGTGGATAAAAGTAAGCATGTTCAGGCAAGAGGCCAACTCGTAATAGTGTGTCTCTCACACGGCGCATACGTGCTTCTGGCGGCATGTTAGTGTTTCTTTTTAACGGACCCTCAAGAATTAGGCCAATCTGAATTCGCGGGTTTAGTGATGTGTTCGGATCTTGGAAGATCATTCGAATCAGTTTACAGCGAGTTGAGTAGTCTTTGTGCTCCAGCTTTTCACCATTCACACGAATTTCGCCCCCTGTTGGCTCAACCATGCCTGCCAGCATTCGCGCCAATGTTGACTTACCAGAGCCATTTTGACCGATAAACCCAATGGTTTGGCCAGCTTCAAGAGTGAAACTTACAGGTTTAACTGCCTGGTGAATCTTTTTACGGAAAAGACCGGAGCGTGTCGTAAAGTCTTTAGATAATTCATTGACTTCTAATAAAGCACTCATGATTTCTTTTTCTTCTCCATATTTAGAGGAAAATGACAATTAAACTTATGGCTTTTAATTCGTTTGGTGTAAGGAATCTCAACACATTGCCTTTGTGCGTAGGGACAACGAGGTCCCAATCGGCAACCGATAGGAAGATGCTGTAGTGGAGGGATAGACCCCGGTAGTGATTGCAACTTCTCTTTATGAGGTATCCAATCGTTGAAATCTGGCATCGCTTTAAGCAAAGCAACAGTATAGGGATGCTTAGGCGCATCTAGTAACTTCTGGGTATCTGCAGATTCGACTGATTGGCCACAGTACATGACAGTAATACGCGTTGCCCATTGTGTAATGGTGGTTAAATCATGGCCGATTAGCACGATGGTCGTGTTATTGAGCTGGTTCATTCGGCTCAATAAGCGCAATATTTGAGACTGTGTAATTGGGTCTAAATCGTTGGTCGGTTCATCAGCGATTAATATTTTTGGTTTAGCCGCAATCGCCATGGCAATCATCACTTTTTGACACTGCCCATCGGTAAGCTCATAAGAATAACTGTCCATCAAGCGAGAGTGATCTTTGATACCGACTTTATGAAGTAAGGTGATAGCTTGTTTCTTACGCCACTTAAACCTTTGCCACCATTTTCCTTCAAATGAATGGGAAGGAATTGATTCGATAAGTTGACGACCGACTTTTTCCGAAGGGTCGAGACAAGAAGATGGCTCTTGAAAGATCATTGCGATATCGCGTGCAATCACCCTGCGCCGTTCTTTGGGCGTCAGTTGCAAGAGATCAATATTACCAAGACGCATTCGATCGGCAGATACCTTCCAGTTCTCTTTACAAACGCCAACAATCGCTTTTGCAACCAAACTTTTACCTGAGCCGGACTCTCCTACGAGACCACGAATTTCCCCTTCGTTAAGAGTAAGGCTCATGCGGTCAACCGCTTTAACAAGCCCTTGAGGGGTTTCAATTTCGATAGTCAAATGTCGAATATCAAGTAACGGCATTATTCGATTCCTGCGTTTAAAGCTTGGCGAACACCTTCACCTACAAGGTTAATAACAATAACAGTAAACATAATCGCTAAACCAGGTAGGGTGACTGTCCATGGTGCTAAGTAAATAAGCTCAACTGAATCACCTAAGATAGCCCCCCATTCAGTGCTTGGAGCTTGTGCTCCTAAGCCTAAAAAACCGAGCGCTGTGATGTCGAGGATTGCTACCGACAATGCGAGTGTTATCTCAAGCGCAACCACGGTAAGAATATTCGGAACGATTGAATTCCATAATAGATAAAAGTTGTTCGCACCATCGAGGCGAGAAGCCAGAATATAGTCTTTCTCAACCTCTGCATGCACTGCAATGTAAACAGAGCGAATAAAGCGTGGTATCAGTGCCAAACAGAGTGCGAGGAATATATTAAATTCACCAAAGCCAAGGAATGCTACGAAAATAATGGCGAGTAGCAAAGATGGGATTGACATCACTGTATCTAGCAAGTGATTCAAAGTACTTGATAGGAGACCGCGCGTCATCCCCGCGAAGACACCAATCAAACAACCGATCACAGCAGCAATGAAGGTAATAATAACAGCGGCACCAAACGTCAACTGTGAGCCAATGATGAGGCGCGAAAGGATATCTCGTCCTAAGTCATCAGTACCTAAGAAATACTCAACGGTGCCTGTTGGATCCCAAGAGGGCGGGGTCAACAAATGCCCCGTCTGCTCTTGAGCGTCATGAGGTGCTAACCAAGGTGAAGTAATTGTCACTAGAATGATCAAAGCTAAGCACCACAAGCCAAACATCGAGAGGTTGTTCGCACGAAAGCTTCGCCAGAAACGCTCAAACTGGGTTGGAATTTGCTCTTCTTGGTAGATGTTATTTGTTAGCATACCATTCCTTTCTTACCAGAGGATTGATCATCGCTCCCAGTAGATCTGAAAGAATATTAGCGGTCAGAACTAGGGTTGCTACCACGATGACGCCTGCTTGAATAGAAACGTAATCTTGGTTGGATAGGGCATCTAACAACCAACGACCAATACCCGGCCAGTTAAAAATGGACTCTGTAATGATCGCCAGTGTTAACATACTCGACAGCTGAACACCGACTTTTGGAATGATCGGTGGGATCGCATTTCTTAATACGTGCTGCATGACAATTTCTCTCGTCGAAAGGCCTTTAATTCGTGCTGCTCGGATATAGTTTTGTGTCATCACTTCTGCAACTGATGATCTCATCAGTCGGATAACTTGAGTCGTCGGAGCTAATGCCAAAACAAGGCAAGGCAACGCCATGTGTTCAAGAACACTTTGCAGGGCATGGGCTCGATACTTACCTTCTGCAAAGAAAGTATCAATCATCGCAAAACCTGTTACGTGCTCAATCTCATAAAGTAGATCGTATCGCCCCCCGACTGGGAATATTTCAAAATGCAGTGAAAACACCATAATCATCAATAGTGCGACCCAAAACACGGGGGCTGAGTAACCCGCCATGGACGTAAATGAGATGGTAGTATCGACGAATTTACCTTGCCTCATCCCCGCGATAGTACCAAAAGGAATACCAATAAACAGCGCTAAGATAAAAGCAAAAAAACAGAGTTCTAAAGTCGCGGGAAATACGACAACAAGCTCATCAATGATAGGTACGCCATGTTTACTTAAACCAAAATTAAGTGTTGATAACTCTGTGATATAGCTGAGCCAACCGGACCAAAATTCTTGAATTGCCCAAGGTGAGGTTTGATCTAGTCGAAGTAATGAAAAACCAACTAACGTCAAAATTCCAAGAGTAATAACGAATAAGTTTATACGTCTTAATGTATACCAAAACATCAGTTCACCTCTCTTCTGACTTGATCAAAAGGTTGGGCATTGAACGGGCTTTGTTTAAAGCCGGTCAGCGAACGATCGTGAACTCTAAATTGTACACCGTGAGCTAGAGGGATCACTGGGACTTCAGCGTTGAGAATGTTTTGGGCTTGTCGATACAAATTCACACGGTGCCTTTGTTGATTGATCTCCAACGCTAGGTCCAGAAGAAAGTCGAAATCTGAATTACACCACATAGAGACGTTTAGGCCTGCGCGTTCAGAGCTACAAGAGAGAAGGGGGCGCAAAAAATTATCTGGGTCACCGGTGTTACCTATCCAACCTGTAAGCAGTAAGTCTGTTGATGCTATGGATGATAGTTGAGTACGATCGAAACGATCGTCGGTATAAAGTTTGAGGTCGATTCCAATATCGGCCAAGTTCGCTTGGATTAGCTCTGCGGTTTTTCTGGGACTTGGGTTGTAAGCTCTTGGTTCTAGCGGCACCCACATTGAAAGCTCTAATCCTGGCTCTACGCCAGCTTCTCTAAGAAGAGCGAGTGCATAATTGCGGTCATAGCGAACCTGAATGGTGTCTTTCTGATAAGCCCAAGATGTTGGTGGCAATAACGCGTAGGCTTTAGTCCCCGTACCATAGTACACAGAGTCGAGTATATTTTGACGATTTATGGCTAAATTGAGCGCCTTGCGAACTCGTGAGTCACTTAGTGCAGGGTGTTCAGTATTAAGCGCAATGAAAGAGACATTGACCGCTGGTGTTGCCGTAATCACTAGTTCTTCATTAGCTTGAATGATTGGGATTTGACTAGAAATTGGCGAGTTCAGCACGTCACATTCATTACGAAGCAGTTTGGCGAGTGTGCCAGTTCCACGTTGTGATGTGTCGAACACTACTTGGTCCATTTTTACGCCACCCTTCCAGTACTGTTTGTTCTTTTTTAAGCGTACAAGGTCGTTGATTTGGTATTCATCTAAGTAGAATGGACCGGTGCCTACCGGTTTAGAATCGATTTCATTTTTCTCGTCAGCAGCGACGAGCTTATTGGCATATTCTTTGGAGTGAATGACCGCATAGCTGGTGGCTATATTATTGAGGAATGAATTGTCTGGACGGCTAAGTTGGAATTTAACGGTTAGGTCATCAACTGCCGTGATATCGACAATTAAGTTTTTAAAATCGATTCCTGCAAACCATGGGTATAGACCGCCACCCACATAGTGGAATGGGTTCGAACTATCAATAACACGCTCAAAACTGAAGACCACATCTTGTGCGTTCATACTGCGAGTCGGGGTAAACCAATCTGTGGTTTGAAACGAAACGTTAGGACGCAGTGTGAAAGTGTATTCCATACCCGTTTTATCGACAGACCAACTTGTTGCTAAGTTCTGTTTTGGTCGATAAGTCATAGGGTCGAGAGTTAGCAGTGTATCGAAGATTTGAGGGCTCAGCGACTCTGACGTAATTCCACTATCAACCAGCTGTGGGTTGAAGGTAGTAGGATTACCTTGGCCGCAATAAACGAAGCCTTTCTCTCGAATTTTCTCGTGATCCACACTCTCACCACATCCAGCTAAAAAGCTCAGCGTACAGATGCTCAGTGATAGTTTTATTAGTGCATTCATAAAAAGAAATACTTTTCGAAACGAGGCATTAGAAGAGCCTCAAGATCCGCATAATTTAACATTTTATTTATTCTGCTCCAAATAATAATCCTGTGTGGTCAGCTATTTGTCGTTAACCGATCCGACAATCGCGTACTTCCTTACCATACCTCTTAGTTGGTTGTAGGTCAGCCCAAGTAATTCTGCAGCCTGTTTTTGATTGAATTTACTTTGTTTTAAAGCTTGATTGAGTAGCTTAATGTCTTGTTGTTCTTGCCACGCTTTGTAGTCAAGTGGCAGAGGAAATGGTTCTTCAGGTGAAGTATGGTCGCTGGATGGCTCATTGCCAATTTCTTGAGTTGAAACCTGCTCAGTTTGCCATACTGGTTTAAATGGGTTGAACACCAAAGATTCAATAGGATATGGATTTTTACCGTGTTGATAGACTGCTCGTTCAATGACGTTCTTGAGTTCTCTGACATTTCCCGGCCAAGAATAATCTAACAACGTTTCAACGGCTGAAGTGGTAAAGCCGACAAATAGCTCTAGCTCTAATTCTCGACACATCTTGATGGCGTAATATTCGGCCAGCAATGTGATGTCTTCTTTACGTTCACGAAGCGGTGGGATAGTAATAACGTCAAACGCTAGTCTATCTAATAGATCCGGCCTAAAGTCGCCTTTTAATGCCATATCTGGCAAGTCTGCATTGGTCGCACACACCAATCTTACATTAGCACTGAGCGCCTTTTGACCGCCAACACGTTCATATTGTCCGTATTCAATAACGCGTAATAGCTTCTCTTGAACAGCAAGAGGAGTTGTGGCTAGCTCATCAAGAAACAGTGTACCACCTTCGGCTCTTTCAAAGCGTCCTTGATGACGCCCTTTTGAGCCAGTGAAAGAGCCCGATTCATGCCCAAATAATTCAGAGTCAATCAACCCTTCACTGAGTGTTGAGCAGTTTAGGGATATCAACGGTTGATCCCAGCGCTTAGACAGATAATGGAGCCGTTGAGCGATCAGTTCTTTACCAGTACCGCGTTCTCCAATGATCAGAATGGGTCTTTCGATTGGTGCTAATTGAGAAACTTTATCTAAAACTGAGAGAAAGCTAGGTGATTCACCAATGAGATTCTGCTGCATAGCGGGTCCTTGTGTGAGCTGAGTGCTGGTGGAGGTCATATAAGGGCTGTAGTGGTGAAAAATACCAATACTTGGCTAAATTCATCATAGCATGGTTCGAATTAATCACCATTTTATTGTAAGTTACTGATTATACATAGTTTAAGAGTTGGCACGCTACTTGGATTACTTACAGTAGGTTTAATAATAAACGTAAATTTGTGAGCAAGTGAATTGGAAGTCGAACAACGATTTAAAGCACATTTGCCGTCATTGTAATTAAGGAGTTCCTCATGGGTATTTTTTCTCGCTTTGCAGATATTGTAAATTCAAACATCAGTGCACTATTAGATAAGGCTGAAGATCCTGAAAAGATGATTCGCCTGATTATACAAGAAATGGAAGACACGTTGGTTGAAGTTCGCACTAACTCAGCAAAAGCCATTGCAGACAAAAAGGAGCTAGCGCGTAAAGTTGAAGCTATCGAAACGCAGATTGTAGATTGGCAAAATAAAGCGACTCTAGCACTGACTAAACAACGTGAAGATTTGGCGAGAGCGGCGCTGATCGAAAAGCAAAAACTGGAAGACATCCTTAAGAGTCTACATACCGAACAAACTTTGGTTCATGAAACGATTGAAAAGCTAACCAGCGAGATTGGTAAGCTAGAAACCAAAATCGCCGAGACTCGCGCAAAGCAGCAAGCTTTAATGATTCGTAATAATGCCGCGAGTAATCGTCGTGATGTTCAAAAACACCTGCATTCAAGCAAAACCAACGAAGCAATGGCGAAGTTTGAGCAATTCTCGCGTAAAGTGGATGAATTAGAAGCTGAAGCAGACGTTTACGCAAAAACAGGCAATGCAAAATCTCTAGACCAAGAATTTGCAGAGCTACAAGCTCAAGATGAAATTGAACAAGAGCTAGCGAAACTGAAGCAACAAGTTGAAAACCGCGATAAATAATTTAGGAGTTGTCTATGTCAACATTTCTAATTGCAGGTCCACTGATTGTCTTCTTGATCTTCGTGGCACCGCTATGGTTATTCTTACATTACCGCAGCAAGAAGAAATCCAGTAACGGTCTTTCTGAAACGGATCTTCAGCGCTTGCACAAGCTTTCAGCTCAAGCTGAATCTATGCAAGACCGAGTGAAAACGCTAGAAAAAATACTGGATGCGGAGTCACCTAACTGGAGGCGAAACTATGAGTAAAGAACTGTATCGCGATCCAATCAACGGCAAATTGTCTGGGGTGTGTGCAGGTTTAGCGAACTACTTTGGCCTGGAAGTTTGGTTGGTTCGTATCTTGGTTATCTCTGCCGCACTGCTTGGAGGCAGCTTCCTCGTTTTACTCGCGTATTTAGCTTTGACGTTCATGCTTGAAAAACAACCGTCCCAGTATGTCGATGAAATGAAAGCCAAGCAAGAGCATACATTGAAGCAAAAACCTTGGGAAAAAGGACAAACAGCCGAGTCTTTATTGGGCACTCTAGAAAGTGATTTCCAGAAGTTAGAGACGAGTGTGCGCAACATGGAAGCCTATGTCACCTCAGATACTTTTAAAGTCGACCGCGAATTTAAGAGAATGTAGTAGTAAAACCTAAAAATATTAGATAATGGTTTGGGACGGCTGATCCTAAACCATTATTATTTTTGATAATTTTGTCTAAATAAATCTTACGATAATTGGTAAGTTACATGTGATTAATCTATGTTATAAAAATATTTATAGTTATGGATGATTACTAATGTATAGAGCCTCCGTAGTCCTATTGACAGCCATCGCTGGGTTGTTTGGGTGTGGTAAGGAGCTTCCTCCGGTACCTGAGCCTGAATCTAGACCCGCCAAACTCTTCACTGTCTCTGTCGGCAACAATGCTTTTGAACGTCGCTTTCCTGCCACCACAGAAGCCGGTAATAAAGCAGTCCTTGCATTCCGTGTCCCCGGGTTACTTCAGACTATTGACGTCACTTCGGGTCAACCAGTTACCAAAGGTGACGCACTTGCAGCACTAAATCCAGATCAATATCAGTTGTTAGAGAAACAAGCGAGGGCCAACTTTAAGCTTGCCGATGTACAGTATCAGCGTGCGATCAAGCTACGTAAAGATCGCGTGGTATCAGAACAAGATTTCGACCAAGCGAAAGCTAATCACAATTCAGCTAAAGCAGTTCTTAATCAAGCTAAAGCTAACCTGCGTTACACGACTCTGGTCGCGCCTTACGATGGAACAATTTCCATCATTCCAGCTGAAAACCATGAATATATCACTGCGAAACAAGGTGTGATGAATATTCAAACCAATCAGGTTCTTAAAGTCGTTTTCCTATTACCCGATCAACTTATCTCGCGCTTTTCTTCCGGGTTTGAAACCGAAGCAACCATGGTATTTGATGCATTCCCTGAAAATCCTTACGTTTTAACCTTCCAAGAAGTTGATACCGAAGCGGATCCAAAAACAAGTTCATACAAAGTAACGATGGTGATGGAAAGACCAACCGATATCGGTATTTTGCCTGGCATGTCTGGCACGGTAAATCTCGTGTCTGCTCTCGCGGCGGCAACCAAAATACCAACCTCTGCCATGATGACCGATGGTGATGATGTGTCAGTGTGGCGTGTCAATAATGACGGTATTGTTGAGAATGTGGCAATCGTGATTGATGAAAAACGTCATATTGTCTCTGGGCTGAACGATGGAGACCGTATTGTCACTTCTGGTGTTAATGGTCTTGAACCGGGCATTAAAGTCCGAGAGTGGATCAAGGAAAGGGGGCTATAACATGAAAACACTTAAAGTAGCCGCAGGGCTGTCGTGTTTAGCCCTACTTACAGCTTGTGAAGATAAACAAGTGACAGAAGTGGATAACACGCCCTTGGTTAAAGCCGTCGAGATATCAGTCATCGATTTTAGCGATAAGCTTTATTTCCCGGCGGTGGCTAATGCTGCAGAGAAAGCCCGCCTTAGCTTTCGTGTCGCTGGAGAAATCAATAAGCTGGATGTAAAAGAAGGTGAGCGGGTTAAAGCCGGAGATATCATTGCTGAGTTAGATCCTACCGATTACCAATTGGATGTAGACAACGCTCAGGCGCGTTACACGGTAATCAACAGCCAATATAGACGTTCGAGTCCGCTCGTGAAGAAAGGGCTATTAGCGAAGTCGCAGTTTGATGAAATCGCCGCGCAACGTCAGATTGCTTATTCTGAATTAGAGCTTGCTAAATTACGGTTATCGTTCACTAAGATTCGTGCCCCGGTTGATGGGATTATCTCTCGAGTCAGTGTTGATCAATATGAAAATATTCAGGTTGGCCAACAGGTTGTAAATATTCACAGTGTTGAGAATGTGGAAGTGGTTATCCAACTACCTGACCAAATTTATGTGAACCAGCCAAGCGAACAACTTTTATCGAATGTAGAAGCTTTGGTTCGAGTGCCTAGTGGTAATGAATACACGGCGAGTATTAAGGAGTTCACGACTGAACCTGATCCAAGCACTGGGACTTTCACCGTCACACTAGCTTTACCTATGCCAAAAGATGATTTGATTCTTGATGGTATGGCCGTTGATGTCACTTCTAATGGGCGAGATATCGGTTTGGATTTAAAAGCCGGCGTCCTTATTCCGATCGAAGCTGTCTTTAATGCCGATGGTGATGAACTGACTCGTCAAAATTCTTATGTGTGGGTTCTTAATGACGACAAGACAGTTTCGAAACAACAAGTCGTGTTAGGAAAAGCAAACCAGAAAACATTGCAGATAATGAAAGGATTAGAAATGGGGCAGCATGTCGTTGTTGCAGGCGTATCGCGATTGCGAGATGGGATGACAGTGGAAGTATTGTCTCAGGAGACGAACAATGAGTGAAGTAAATAACAAGCCCCAAAATGACTCTCAACAGGGTGATGATCAGATCACAGGGGTTGCTTCTTATTTTATACGTAACAAAGTCATCAGCTGGATGTTGTCTCTGATCTTCCTTATTGGTGGTGTTTCTGCATTCTTTGGTTTGGGTCGTCTAGAAGATCCTGCCTTCACTATCAAAGATGCGATGGTCGTGACTTCTTACCCTGGGGCGACCCCTCAGCAAGTGGAAGAGGAAGTGACCTATCCGCTAGAGAAAGCGATTCAACAGCTTACCTATGTGGATGAAGTGAACTCTATCTCAAGCCGTGGCCTGTCTCAGGTAACGGTAACGATGAAGAATAACTACGGTCCCGATGACCTTCCGCAAATATGGGATGAACTTCGCCGAAAAGTGAATGATCTTAAGGTGGAACTGCCACCCGGCGTTAATGATCCTCAAGTCATTGATGACTTCGGTGACGTTTACGGTATTTTGCTGGCGGTGACGGGGGATGGCTATAGTTACAAAGAGCTGTTGGATTACATTGATTATTTAAGGCGAGAGATGGAGTTGGTTGATGGGGTCAGTAAAGTTTCTGTTTCCGGTCAACAGCAAGAGCAAGTCTTCATTGAGATATCGATGAAACGTATTAGCTCTTTGGGCCTCTCTCCGAGCACGGTATTTAACCTTTTATCAACTCAGAACATTGTATCAAGTGCGGGTGCGGTAAGGATTGGTGATGAGTACATTCGAATTCATCCCACAGGTGAGTTCCAGAATGTTGAACAACTCGGTGATTTAATTTTGACGGAAGGTGGTGCTCAAGGCCTCATCTATTTAAAAGATGTAGCTGACGTCACTCGTGGCTATGTTGAGGTACCGAGTAACATCATTGGCTATAACGGTAAACTCGCCCTCAACCTTGGTGTCTCATTTGCGCAGGGCGTGAACGTGGTTGAGGTGGGGGAAGCCTTTGACCGACGGCTTGCAGAGCTTAAATATCAACAGCCAGTTGGTATCGACATTTCTGAGGTGTATAACCAACCAAAAGAAGTCGATAAGTCGGTAAGCGGTTTTGTAGTCAGTTTAGGGCAAGCGGTTGCGATCGTGATTGTGGTTCTCTTGTTCTTCATGGGGCTACGGTCGGGTCTTCTGATCGGTTTAATACTGCTATTGACTGTTTTCGGTACCTTCATTTTCATGCAATACCTCAAGATCGACCTTCAACGTATTTCATTAGGCGCGTTGGTTATCGCCTTGGGGATGCTGGTGGATAATGCCATTGTGGTGGTGGAAGGAGTATTGATCGGCACGCAGAAGGGGCGAACCAGGATGCAGGCCGCCACCGATATCGTTACTCAGACCAAGTGGCCATTGTTGGGTGCAACGGTTATTGCAGTCACCGCTTTTGCTCCTATTGGCTTGTCTGAAGACTCAACTGGTGAATATTGTGGCACCTTATTTACGGTGCTACTTGTCTCGTTAATGCTGAGTTGGTTTACTGCTATCTCAATTACGCCTTTCTTTGCTGACATGTTCTTCAAAGGTCAAAAGGTTGACCCTGATAACGAAGGCAAAGACCCATACAATGGGATGGTTTTTGTTATCTATAAAAACTTCCTTGAGTTCTGTATGAAGCGTGCGTGGCTCACCATGCTCGTTTTGATTATCGGTTTGGGGGCGAGTGTTTATGGTTTTGGTTTTGTGAAACAGGCCTTCTTCCCATCTTCAACCACACCAATGTTCCAAGTGGATGTGTGGATGCCGGAAGGGAGCGATATTCGTGCGACCAACACCAAGCTTAAGGTACTTGAAAGTTGGTTAGCAAAGCAGGGAGAAGTTGATCATATCACGACGACGGCAGGTAAAGGTCTACAACGCTTCATGCTGACTTACTCACCAGAGAAAAGTTATAGCGCATATGGCGAGATAACGGTTCGTGTGAAAAGTTACGAAGTACTTGAAGGGTTGATGCTGCGTTTCCGTAAACATGTAAATGGTCAGTTCCCTGAAATCGACTACAAGCTCAAACAAATCGAATTAGGCCCTGGTGGCGGTGCGAAAATTGAAGCACGAATTGTAGGTTCTGATCCAACGGTATTACGCTCAATTGCAGCTCAAGTGATGGATATCATGCGCGCCGACAAAGGTGCATTTAACATTCGTCACGATTGGCGTGAAAGAACCAAGGTGCTAGAACCTCAGTTCAATGAAAGCCAAGCACGCCGTTATGGTATTACAAAATCAGACGTTGATGATTTCCTCGCGATGTCTTTCTCTGGTAAATCGATTGGTGTGTACCGTGATGGTACTACGCTGATGCCCATTGTCGCGCGTTTGCCTGAAGGTGAGCGTGTCGACATTCGTAACATCGAAGGCATGAAGATCTGGAGCCCGGCATTAAGTGAATACATCCCACTGCAACAAATAACGTTAGGCTACGAGCTGGAATGGGAAGATCCACTGATCATTCGTAAGAACCGTAAGCGCATGTTAACGGTAATGGCCGATAATGACCTTTTGGGTGAAGAAACCGCTTCGACTCTGCAAAAACGATTACAACCACAAATTGAAGCGATTGAGATGCCACCGGGTTACTCACTTGAGTGGGGTGGTGAATATGAATCGTCAGCAGATGCACAAGCATCACTGTTCACAACCATGCCTCTTGGCTATTTGTTCATGTTCTTAATTACCGTGTTCTTATTTAACTCAGTGAAAGAGCCTTTAATTGTTTGGTTAACGGTTCCATTGGCGTTAATAGGGGTGACGACAGGCTTATTAGCCTTGAATACACCATTTGGCTTTATGGCGCTGTTGGGTTTCTTGAGTCTATCTGGGATGCTTTTGAAGAACGGTATCGTACTACTTGATCAAATTGAGATTGAGATGAAGTCGGGTAAAGATCCGTATGTCGCGGTTGTTGATGCGGCATTAAGCCGTGTGCGTCCGGTATGTATGGCGGCGATCACAACTATTTTAGGTATGATCCCGCTATTACCAGATATCTTCTTCAAACCAATGGCAGTAACCATTATGTTTGGTTTGGGCTTTGCGACGGTACTGACGCTAATCGTAGTACCTGTGTTGTATCGTCTATTCCACAAGATTAAAGTGGCTTAACGGCAATTAACCTTTGAAATAGTGCCCCTGAATGGGGCGTTATTTTTATATACCGATTGATAAAAGAGAAGACAAAATGGAAGCGAACGCATCGGATAGAACCTGCGCATGGGCTCTTAAACATGAACTGGAAAGGGAATATCACGATACTGAGTGGGGCGTACCGGTTTACGACGACCAAGTGTTGTTTGAATTCATTACGTTAGAGGGGGCACAAGCTGGCCTGAGTTGGATCACGATACTCAAAAAGCGCGACGGCTACCGTGCCGCATTTGATAACTATGATCTCAACAAGCTAGCCGCACTCAATGAAGACAATGTGGCGAATATCATTGAAAACTTCGATGTGGTTAAGCATAAGGGTAAGATTGCTTCGGTTTACAACAATGCTCGTGCAACGCTTGAACTTCAGAAAGAGTTTGGTTCTTTATCCAATGCTTTATGGCAGTTTGTCGATAATAAGGTGATTGAAAATCAATGGACCGAGATGTCCCAAGTTCCCGCCTCTACAGAGCAATCCAAAGCGATGAGTAAGTTTTTAAAGAAGAGAGGCTTTAAGTTTGTTGGGGAAACAATCTGTTACGCGTTTATGCAAGCGACCGGTATGGTCAATGATCATTTAGTCGGTTGTCCTCATAAATAAAGTGTTATTTCTTGTGACGAAATAATTGTGAGGTAATTGAACATAGAAAAGGCAGGGTAGTCCTGCCTTTTGATATAATAATAATACGATTGGTATGACTCTTGAAATTAAATCAGAGCGCTATAACGTTCTAAGCCCGCCTCTAGATCGGCAATCAGGTCATCGACATCTTCTAACCCAATATGAACACGTATCAAGGTACCTTCGAAATTAGGATTGGCAACAGTTCTCAGGCTGTTAAAGCTACTTGGCTCATTTGCTAGAATCAAACTCTCAAATCCACCCCATGAGTAACCCATGCTAAAGTGGGTCATGCCGTCAAGCAGCGCCGTCGTTGCTTGTGGGTTTGAGTTCTTTAAAACAAAAGAGAATAAGCCATTACCACCAGTAAAATCTCGTTTGAAGAACTCATGGCCGGGGCAAGTCTCTAGGGCAGGATGACGAACGTGGTCAACTTCAGGGCGAGTCTCTAACCATTTTGCGACTTTCAAGCTGCTTTCTGCGTGTTGGCGTAGTCGAACATCAAGAGTTCGAATACCACGAAGACCAAGATAAGCGTCATCTGGAGAGACACATTGTCCCATCAAGTAACTCTGTTCTCGTAGTTGTTCCCAGCATTTTTCGTTGGCAACAGCGGTCCCCAACATTACATCAGAATGGCCAACGATGTATTTGGTCGCTGCTTGAATCGATATATCAACACCGAAATCAAACGGAGAGAAGTTAACGCCTGCTGCCCAAGTGTTGTCTAGCATCACGATGATTTCATGCTCGTGAGCAATACGTGCGAGTGTTGGGATGTCTTGTACTTCCATGGTGACTGAACCCGGAGACTCGGTAAAAAGCACTTTGGTGTTTGGCTTTATAAGATCTTTAATGTCTTCGCCAATGGTTGGCTTATAGTAAGTTGTTTCCACACCCATCTTTTTCATGATGGTTTCGCAAAAATCACGAGTTGGTTCGTAACAGGTGTCGACCATGAGAATATGGTCTCCTGTTTCTACAAAAGATAAGATTGCGTTTGAGATTGCTGCTGTACCACAAGGATAAAGAGCACAGCCTGCACCGCCTTCAACTTCAACCATTGCATCTTGAAACGCGAAATGAGTCGTAGTGCCACGGCGTCCGTAGAAAAGAGTTTGGTTAGCGCGATTAACGGTTGCTTTACGTTTCTCTTCTACTGTGTTGAAAACGACAGTAGAAGCTCGTTGAACTGGTGGGTTTACGACGCCATTGGTCCACTTCTTATCACGACCTGCTGTGATGAGTTTGGTGGTTTTGCTTTCGGACATGCTGTGAATTCCTTATCGATGGTTATGT
This sequence comes from Vibrio toranzoniae, assembly GCF_024347655.1. Taxonomy (NCBI): domain Bacteria; kingdom Pseudomonadati; phylum Pseudomonadota; class Gammaproteobacteria; order Vibrionales; family Vibrionaceae; genus Vibrio; species Vibrio toranzoniae. Next base: position 1,977,136 of record NZ_AP025514.1, on the reverse strand, counting down.
TCTATTTAAAACATGCTAGCAGCCCCCAAATCAAGAGGGAGACTGGAGTTTTTACACTTTTTAATTTTTGTCGTGGTTTAGGATTAACGGTTACAAGCGTAATTAGGAAGTGATGAGTGGCCAGTTATTACTGATTCTTTGATCTTATTAAAGCAGAGGATTGAACAAATAGAACAACCTTTCAAAGAAGCGGTTACCTAGGCTCCTCTTTTCCCATTGTTCTAATTCAACTTGATGAGCCGATTCAATGTAAGACTTTTGTAATTCTGATAGTTGTCGAGTGAAGTGTACATCATCGACGGCAAGTGTGACTTCAAAATTGAGCCAGAGACTACGCATGTCAATATTGACCGTTCCGATCAAACAGAATTCTTCATCAACCACTACAGATTTGGTATGAAGAAGGCCACCATAAAACTCATAAATTTTCACTCCTGCTTCAAGCAGCTCGGTATAAAAGGCGCGAGAAGCCCATTTAACCATTAACGAATCGTTGTTGTGTGGAATGATCAGTTCTACGTTTACACCACGTTGAGCTGTCATTTTAAGTGTCTCTAATAAGTCTGCACTAGGGACAAAGTAAGGCGTGGTGATGCATAGAGATTTATTTGCCTGATTAATGGCAATAGTTAGAACCTGCAGGATTAAATATTCAGGCATCCCCGGACCTGATGGAACAACTTGAACTGGATGATGAGTCATTATTTCTTCAACAGGACATTTCGGTAAGTCGGGAAGAATTCGTTCGCCCGTTTCTACTTCCCAATCCCAACCATGGATTGCCGACAGCACGTTAACGGTTGGGCCAGTTATACGGACCATTACGTCGATCCAGTGACCCACCCCTGAGCTTTGTTTGAAATGGAGTGGGTCAACCATGTTCATTGAACCGGTATAAGCAATGGATTCGTCAATTACGATGATTTTGCGATGTTGCCTTAAATCTAAGCGCCGTAAAAAAATACGCCATGGGCTCACTTCCAACGCTTGCACAACTTGGACGCCTGCGTTTTTCATCATTAGATACCAGTGGCTCCTGAAGAAGCGAGGGCTACCTGCTGAATCGAGCAAAACTTTAACATCGACGCCGCGTTTTGCTGCTCTAATGAGTGAAGACGCTACCGAGTCAGTAAGGCCGCCAGGGTGCCAAATATAGAAAACCATCTTAATACTGGTCTGGGCATTTTCTATATCTTCGATAATGGCGTGTAAGCTCTCATTAGGAGAAGCTTGCAGTGAAAGCGTGTTACCACTGAGTGCAGGAATGCCCATCCTATTGTTACAAAGTTCATCAATCTTGTGGATAGGCGAGCCGACTTTGCCTGGCTGGTGCAGTTGGCAATTATTTAACTGGCGGAACCAATCACCAAAGGGAGTAAACATTCGGTGCGCGCGTTCAGCTCGCTTTCTACCTAAGTTCAGTTCACCAAAAAGAAAGTAAAAAGCGACTCCAACAATAGGGAGAATGTAAATAATCATGAGCCAGGAAAGAGAAACACTGAGAGAGCGTCGTTTTAGTACGATACGTAAAGTTACACCGGCGACAAGAACCCAGTACAAAGCGACAGAAGCCAAAGTTAAAAAATGGTAGAACTTTTCCACATTGAATACTCGAAAAAAGAGACAGTTAGATAGTAATGCTATTTTAAGAATATGGGAATTTAAGGAATCAACTATTTACAAAATAGAGCAAAAGCTGTAAATAGGTTAAAGTTGTTAAGTTTTAGTTAACTTAAGAAGAAAGCGATTGTTTTGAGCGAAAGCGTACTATTTAACCATAAAAATTTACACTGGTAACGAAATATGTACGGTTCGCGCTTCCAATTTTATTTTTAAACTGGTTTACTTGCTATATAACGAGCGTCAATCAAATCTTTTAGTTGTGTAAATTTATTTATACACCTTATCTTTTAAAGACGCCACCCAAAGCAAAACACAACATCACATAACACAAAAGTTTGGAGTACACGTGGCTACGAGTAATACAACCACAACACCTCGCGATACCTGGGGTTCGAAGTTAGGATTCGTAATGGCTGCAGCAGGTTCTGCTGTTGGCTTAGGTAACATTTGGAAATTCCCTTACACAGCAGGCGAAAGCGGCGGCGGTGCATTCGTTGCAATCTACCTGTTTTTTGTCATCTTTATCGGTTTCAGTGTCATGTTGACTGAATTTGCGATTGGCCGTCATACGCAAAGATCAGCAGTAGGTGCATTTAAAACAACAGACCGTCGTTGGACGTTCGCCGGCGTTATCGGTGTGTTCAGCGGCCTATTAATTATGGGTTTTTACCCAGTTGTAGGTGGTTGGTCAATTGCATACATTGGTAAAATTGCTGGTGGTCTTCTTGATGCACCAGAAGCCATTGGTGATAGCTTCGGCGGTTTTATCTCAAACCCAGTTCAACCATTAATGTGGATGGGCCTGTATCTGTTGCTTAACGTTGTTATCGTTATTAAAGGTATCTCTGGTGGTATTGAGAAGGCGGGTAAGATATTGATGCCAATTCTTTTCATCATCCTTATCGTGGTATCAATTAAAGGCATCATGCTTCCGGGCGCGATGGCTGGTCTTGAATTCCTATTCAGCCCTGACTTCTCTAAAGTAGACAGCGGTGTAATCCTAGCAGCACTAGGTCAAGCCTTCTTCTCATTAAGTCTTGGTATGGGTTGTATGTTGACATACGGTTCTTACCTTAAGAAGAAAGAGAATCTAGTTCAAACTACAGCTATGGTTACAGCGATGGATACTGGCGTTGCTATCCTAGCTGGTGTAGCAATGTTCCCTGCAATGTTCGCATTTGGTATGGAGCCTGCAGCTGGTCCTGGTCTAGTCTTCGTTGTTGTTCCTCAGCTATTCGCTGAAATGGGCGGCGTAGTTGGCCTTCTATTTGCTCTTATGTTCTTCGTTGGTCTAAGTGTTGCTGCACTGACTTCTTCAGTATCTCTACTTGAAGTTGTGGTTTCTTACCTAATTGATGAAAAAGGCATGAAGCGTGTAACAGCAGTACTGACTGCAAGTTCAGTTATGGTCATTCTATGTATCTTTGCTTCTTTATCACTTGGTGGTTTCGGTCCAACACTGTTTGATACTGGTGCATTCGATATCTTTGATCTATTGACTGACAAGATCTTCCTGGCCGTTGGCGGTATGTTGGTATGTATCTTTGCAGGTTGGAGACTAAACCGTGCAGACTTAGAGAAAGAAATCACTAACGACGGTGAAGTCTCTTTCCCATTGTTCGGTCTGTGGTACACACTCGTTAAGTACATCATCCCAGTAGCTATCGCTATTGTAGCGTTCATGGGTATCTCTTCTGGCTTCGACAGCGGTAAAGGGGCAATCATGCTACTAGGTATTGGTATCATTGCTGGCTCTGCGGTAATTTCTAAAAAATTCTAATCGCAAGCTAAAGTCAATTGATAAACGGGAGCCTTAGGCTCCCGTTTTTTATGCTTACGACTCTATTCGTTAATTATAATAACTAAAGTTACCCTCTTGGTACTTAGTCTAAATACCATTAACGATTAGTTGAGCTGTATTTTGATTTAGGTCGCTCTAGTGTGAAATTGTTCGTGAGAAAGAAAGTTTATTGAGTTCGTTGGACTTTTTCGTAGCTGGATTCTGGGTTCAGACACGGTATACTCCACGCTCTACAATGGAGCTAGCTTTTACATGTTCGATATTCTTCTGAACCACTCTGATTTTTTACTTATCAATAAGCACCCTGGTGTCAGCGTCCACAAAGATGATGGCGATACTATGTTGCTTCAAGAAGTGGCTAAGGCAATCAATGAACCTAAGCTGTATCTCGTTCATCGCCTTGATAAAATGACCTCAGGCATTCTGCTGCTAGCAAAGAACTCTTCAGCGGCGAGTGAGCTTTCACAGCTTTTCGCAAAGCGTGAAGTGGAGAAATACTACCTTGCGATTGGCTTTAAGAAGCCGAAGAAAAAGCAGGGTTTGATTTCTGGAGATATGGAGCGTTCACGACGCTCTAGCTGGAAGTTATTGACCAGCAAAGAAAACCCAGCGATTACTCAGTTTTTATCAGCAACGGCTGAACCCGGTGAGCGTCTACTTTTATGTAAACCCTATACTGGGCGAACTCACCAGATCCGTGTCGCGATGAAGTCGATCGGCTCAGCTATTGCTGGTGACCCTATTTACAATCCATCGAGTGAGGCTGATAGAGGTTATCTGCATGCCTTCGCGATTCGATTTACCTATCAATCACAAGCCTACGAATATGTCTGCGACCCAAGGAGCTTAGACTCTTTAGGAGAGAAGTGGCATCAGGAAATCGTTTCTAACGGTTTGGACTGTTGGCTTGAACCTTGGTCATTAACTTGGCCAAAGCTAAACACTAAGTGAGTGAAATAATGGAAGCATCAGCTTTACCTCTGTTTTTTAGTCATATTGAACAGCAACTTAATGAAGTTCCTAATGAACTGCGTCGTATCTTTCACGGTCGTGGTAAGTTTTGGCCAGGTCTAGAGCAACTGACATGTGATTGGGTTGATGGGCAACTACTGGTTAACGTATTCAAAGAAGTAGACGATGAGTTCTTGTCATCTCTTAAAGCTGGATTGGTGGACTTGACCAATAAAGAGATCTGGCAAGCAAAGCAGGGCACAAGTATTGTTCTGCAACACCGTTATGCTGATGGTGCGCCTTCAGAGGTTCTATGGGGTGAGTTGAATGACTCTCCAGTCGTGGTTGAGCACGGTCTTAAGTATCAGCTCGACATTGGCCGTAATCAGAACTTCGGTTTGTTCCTAGACATGCGTAACGGTCGTCAGTGGGTACAAGATAATGCCAAGGATAAAAACGTACTTAACTTGTTCGCATACACTTGTGGCTTCTCTGTCGCAGCTATCGCTGGTGGCGCTCGCCAGTGCATGAACGTGGATATGTCGCGTGGTTCGCTAAACAAAGGCCGCGATAATCACCGTTTGAATGACCACGACATGCGCTCGGTTAACTTTCTTGGCTACGATATCTTTAAGTCGTGGGGAAAAATCAAGAAAGGCGGCCCTTACGAGTTGGTTATCATTGATCCGCCTTCGTTCCAAAAAGGCAGTTTCGCACTAACTAAAGACTACAAAAAGATCTTACGTCGATTGCCTGAGCTTCTAACGGAAGGTGGTGAAGTGATTGCGTGTGTTAACTCACCAGCGGTTTCTCCTAATTTCCTTATCGAAACGATGGCAGAAGAAGCGCCAAACGTTGAGTTTATTGAGCGCCTAGACAACCCGCCTGAGTTTGTCGATGTCGACCTTGATTCAAGCCTCAAAGTATTGAGATTTAGAATTAACACTGCTGCTGACGCTTAATCGAATGTTAGCATTAGAAAGAAAACGCCACTCATATTGAGTGGCGTTTTTGTATCTTTTTTTTGTCGTTAGATTGCTAACTCTCTTGCTGAGTCTTGAGGGTTTGGAACCCAAAATAAATACGCATGAACGTGGTTAGCCAACACGCCGCACCAAAGGTATAAGCGATAACTGCAAAGTGTTGCGGCCAAATACAGAATGCGATGAAGCTAGCTATGGTTTCTGTGCCTTCTGTTAGCCCAGACATGTAGTACAGAGACTTATGTTTATAAACGGGGTTCTCGATGCCTCGCTTGCCTGCCATCACCGCAAACGCTAAAAAGCTGCTGCCTGTGCCGATAAAAGAGAAGACCAAAAATGCACCGGCAATGGCGTTGTGCTCTGGATTGGCAATCACAAAGCCAAAAGGGATCAGCGAGTAGAAAAGGAAATCTAGGCTGATATCGAGGAAGCCGCCCGCATCACTGATGCCTTGGATTCGAGCCAAGGCGCCATCAAGTCCATCACACACTCTGTTGAATACAATGAAGCCTAACGCCCACTCATATTGTTGAAATGCTAACGCAGGAAACGCTAAACAGCCGACTAAAAATCCGAGCAGGGTGGTTTGGTTCGCTGTGATACCGAGTTGATTCAGTACTTTTGCTGATTGGTTTAACGGCCACTTAATGACCTTGATAGAGTATTTATCCAGCATAGTGACTTCTCCATGGCCAAGAGAGTACTTGCGCCCCTTGAGGCACGTCTGCGTCGTCGTGCGTCACCATCAGCGTAGGGATATTGGCTTTCGTCAACTGCTCAAACACCCAATCGCGAAACTGTGCTCTGAGCTCTTGGTCTAACTTACTGAACGGTTCATCAAGCAAAGCCAATTTAGGCTTAGCCAAAAGCATACGAGTTAAGCTTATTCTCGCACGTTGACCGCCGGAGATTTGATCAGGGAATGACTCCGCTAAATGAGTCAGTTCAATGTCTTTTAACGCTGTCATTGCTTGCTGTTGACGAGCGGAACCCTTAATAGAGTTAGGTAATGAGAATGCTAAGTTTTCCCACACTTTTAGATGAGGGAACAGCAAGTCATCTTGAAACAGAATACCGACCTCACGTTGATGTGATGGAAGATCATCGAGCTGAATATCATTCAAAACAACAGTGCCAGAGTATGAAAACTCATCATTCAGATGCCCAGCAACGGCATCCAACAAAGTCGATTTTCCGCAACCGCTCGGGCCCATCAAAGCCAGTACTTGGCCTGATTCTAATGTTACGTTTAGCGCTGAAAACAGCGATTCACCATCGTTTTTACGGATGGCGAGGTCGTTGAGGTACAGACTCATTACTTAGAAAACCCTTAAAAGTAAGACGGCGATATCTGAGCTGAAGTCGGCTGACCAATATCGCTAAAGAGAAAAAGAACAGAGGCAATAAGGCCTGCCAGATAGCGTAAATAGCGGTCACTCTGCGGTCGAAACCACTCGTTAGCGCAACAGCTTCTGTGGTGATCGTGCTAATGCGACCCGCGCCAAGCATTAATGTTGGTAAGTATTGAGCCAAACTCACACTGATCCCGACCGCCCAAGCGAAGGCAACAGCAGGCAACAAGATAGGAAGCTTGATGGAGTACCAACTTTGAAATGGCGACTTGCCTAGGCTGAGTGACGCTTTAATGAGCCCATCATTGAAGCTCTTCCAAGGCCCGTCTAAAGACAGGTACACAAATGGAAAGGCGAAGAATACGTGTGCCCAAATCACCCAGAACTCATAAGCGCTGCTGCCGATATAAAGCGTGGTGACTTGCATACCGAACAACACAGAGAGTTGAGGGATCAACATTGGGATCGCGATGATAAAGCCGGGAACTTGCCACTTGTACTTGATCCGATATTCGTGAGCAACAAGCGCAAGTATTAAAGCCACAGAAGCGGCGATAAGACCAATCCATAAGCTTTGTCCCACGGTACTCATGATGCCATCCCACTCAAACTCCCAGAAACGCATGCTATATCGGCTAGGGAGTAGGTCTGGGAAACGCCAACGTTGGGCAACACTCCAAATCACCATCAATGGAATGATAAGCAGTGACAGCGCAGCAAGCACCGTAAACACGGTTTTCCCGGGAAGGTTTACGCCTGTTCTGCCTGAATATTGCCAAGTTCGAAAGTATTTCAGAATTGCCCACTCAACCAAACGTGCTAAGGCGATGATTAACGACGCTAAGCCAAATAGCACAATGGCTCCGGCTGCTGCTCGTGGCAGTAGGTTGAGATCTGGATCATTGAACCATTGCCAAACTAAAACGGCAAAGGTCGGCGGGTTAGTTGGGCCAATGATCAAAGCAATATCAACAACCGATACACTGTAAGCGAGTACCGCAAGCATTGGGAAACGAAGCTTAGTAAACCATTGTGGGAAAATACACTTCCACCAAATCTGATAGCGACTGTAGCCCAGTGAAGCACTCACCTTAGTGATACGTTCGACATCGATTTGTTGAAGTATCGATATGCTCATCAGCAATAGGAAAGGCACTTCTTTGAATGCCAGCATAATGATAAGGCCGAAAGCGTATGGGTCTTTAACCAACAAAGCCAATTCAGAACTCGTCGCCGATTCACCGAGTAGGTGATGTACCGCTCTCGCTCCAAGGCCTGTTGGGCTAAATAGAAAAGCAAAGCCAATAGCGAAAGCGACATGTGGAATAGCCAGCATTGGCGACAACGTCAGCTCAATCTTTCTCCAAAATTTGTTTCCCCAAGAGGCTTGAAGAATACAAAAGGTAAGGAAGCAGGCGATGTAGCTGCTCGCGATCGCAGAGCCTAGGCTTAAACCGATAGAGTGCCAAGCCCCTTCCCATTGGAAGACTTGGCTAAAACCGTTGAGAGAGGGCTCCTCTAAACCTAGGGGCGGGATAAAACTCAGTGACGAGGCCACCACTCCCGCTACCCCGGGAATCGTAGGGATAATGCACACAGCTATAACAACAAAATATAGAGCGCGTAGCATTAAGCTTAGTTACCGTATCGCTTAAGCCACTCTTTCTCGAGCGCGTTTTGCCAGCTTGGGTGTGGTTCATCAACCGATTTAAATTGCTGAGTATTTTTAGCACTTCCGGTCAGGTATTTGCTGCTCAGCACTGAAGGATCGCCCCAAACATTGAGGTCACCCTTACGAGATTGCGCTTCTGGGCTCAATAGGAAGTTGATGGTCACTTGAGCGCCAGCACTTGCATTGGCATTCCAAGGGATCGCAAGGAAGTGAATATTAGATAGAGCGCCACTTTCTAATGCATAAGCTTTGGTAGTTTCCGCTAAACGGCCACTTGCTTGCGCTGAATATACAGAGTTTGGATTGAATGTTATGGCTAGGTCGAGTTGTCCATCATCCAGAAGTTGGATGCTTTCAGATGTGCCAGCAGGGAATTGTTTACCACCGCGCCACGCCACTTTATGGAATTTGTCTAGGTAAGCCCAGAGTGGTGCTGTTACTGCTTGGAAGTTGTCTTCCGAAACAGGCTGAGCCAGTGCTGGGTTATTGTTTGTTAGCTCAATCAATAGAGACTTGATGAAGCTAGTGCCGTGAAATTCAGGTGGGCGAGGGTAGCTCAAACGGTTTGGGAAAGCTTGAGCGTAGCTCAACATCTCCGAAAACGATTGTGGCGGGTTGTGTAGTGTCTCTTGGTCGTGAATGAACACAAGTTGTCCAACGCCCCAAGGTGCTTCAAGGCCTTCTGTTGGTTCAGAGAAGTCGACATCTATCGGTAAAGACTTATCGACATATTGCCAGTTTGGAAGCGACTCCGTGAATGGGCCAAACAACAAAGCGTTGTCTTTCATTGAACGGAAGTTTTCGCCATTGATCCAAACGATATCAACACTGCCTTCACTGTTCTTGCCTGCCGCTTTTTCTGCAAGTAAGCGAGTCGTGGTTTCTGCAATATCGGTTACTTTTACATGCTTTAAGGTAACACCGTAGTCACTCTGTAACTTCTTGCCTGCCCATTGTAGGTAACGATTGATTTCTTGGCTTCCGCCCCAAGCGTGAAAGTAGACAGTTTCTCCCTCTGCCTGCTGTTCAATTTGGTTCCAGCTGTCGGTTGATGTTGCTTCATCAGCATAAATGGTTGCGCTGTATGCAACGGTTGCCATGATTCCTAACGTACTTACTATCTTGTTCATAAACTTTTCCATTTGGTAGTGAACGGGCAAGAGCATTGTGTTTTCGAACTCCCTAATAGTTATTCTATCTGTTTCTTAAATAATTTCTAATTCAAGAGTAAATTCAATCAATTACTAGGGGCCTCTGCCATCCTAACAACAGACCGTTAAAGCGGTGAATTAATTGCACCTAAATGAGATTTTTTTGATATTTATTGGAGGTTGGTACGAAAAGAAGGCGAGAAGTGGTGTTTTTAATGATTAGGTTTTGAGCAAGCAATAAAAAGGAGCCATGAAGGCTCCTTAAATCAATATCTGATGTCGATGACGGATTAGTTTACCCAGTCACGAATTGTGTACGTTAGTGTGTGTACATCGTTTTTCAGTACTAGCGTATCGTTTGTTAGCGTTACGTCGCTCCACTCGCTTAGAGTAGCAGAAACCGATTGTTCGATTTCCATCGCAGAGCCGTGACACATTTTCATTGTCATGCCCATTTGCTTAATGCGGAATTGACCGTCTTTCAGCTCGCCCTGACCAAAGAAGTTGTTACAACCAGCCATGCCGTTTGCTGTCATCTTTTCGCCGACCTCTAGACGAGGTGTTGCTTGATGTTCGCTTTTCTCAATGTCCTTACCATCAATTTGCGCAAGTTCCCAATTATGGTGCTGTAGATCGGTTGGTGTTACTTGCACTGCGTTATCACCTGTTGTCGTGCATGCTGCTAGCACCATAGGTAAAGCGGCTATTGCTAGTAATTTTTTTGAACTAAACTTCATACTATAAGGCTCCAAAGGAAAACGAAGTTATGGGGTATGTGTAACTTAATAGGTTAAAAGTATAGTTTACAAAACACTATATGTGTCAGTATAAGGTCATAGTTTATTATGTATTTTATGACCTCATCGACCAATTAATCGCTTATTTTTTAATTAGTAAGCTAGGTTTTTAATGTGTAAGGAAGTGAGGAGGCATGGTGGAGCAGTTAGAGTTTTTCCAAGTTCCAAGCCCTTGCGTTGGGGTTTGCTCAAGCGATGAAAAAGGTTATTGCAATGGTTGTATGCGTAAAAGAGATGAACGTTTTAATTGGATGTCGATGACACCGTCAGAGCAATTGCACGTGATAAAACTGTGTCGTCAGCGCTATAGACGAAAAATAATGAAGCAAAAAAACTTAGTTGGTGAGCCTGAAAAAGTAGAGGGAAATACCAGTCCCCAAAGAGATCTTTTCGGCTAAAGTGAAGTGTTAAGATTTTATTTAACCCTGAAGTAACTATTACTTTACATAATGCTTGGTGTGTAATAATAAGATAGGTACGTTGTACCAGAAGGAAAGGTGTTGGTATGAATAAAAAGGACACAAAACTAAATAAAAAACCAGCCCAAGCACTGGATAGAAAGCGAATTGGGGCTAAAGATGATCCAGAAAAAAGTGCACGCGATTGGCATTCGATGACAGAAGAAGAGCAACTGGAGATACTTTCACACCTTTCAGATATGCCTTTTCAATAACATGCAGAGTGTTGTGAACGGTTAAATTTGTCTAAAGCTAAATCAATACCTTCATCAACTGGAAGTCGTTGCCTTCTCTAACTCAATGGGTATTGGGTATTTAGAAGGCAACCATTAATTTTATGATCTTTTAACTAAGATACTTTCTACTGGCTCAGTGATAGGAAATTGTTGCAGATAGTGGGTTAATTAACGCCAAGATAAACACTACAGTCGGCTACGTTGCTTGCTGCTTTATTTATTAACTCAGCCAGAAATCGACTTACTTACTGCCCCAATGATCGCTAACCCAACCACCGATATGTTCATCAAAATGACTGCCATTGAACCTTTGGTTACGTTCCACCAAAGTATCACAATCGTCTTTTCTGTCTATTAGATCTTGTATGTAGTTTGTCATCGGGTCATTGCAACGTTGACGATCTTGGCGGGTTGCCACTTCCTTAATCAATTGCAATCGATATGTAGAGCTAGCACGTTTCATTTCAATGACCTCCTGTTTTAGACACTAATAGAAAAATCTAGTTGTCAGATATAGGGGCGTCAACGTGATTTAAGAGTATTTTTTTTGAGCAACCAAGAATCAATACGTTGGCATCATAATTCACAAAAGTGTCATTTAAGTTGGCGTCTTTAGATCTGTTTTGGGCGTGAACTTTATGTTTTGTTGCCTATAAAAAGCCCAGTGAAAACTGAGCTAATTATTCTATTTATGGTTGCATAGAGCTATTTCTGGTTACTTTGAGCTGTTTGGTTTGCTCTTAAATTGTTTGACGTTCTTCTTTTTAGCTGTTCGTCGATTGGCCATTTTGTCTTTTGGCGGGCGCTTACGAACCGTTGTTTCTGATGCTGGTTTATCAGTCACAGGGAAACCTTCTAACGATTGCAACGGAAGCGGTTTGTTGGTCAAAATTCGAATCGCATTGAGGTGCTCGTTTTCACTGTGGCTAACGAGCGAGATAGCACAGCCTGCGCTCCCTGCTCTCGCCGTTCTTCCTACGCGATGTACATAAGTTGCTGAGTGAGAAGGCAGTTCAAAGTTGATCACAACAGGTAGCTGATCGATATGGATGCCACGAGCCATCACATCGGTTGCGATAAGCACGCGAGTTTCGCCATTTTTGAAACTCTCTAACGCCTGCGCGCGCTCTTCTTGGCTCTTGTTGCCATGTAACGCACTCACGCTGATCTTGGCTTTGTTCAATCGCTTGGTTAATGCGTCGGCGTTATCTTTTGCTCCGATAAACACCAAAACCTGTGACCAATCGTTCTGATTAAGTAGAGCAAGGAGCGCTTGAGCTTTACTGCCTTTGTTCACGAGATAGAGTGTTTCATCAATGGCAGAGACAACGCTATTCTCTTGGTGAGTCGTGATCTTTTCTGGGTTTGATAAAAGCGTTTCAGCTTGATTGACCAACTCTGGAGGAAGTGTCGCAGAGAATAGCAGTGACTGGCGCTTCGTTGGCAGAGCTTCGGTGATCGCTTGAATATCAGGCCAAAATCCCATGTCGATTAATCGGTCTGCTTCATCAAGAACCAATGACACACATTGAGTTAACTCCAATTCGCCACTTTTGATAACAGCTAGCAAGCGCCCCGGTGTTGCGATAGCAAGTTGTGGTTTGGTTAATAATTGCTGTTGTTGGTCATCCGTGTTCACACCGCCCATTAAGGTCATCGTGCTGATATTAATAGCCGTTGCGATCGGTTCTAAAGACTCAGCGACTTGAGACGCCAGTTCACGTGTTGGAACGATAACCAGCGCTTGCAGTTCATTGACATCATGGTTGATGTTGTTCAGCAAAGGTAAGCCAAACGCCAATGTTTTTCCGCTACCCGTTTGAGCCAACGCCAGCACGTCTTTCCCTGCAATAATTGTAGGAATTACCGCTTGTTGTATCTCTGTTGGTTTATCGAATTGAGATGGTATAGCCGCGACGGTTTTTGCGTTAAGGGTTAGGTTATCAAATGACATAAATGAACCAAGTATCAAAAGGGAGGTGGAGTCTAACAGGGCTACAAATGTTAGAGAATCAGTTTTGCAGCCATAATGACAAGCTTATTGAAAACAAAGTAAAAAATGTTGTGAGTATAGTCAACTAACGGTTCAGTTTAGATTTTATACAGAAGTGAAGTACTCAACGTATATGACTGAAGTCCTTTTTTTGTACGCAATGAGTCAATAATTAGCGCCTGGAGCAAATATCTAAAGTATTATATTCTCAAGCCGATATAATCGGCAGATATCAACTTGGTGAATGTATTTATTTGAAGCCGAATTGAAGATTAAGAATGGCCATTGCTGATGATTACTGAAATTAACGGTCAGTTTGCTTTACAGAATAACAGAGACAGGGAGCCACTAATGCGTGAAGAGTCATTCACCCAGAAACGCAAATATTACCGCTTAAAGTACCCCCAAAAGGCACGCCCGGTGATGCGAATTAAGGATGAGCTTTTTCATGTCAGTGAAGTGTCTGAAAAGGGCGTCCGCCTGATGATGCGTAACATCATTCCTGTTTATCGCGGCTTTTCAATGGCTGGTACCTTAAGGTTGCATGATAATAACAGTATCGATATTAGCGGCGCTGTATTGCGACAAGAAGGGGACGAAGTGATCGTTCAGTTATCACAAGGTCCAAGCTTTAAAGATATGGTGTCTGAACAACGCCACATCAGACAGCGATACCCAGTATTTTTTGCAAGCTTGAGAGTGGCTTAAAGAGCTTTAGGGTTAGATGTCTTAAAGCCCAAATTACTCGATTCTAAGCTGAGATTAAAAAGCCCAACACTCTCACAAGTGCTGGGCTTTGTTATATCTATTCAAACTAGATACAGGGACAAACAAAGAGCTTAGTCTGTCTATGGTTCGTTTTATAGTTCGTCTACTGTTGCCCAAACTGCGGCTAGCATGTCGTGACCAAATGCAACGCTGCGCTCTGGAGACCAACCGTAAAGTTCGTCAGCGTGGCTGATGTGATCTTTAAATGGCATTTCGACTGTGTAAGCTAAACACTTGAACTGCTCACCAATCCAGTTTGTGCCAACCGTCATATTCGCTTTGCCCGGTTCGTCTTTATCGTAACCAAACTCATCTTGGAACTCTGGCGTGATAGTCAGTAGTGCTTGCTTGAAGTGATTCTCTAGTTTAGCAATGCGTTCGTTGTATGAAGGCGTGCCTTCGCTACCTGCTACAAAGTTATATGGAATCGCTTCGTCGCCGTGAATGTCTAGACACAGATCAACGCCCGTTTCTAGCATGCGCTCGCGAACAAGGAAGACTTCTGGGCTACGTTCCATAGAAGGTGATTGCCATTCACGGTTCAGGTTAACGCCAATCGCGTTAGTACGCAGGTGACCACGGATGCTGCCATCTGGGTTCATGTTAGGAACAACACGGAAAACAACGCTGTCTAGCAGTGAACGACCTACCGTGTCCGTTTCATCAAGCAGGCGTTGAAGTAGGCCTTCGATCAACCATTCAGCCATCGTCTCGCCCGGGTGTTGGCGACCAATAACCCAAATGTTTTTCTTCTCTTCACTTGGCTCACCAATGGTTAGCAAAGTGATGTCATTGTTGTCTAGTGTGTGACCTAGAGTTTCTAGCTTACAAGCTGGGTGCGTTTGCGCACTGTGCAGAAGATCTTGGTGACGATCGTATGAATATGGTGCGAAATACGCGAAGTACATTGAATCGTGCTCAGGAATGATGTCGAAGCTTAGCGTGTCACCATCGAACTGAGATGGAATACGGAACCACTCTTCACGGTCGTACGATGCAACCACATCGTAATCTTTCCAGCCTTCAGGGTATGCAGAAGTTGCCAATTGGCCGATTTCAAAGTGGTGTGCTTGTTGAGCATCACTTTCTAAGCGGAAGTGGAACCACTGAGAGATTTCAGTCTGGTTGTCTGCTGGGATAGTCAGTTGAATATTTTGTGGTGAATCTGCTGAAACGACGTGAATGTTGCCGCTTTCGAAGTTGCTGAAAATTTTCATTGTAGTTTTTATCTCGTAGTTGAGTTGCCGTAAGACTAGCACACTTTTTTTCGAGCAAACCACTAACTAAATCGTAATGAGATGTTATTTCAACTATCTACTTTTTCGTTGTCTATTTTTGAACAACCAACTTTCTTTTGAACAACTAACTTTCCAATTATCGGCGCTGGCAAGTGGTACACCCACGACAGGCAGAGCGTGTGTGGCGATCTAACTTACTACGTTGCACCTTGCAGTAAGCGTTTTTCAATGCTCTTCGTCCAGAAAACCAATCATCAGGTTTCGCAAGAATCAGATAACCATTAAATCGTTTGACCAGTTCGATTCTGTTCTGGTCGATGAACTTGCTATCAAACCCAATTTCAAAGTAATCAAGCGCTTGTTCGATGGAGGTGAAACTCGCTATTTTTTGCTGGAATTCTGTTTGGTTCATGGAGTGAAGAGCTTATGAAAAGAGTTAGCCGATATTGTATTAGATTTACAATTTACTTCTTTGACTTAGAAAGCCGTTTTGTATCGTTGATATTAGATTAATCAATAATCAACATTTAAGTGTAGTCTTGTATTTTGTAGGTGATTAGGTTTTGAGGGGGCTAATTTTTCAAAGTGACCGTGAGCTCTCAGAAAGGTTCAATTTCTGTTCCTCAGGTTGCGATTTATGATCCAAATCAAACAGATCTACCCCTAAAGTATTATTCTGATCTCAATTGTAACCAATTGTTGAAGATGATTAAGAATTATGACAATAAAAAACGTTATATCGCACTAATAGCGGCGGTTGGTATAGGTATTGGCTGGTTAACCTTAGGGGGAACTGCAGCCGTTATGCACTATACATCGAGCACTGAGTTTTGTGTTTCTTGCCACACGATGGAAGCACCCCACAAAGAGTATCAAGGTTCAGTTCACTTCAGTAACGCAAAAGGCATTCGAGCTGAATGTGCCGATTGCCACATCCCAACGGATCCGATTGACTATGTGATCACCAAAGTAAGAGCGTCTAAAGACATCTACCACGAATTCATCACAGGTAAGATCGACACGCCTGAGAAATACGAAGCACACCGTGAAGAGATGGCTGAAACAGTATGGGCTCAATTCCGTGAGAATGACTCAGCGACGTGTCGCTCTTGTCACGAATTCGATGCAATGGAAGAGTTCGAGCAATCTCGTGATGCGGCGAAAATGCACGCTTACGGTAAAGAGAACAACCAAACGTGTATAGATTGTCATAAAGGCGTCGCGCACTTTGCCCCTGAAGCTCAGCTAGACAGCAAAGCCTTCGATACTCTGATTGCCTTTACCAAAAACACGCCAGCAGATGCGAAGGTGGTTTACCCAGTAACCGATATCGCAATGGGCGAGTTCGGTAGCGTAAACCCAACGGCTGAACTTGAAGTCGTTAAAGCTGAAGGCGATAACCGTACGGTGACTCTGAATGCGTTCCAAATGAAAGGTGCAGAACAAGTGCTTTACTTCGGTGAAGGTCAACGTGCAATCGTTGCGACACTGACAGACAAAGGTCAAGAAGCACTGACTACTGGTGAATACAAAGCCGATGCTTACGGTAACGAGTGGCGTTCAGTGGCGTTAACGGGTGACATTACTGACCCAGTTGTCGATACCCTAGACCCAATCTGGTCTTATGCAGAAGAGTTGGACAATGTTTATTGTGCAACGTGTCACGCGAAGATTCCTTCAAACCACTTCACTGTGAACGCTTGGGGACCTGTTGCGAAAAGTATGGGCGACCGTACCGACATTTCTGAGCAAAACCTTGAGCTGCTGACTAAGTACTTCCAAAACCACGCGAAAGACGTTGTTGGTCACTAAAGAGAATTAGAAGGATAAAATTATGACTAATATGACCCGTCGTGGATTTATGAAAGGCACAGGTATCACTGCTGGTGCGTTGGCATTCACATCCTTGACGCCGATGAGCGCAATGGCTTCTGACAAGCGCGGTTCTGGTGTTCTAACATCAGGCCGTATGGGACCAATGCTGTGTGAAGTGAAAGATGGTAAGTTAGTGTCGACCACGAATGCACTGGCACAAACCGTTCCAAACAGCCTACAAACTACAGGCCCTGACCAAGTACACACCAAAGCGCGTGTTAAATACCCTATGGTTCGTAAAGGCTACTTGGCTAACCCATCTGCACCTGAAGGTGTACGTGGTAGCGATGAGTTTGTTCGCATCTCTTGGGATGAAGTGTATAAACTGATTCATCAACAACACTCACGTATTCGTAAAGAGTACGGTGCAGAATCGGTATTCGCAGGCTCTTACGGTTGGCGTTCAAGTGGTGTGCTACATAAAGCGCAAACACTTCTACAACGTTACATGAGCATGGCTGGTGGTTACTCTGGTCACTTAGGTGATTACTCAACAGGTGCTGCGCAGGTCATCATGCCGCACGTGGTGGGTTCGATTGAAGTGTATGAACAACAAACGACTTACCCAGTCATCCTTGAGCACAGTGATGTGGTGGTACTTTGGGGTCTAAACCCAATCAATACCTTGAAGATCGCTTGGAGCTCAACGGACTGTGCGGGTCTTGAATTCTTCCACCAGTTGAAGAAATCGGGCAAGACAGTGATCGCGATTGATCCAATGCGTTCTGAGACTATCGAGTTCTTTGGCGACAACGCAGAGTGGATTGCTCCGCACCCAATGACTGACGTAGCCATGATGATGGGTATTGCGCACACATTAGTGAAGCAGGGTAAACACGACAAAGAATTCTTGGGCAAATACACAACAGGTTATGACGTATTCGAAGCTTACCTAATGGGCAAAGAAGACGGCGTTGAAAAATCTGCTGAGTGGGCGTCTGAGATCTGTGGTGTGTCAGTGAAGCAGCTTGAGCTACTTGCTGATATCTTCAGTAAGAACCGTACTATACTGATGTCTGGCTGGGGTATGCAGCGTCAACAATACGGTGAACAACGTCACTGGATGTTGGTTACGCTAGCGACAATGCTAGGTCAAGTTGGCTTACCTGGTGGTGGTTTCGGTCTTTCTTACCACTACTCAAACGGCGGTAACCCTGCTCGTGATGCAGGTGTACTTCCTGCGATTTCAGCGTCTCTTGGCGGTGGTTCTTCGGCGGGTAACGACTGGGCAGTTTCAGGATCTGTGAACGCATTCCCTGTCGCGCGTATTGTTGAAGCGCTAGAAAATCCGGGTTCAAGCTACCATCACAATGGTCACAACCTAACGTTCCCAGAGATCAAAATGATCTGGTGGGCAGGCGGTGCGAACTTTACTCACCACCAAGATACCAATCGCTTGATTAAAGCGTGGCAAAAACCTGAGCTGATTGTTATCTCAGAACCTTACTGGACAGCAGCAGCTAAACACGCGGATATTGTGTTGCCAATTACTACATCGTTTGAACGTAATGATATGACGATGACAGGTGACTACAGTAACCAACACCTAGTGCCAATGAAGAAAGTAGTCGAACCTCAAGGTGAAGCGCGTAATGACTTCGATGTGTTTGCGGACATGTCTGAGTTACTTGCCCCAGGTGGCCGTGATGTGTACACCGAAGGCAAGACCGAAATGGAATGGCTGTACGGTTTCTACAAAACCGCACAGCAAGGCGGTCGTGGTCAGCGCATCGTAATGCCTAACTTCAGCAAGTTCTGGGAAGATAACCAACTGATTGAGATGAAGTGGAACGAGAAGAATGCACAGTTCGTTCGTTACGCAGATTTCCGTGAGAACCCAATCATGAACCCACTAGGTACACCGAGTGGCAAGTTCGAGATTTTTTCAAGAACGATTGAAGGTTACCAACTAGACGATTGTCCGGCGCACCCTACTTGGTTAGAGCCAACAGAGTACACCGGCAATGCAAAAGATGGTGAACTGCAATTGATGACAGCGCACGCCGCGCACCGTCTACACAGTCAGTTCAACTACGCCAAGATTCGTGAAGAGTACGCGATCGCAGACCGCGAGCCGATTTCAATTCACCCTGAAGACGCAAAAGCGCGTGGTATTAAAACGGGTTATTTGGTTCGTGCACACAATGGTCGTGGCCAAGTATTGGTTGGTGCATTAGTGACTGATGGCATCAAACAAGGCTCTGTATGTATCCATGAAGGCGGTTGGCCAGATTTAGATAAAGATACAGGCCTATGTAAAAACGGCGGCTGTAACGTACTTACGTTGGATATTCCGACCTCTCGTTTGGCGAATGGTTGTGCGGCGAACTCTGCGCTTGTGAAAATTGAAAAATACACAGGCCCAGTATTAGAACTGACGGCATTTGATCCACCTAAAAATGGTTAATCTTTAACGAGAAATAGCTAATTGAACGAAGCCAGCCTAGCCGCTGGCTTTTTTTATGATCTTTTTTGCGGTGGAAAGACTATTACTGTGTGTCGAGTAGACAACTCATAATAATCAACGACATCAAAGCAAGAGAGAATCCCATGAATCGGATCAACCCAAAGAAGTTATTTCGTAGCAAATGGACAGCCGTAAGTCCTGTGAAGAAAGAAAAGCACTTTATGGTCACAGAAGTCGAATTTGATGAAGGGGAGGTAGTGCGCTGCATGATAGAGGCGGTAATGACCAAACGAGAAGAAGACATCAATTGGCGAGACCTCATTGATAATCAAAATTGGCTCCCAGGCTGGAAATAGGGGAGAGAATATTGTTCTTTGTTAAAGGTCGTTAGATCATTCTAAGGCAAACTAGAGGCTACCAGTTTCTCCAAGCTTGTTTTAGCCGGTGATGGAGAGCCGTGGTCTTGTTTTATTCTGCCTTTGATTTATCCATTGAACAAAGTGAATCTCTGGCTCTGAAATTTTGATAAATAGTTCGCATTCTAATGATTTGTGTACGAACTATTTTCTTTGTTCTTGGTTTGTGGACTTTATTGTTCACTCAAGTTTTAAATAAACATTCAATAATCTTTTAGCCGTTGACACATAATTTATAAGGTTTATTGTTTTTTTAATTTTATATAAATATCAATATATTATGTTGTTTTAAGTTGATGTTGAATTGGTTTTTTTATGGTTGATTATAGTCTTAACAGAATTTTTTACAGTATAGAATCTCTTGATCCTTACCAGGCAATTGATTAGAGTGCTAATTGTTTTCCGGGTTTAAATAAACTACTTTTAATCTTAAATAGCCGTTTTTAAGCTTAAAAAAACTAAGAAAGGATTAGATTACATGGATCCCATACTGGAAGTTAAGGGACTGTACAAGGTGTTTGGTGAAGACACTGATCGTGCTTTTTCAATGATTGATGAAGGTGCGGATAAAGACAAAGTTTTCGAAGAGACAGGGCTAACGATCGGTGTTAACGATGTTTCTTTGAGTATTCAAGAAGGTGAAATTTTCGTCATAATGGGATTGTCAGGATCTGGCAAATCAACCCTAGTACGCCTTCTTAACCGCTTGATTGAACCTACCAAGGGCAATGTGCTTCTTCGAGGCAAAGATATTGCCCACATCTCAGAAGATAGACTCCGCGAAGTTCGCCGTAATAACATCTCTATGGTTTTCCAAAATTTCGCCTTGATGCCACATATGACGGTGATCGAGAACGCAGCTTTTGGCCTTGAGCTAGCAGGTGTGGAAGCCGATATACGAAAACAGTCAGCATTTACAGCACTAGAACGAGTTGGCCTTGGCCCATATCCAGAATCTTATCCAGATGAATTGTCTGGTGGGATGAAACAGCGCGTTGGTTTGGCTCGTGCTCTCGCCTGTGACCCTGACATTTTATTAATGGACGAAGCGTTTTCTGCACTCGACCCTTTGATTCGTACTGAAATGCAAGACGAGCTAATCCGACTGCAAAATGACGACAAGCGTACGATTGTTTTTATTTCCCATGATCTTGATGAGGCAATGAGAATCGGCGATCGAATTGCGATTATGCAAAATGGTGAGGTGGTTCAAGTTGGTACACCAGACGAGATCTTAAATAGCCCTGCTAATGACTATGTTGAAGCCTTTTTCCGAGGTGTTAATGTGGCGAGTGCATTGACCGTCAAAGATATTGCTCGCAAGAAACCTGCGGCGGTATTTAAGAAGTCAGAACATGACGGCCCAGCCTCCGCATTACAGATATTGATGGATAACGACCGTGAATACGGCATCGTTATTGATAAGAGCAGTCACTACTCCGGCATTGTTTCTGTTGAGTCTCTTCGTAAAGCACACAAAGAAAATAAGTCATTAGTTAGTGCTCAATTAGATGATGGCTTAACTCTTAACCCGGATTTACCAATCAACGACGTACTTGGCCTTGTTGGCGGTGTTCCTTACTCCGTTCCTGTCGTCGACGATAAAGGTACTTACTTTGGCGTGGTAACTAAATCACGACTGCTACAAACATTGGATAAGGGGTAGAGCATGTCGTCAGAACAAATAGATAATGACCCGTGGTCACAATCCACTAAATCAGAACCATCAGATCAACCTGCAAGTGACCCATGGGGTCAAGCAAGTGATACATCACCATCGGCTGATTGGTTAAGCAGTGAAACAGTAGAGACTGCACCTTTTGATCCACTAAACCCATTTGCGGAAGCAGTGTTGCCAGTTGATAATTGGGTTGAATCTGGATTGAATTGGCTAGTTGAACATGGTCGACCATTATTTCAGGCAGTACGTATACCTATCGATTTCATTTTAAGTTCATTTGAAACGGCACTTGTGTCTACACCTGCACCATTCATGCTGATCATTTTGTTTTTGGTTGCATGGCAGTTTTCAAACCTCAAGCTTGGTGTTGCGACTGCAGTATCCCTTACTTTTATTGGCTTGATTGGCGCTTGGTCTGAAGCGATGACCACTCTTTCACTGGTTATGACATCGGTATTCTTCTGTTTATTGATCGGCTTACCAATGGGTATATGGTTGGCCCGAAGTAATACTGCCGCTAAATTTGTGCGTCCAATTCTCGATGCGATGCAAACCACGCCTGCTTTCGTTTATTTGGTACCCATCGTTATGTTATTTGGTATTGGTAACGTGCCGGGCGTAGTGGTAACGATCATATTTGCATTACCACCAGTGGTACGTTTGACCATCTTGGGTATCCAACAGGTACCGGAAGAATTGATTGAAGCGGGACATTCGTTCGGTGCCAATAAAAAGCAAATGCTTTATCGCATTCAGCTGCCGCTCGCCTTGCCAACTATAATGGCAGGTGTAAACCAAACACTCATGTTGTCGCTGTCTATGGTTGTTATAGCGTCAATGATCGCAGTAGGCGGTTTAGGCCAAATGGTACTGAGAGGTATCGGTCGTTTAGATATGGGGCTTGCTGCTGTCGGTGGCTTAGGCATTGTTATTCTTGCAATCCTACTTGATCGAATTACTCAAGTTTTAGGGGTTAATGCAGGTGATACAAAACTACGCTGGTACCGTATGGGACCTGTTTCCATTTTACTTAACGCTTTAAATCGCGGTAACCAATCAAAACTACAATCAAGGAAAAACACTAATGAATAATTCATGGAAGAGCAAATTAGCTGTTAGCATCGTTTCTACATTAGCCGTATCAACAAATGTTTGGGCAGCAAGCTTACCGGGTGAAGGTATCTCCGTTCAACCTGTTCAATCGTCTGTAGCGGAAGAAACATTCCAAACTTTGATCGTTAATCGTGCTTTAGAAGAACTTGGCTATGACGTGAAATCGACGCAAGAAGTGGACTACAACGTAGGTTATACCTCGATCGCAAAAGGTGACGCCACATTCCTATCAGTAGGCTGGTTTCCACTTCATGATGATAAATACAAAATGGCAGGTGGCGATGATAAGTTTTATCGTGAAGGTCAATATGTCAGCGGTGCAGCTCAGGGCTACTTGATTGATAAGAAAACGGCAGAAAAGTATAACATTACGAATATTGGTCAACTAACCGATCCAAAAATTGCGAAACTGTTTGATGCAAATGGAGATGGTAAAGCTGATCTAACGGGCTGTAACCCAGGTTGGGGTTGTGAGACGGTTATTGAGCACCAACTTTCAGCATTTAAACTGGATGATACGGTTACTCATAATCAAGGTAACTATGCTGCCATCATTGCTGATACCATTTCGCGCTACCAAAAGGGTGAATCAATTCTATACTACACGTGGACACCGTATTGGGTGAGTGGTGTATTGGTTCCAAATGAAGATGTAGTTTGGTTAGAAGTTCCATTTTCTTCACTTCCTGGTGATCGTTCTGATGTTGATACTACGCTATCTAACGGTAAGAACTATGGCTTCCAAATGAACTCAATGCGTATTATCGCGAATAAAGAGTTTGCAAAAAATAATCCATCCGCGGCTAAGCTTTTCGAAATCATCAAGCTTAACATCAATGATGTAAGTGCACAGAACATGATGATGAGCAAGGGTAAAAACAGCTCTGCTGATATCGAAGCACACGTGAACGGCTGGATTAAAGCGAACCAAAGCATGTTTGATGGTTGGATTGAAGAAGCCAAGAAAGCAGCACTATAACAACGTTTAATTGTATTAGTTCAGACTAAGTGAGTACTTTCTTTGGTGTTTGTGAGCATCAAAGAAACGCTATAATACTCAGTCAGGAAACGATAAAGTTAATCATTAAAAAGCTAGCAGTCTTATTCCGACGCTGGCTTTTTATTTTATGTTCTAGCGCTCACATTGAACAGCTAAGCTTTTAGAAAACTCGATAACTCAGTTGTGTTTTGAATATGGATATAAGTATGACTTATCACAAACATCAGAAGGGGGAAGAGTAGAGTGTTTGGTGTCAAATTAATTAAAATAAATAGTGAGTCACATTGTTTATGACTCACTATCAATAATGAGACTGTTTTCTTAATTATTTAAAACCGAAATTGATACTACATTTGAAGACAAATCAAAATGAACATTAACAGTTACGTCTTCACGCTCAAAAGTCACATCATCAAAGTCTGTTGCTGCTATTTTAAATCCGCTCAGTGCGAATAGACTTGTTACGATTGTTCTCTGTTTTTTCTCCATCACGCTCGTTAGTAGCTTGTCCATTGTCATCAATCCTTAAGTGATCATGTGCATAAGGAAACGATACAGACTTCAAAAAGTGAAAGCAATTGCTCAATTAATGGCCACGGCTAATTGAGATCGTTGATATTACTTATGTATACAAAATAGTGATAAGAAAGATCGTACTTTTTTCACTTTTGTATCAGATCTCAAGTGTTTTGTGAGGTGGTTTAAGTTTGTCTAACGTACTTGCGTAATCATGAAAATAGTCAATGAAACATATAGTTACAAAGTAGTAGGTTTTGCGCTAATACAAAATGCTGGTTAATTGCCAATAGACGAACTAGATATAACACTTGTTCCCAAATATTAACTTTTAACATGTGGTATTTTTATTGGACGCGGTTACTAACTATAGTAGCTCAACACTATACCATCTAAGGCTCAGTTATTGGGCTCATCGTCTATAATAACCTCACCAGTCATTGAGTTATAATAAATGGAGAGTTCTGGAACTGTCCTGTAATGGTAGCGACATTGATCGGTTTGAATGTATTCAGCGATATAGTCTGTATCTGTAGGAGAATTAAAGCTAGAAATACTTGGTGGGTCTGCGAATAGCGCATCCCAGACTGATATGCAATCATCGATATTGTCTAACCTTGGAAAGTCTTCCTCTAAATGCCACTGCTGGGCTGGGTACCCCCATTCATTGAAATCAAGCTGTCCAGTAGCGGAGTCATCGTAAATAGGAATATTGGTTGCAGGGCCACCGCCATTCGTTGCCATTAACTTTGAATAAGCAAAGTCGACACCTGTTTTAAAAGATGCGCCCGTTCCTTTCACAACAGCTACATGAGAATCGGTACTAATATTTAGATATCTAGGAGCAGCGGTCACAGCAATTATTCCGAGAATTACAATTACGACAACAAGCTCAAGAAGTGTAAAGCCGTTCTTTTTCATTGACTATCCCCCCTTTAAAAGGTTCATCGCGGATTAGCGGGAACTAAAAACAAAAACGGTAGTAAGTGATATGGTTTAGTCGCCAAACAAAAATCATACACAAACTACCGTTTTCATGCCGAATCATACTTTCCTATCTTCATTCTGGGAAGGCTTTAAAATAGTAAAGTCTCACCAGACAGCATCACTTATTACACTGACTCTTAAACCGAACTCTGAGGCTAAATGCCTTTGCGGTCTTGAAGCCGAGGCTATCCATGAGTATCAATGGCGTCATGTGAAAGAGGCCATGTTGTTCAATGTTCCTGTTGAACTTTCCGTTCAAACTCGAAGGATTAAATGCCATGACTGCGGCATAAAAACAGAGTCTCTATCTTGGTTGGAGCCTTATGCTCGTATAACGAAGCGCCTAAAAAGCTATATAGAACAACTACTGCCTCTTCTTCCCATTAAGCATATCTCCCAGTTAACGAGCGTTCATTGGCACACCATTAAAGAGATAGATAAACGTCGACTTCGCCATCTTTAAAGGGCACCGATATGCCACAGTTATCGCTGATGCTAAGACTCACCAAGTCATTTGGATAGGGTTAGGCCGTAGCCGCAAGGACATACGACCGTTCTTCGAGCAGTTAGGCAAGCATGGCAACAATATCGAAGCGGTCGCGATGGACATGAATACGGCTTTTGACCTTGAAGTTCAAGCACACTGCCCGAACGCAAAAATCGTTTACGACTTATTCCATGTTGTTGCTAAGTTCGGTCGTGAGGTGATGGATAGAGTCAGAGTCGACCAAGCCAACAAACTCAAGCAGGATAAAAAAACGAGGCAATGGGTCAAGCGCTCACGCTGGGTATTGTTGAAAAATAGAAGCAACTTAAATCCACGGCAAGATAGCTACCTTACCGAAATATTGAATATCAATAAGGACTTAATGACCACTTATATACTCGGTTCACAACTCAAAGAGCTTTGGTATTGTGAATCAGAAGCACATGCTAAGGGGCTCTGGGAGGTATGGTGGGCACAAGTGCAAGAGAGTGGAATTAAGCCATTGAAAGAGTTCGCACGAAAACTGAGGCCTTATCTTCACGGTATTATCGCATCGGCAAGTTATCCGCTCAACACCTGCACATTGGAAGGGATAAACAACAAAATAAAGTTAATCAAGCGAATGGGGTATGGGTATCGAGATACAGACTACTTCTTCTTGAAGATAAAAGCGGCTTTCCCCGGAAAGCCGCGATGACCCCTTTAAAAGCCACTAGTATGCATCATAAGCCACTCTTACCAAAGGAAATATCTTTTCTATGGTGACAATTTTACTATCTAATCTCGATGTTATGACTCCAAAATACTGATCTTTTACAAATTGAGACGTGTAGATTAAGGTTCAGCATTATTAGATTAGGGAACTTTAGCGTTACGAGTTTCTTCGAGATGCTTTGGGTGTAGGTGCTTCCGTCGGTAAAAGCATCATTTGACGAATATTTTTGATAGCGGGCTAATAACGCCATTGGCCCCTCTATCAATGATGTGAGTATATATTTGAGTTGTTTTTAAATCACAGTGTCCTAGTTGTTCTTGAACGGTTCTAATATCCGCACCACTTTGAAGAAGGTGTGTAGCAAATGAGTGTCTTAAGGTATGGCATGAGATATTTTTATCAATGTTCGCTTTTTGGCCAGCGACCTTAATGTGCTTTTGCAGCGCTGTTGGGTGAATATGATGTCTACGTATCTCGCCTGTTTGTAAATCTGACGACAAACGATTAGAAGGAAAGAGAAATTGCCAATTTAAATTCGTTTCTGCATTTGGATATTTTCTAGCTAAAGCCTCAGGGAGGTATACACCAGAAAAAGTTTCGTCATTCACGTCTTGTTGATAATAACTCGTAGATACCTGTTGTTGATGTTTGATTGCTGGGAAAAGTTCTGGAGCTATTGTAACTATGCGGTTTTTGCCTCCTTTACCTTGCCATACACGTACGGATTTATATTCATAATCGATATCTTGTATGCGTAAACGTACGCATTCCATTAAACGCAAGCCTGACCCATACATTAATTGGTAAGCCAATTTGTAATTAGGTGAGCAGTGACTGAATAACCTTCCAATTTCTTCTGGAGTCATAATCGTGGGCAATTTTCTGGACTTGTCTGAACGTCGAAACTGCATATCAAGATCTATGGGTTTTTGAATGATTTCTTTGTATAAAAATACTAGTGAATTGAGTGCCAGACTTTGTGTTTTCTTTGCTGATTTTTTGTCAACAACAAGGTGCGTTAGGAAATCCTCTACATGCCTAGAGGTTAAGCGTTTTGGGTGTATTTTGTCATGATAAAGAATGTATTGGTGGATCCAATAAATGTACGCTTCGGTTGTACGAAGAGCATAGTTTCTCCCAAGCATATATTCTTGTATGTGCGATAAAAATGGTGATTTTTTCATTAAGCTTTTACTGGTTATATATACATAAACTGCAGTTTGGCATATCAACTCATACTATATAGAAAAAATCTGCATTGTGGGATGAAGGCTTAGGGTTGTAGTATTTAAGCTACTGTTATTTTTCATAAAAATGGGATATGGTTTATGTTATTAAGGTACTAGATATAAAAGTTCTGTATTATAAGTACAGAATTTTTCTGTCTAATAACTGTTAGTTAGCAAAGGGCAGAAAAGCGTTTGTGGTCTAAAAGCTTTGTTCTACGTTCTAGCTATTCACCTGTTCGTTTTTCAATCTCACGAACTTTCCGGTGGCACTATATTGGAAGCGTTTGCGGTGCGTTAGTCACTTACTGGTTCTAACATTGTTGTTAGTTCTTTGGTGCGTTTTCTTTTTCTTGGCGGCTCATTTCGCTAACAAATGGCTTGGTCATATTTGGTTGTCAGGCTGGTCGAACGAATCCTTTGCCAGTTAAAGCGCTTCAAACCGTGGTTATTTGTGGTATGTCGCTTCTTAGTCAAGTACGTTTTGTCGGTTGGGTTTTAATTCTGAGCTGCCCGTTTTACTTTTGTGTTCAAAGCCAGTAGTTTCATAACCAATTCAGCACCTTGGCGCTAAACCTCTGGCTTTCTCGCGGTGGCAAACTAACAAAGCGCTTAAGACAGATTCGCAACGCGTGGCATTTTTAGTATGCGTTGATTTATGTATTTAAGGTGTTATGCGGTGGCTTCGTATTACGTTGCTCACTACTTAGCTTAGCGTTAGTTTGCAAAAGGCAGAAAAGCATTTATGGTCTAAAAGCCTTGTTCTGCGTTCTAGCTATTCACCTGTTCGTTTTCCAATCTCACGAACTTTCCGGTGGCACTATGTTGGAAGTGTTTGCGGTGAATGAGTAGCTTACGGGTTCTAACATTGCTGCTAGTTCATTGGTGCGTTTTCTTTGTCTTGGCTGTTCATTCGCTAACAAATGGCTTGGTCATATTTGGTTGTCAGGCTGGTCGAACTAATCCTTTGCCAGTTAAAAGCGCTTCAAACCGTGGTTGTTTGTCGTGTGTCGTTTCTTAACCAAGTGCATTTTGTTGGTTGGGTTTTAATTCTGAGCTGCTCGTTTTACTTTTGCGTTCAAAGCCAGTAGTTTCATAATTAATTCAGCATCTTGGCGCTAAACCTTGGTTTCATCGCGGTGGCAAACTAACAAAGCGCTTAAGGCAGATTCGCAACGCGCGGCATTTTTAGTATGCGTTGATTTATGTGTTTAAGGTGTGATGCGGTGGCTTCGTATTGCGTTGCTCACTACTTAGCTTAGCGTTATGTAACTTAAATATGCTTCCGGTTTACATGATGCTAATTTTCAATTTCTTCTTATACCATTTTAAATAAGTAGGGGTGCAGATGTTTCGATTCATAATGGCTGTTTGCTTAATTTTCATTAGCTGTCCTAGTTTTAGTTCAATAGAAATAAATGGTACATACAAGCAATACATTGAAGATGGTGTTTATTCAACGCTTGTTGTTGAAAGAAAGGACCAAAGTAGTGTTTTTATATCAATGAATTGCCAAAATGGAACGCCAAATTTCAACTCAGGAATGGTTAAAAGAACACTTTTAAAGTTAAATAACAATACTGTTCGTTATAATAAAGCTCGCTTTGATGATGAAGCTTGTATAATTGATATAGAGTTTACTGAAAATAAAGCTAAGGTTTCTCAAATTGCAGGTTATGGAGTGATCTGTGGTTTTGGCATGAAAGTAATATGTGATGGAGTATTTACAAAAAAGTAGTACTAATTTGACTGTTTGGGTGTTTTATTGCATAACGAAGCGGTCAGGCTAATGGGTTGCACTCGCGTGCTGGCAATGTAGAAAGTGTGGCAATCTTAGACTTTTAGTTTTATTAAGGGTTGGTGGGGAAAGGTGGGCTAAGCACATAACAAAGCATTTAAGAGTGATTCGCAACGCTTGGCAGTTTCGCTTCGCTCAAGTATAGCCAAGCGTCGCTCACACCTTAATGCGGCGTTAGTTTGCAAAGGGCAGAAAAGCGTTGGTGGTCTAAGAGCGTTGTTCTACGTTCTAGCTATTCACCTGTTGGTTTGCTAATCACAGGAACTTTCCGGTGGCACTGTATTGGAAGCGTTTGCGGCGAGTGAGTCACTTACTGGTTCTAACATTATTGCTAGTTCTTTGGTGCGTTTTCTTTGTCTTGGCGGCTCATTCGCTAACAAATAGCTTAGTCACATTTGGTTGTCAGGTTGGTCGAACGAATCCTTTGCCAGTTAAAGTGCTTCAAACCGTGGTCATTTGTCGTATGTCGCTTCTTAGTCAAGTGCGTTTTGTTGGTTGTATTTAAATTTTGAGCTGCTTGTTTTACTTTTGTGTTCAAAGCCAGTACTTTCATAGCTAATTCAGCATCTTGGCGCTAAACCTCTGGTTTCATCGCGGTGGCAAACTAACAAAGCGCTTAAGACGGACTAACAAACGCTCGGCATTTTTGGTTTGGTTAAGCTGTGTGTTTAAGGTGTTCAAATTTAGTAGGGTGGCAGGTTTGTTAGCCACTTAGCTTAGCGTTAGTTTGCAAAGGGCAGAAAAGCGTTTGGAGTCTAAAAGCCTTGTTCTACGTTCTAGCTATTCACCTGTCCGTTTTCCAATCTCACGAACTTTCCGGTGGCACTATGTTGGAAGTGTTTGCGGTGCGGTAGTCACTTACTGGCTCTAACTTTTCGTAATGGTTCTTTTGCGCGTTTTCTTTTTCCGGACAGATGATTTGTTAACAAATGGCTTGATCACACTTGGTTGTCAGGTTAGTCGAATGAATCCTTTGCCAGTTAAAGCGCTTCAAACCGTGGTTATTTGTGGTATGTCGCTTCTTAGCCAAGTGCGTTTTGTTGGTTGGGTTTAAATTCTAAGCTGCTCATTTTACTTTTGCGTCGAAAGCCAGTAGTTTCATTGCTAATTCAGCACCTTGGCGCTAAACCTCTAGTTTCATCACGGTGGCAAACTAACAAAGCGCTTAAGGCAGATTCGCAACGCGTGGCATTTTTAGTATGCGTTGATTTATGTGTTTAAGGTGTTATGCGGTGACTTCGTATTGTGTTGCTCACTACTTAGCTTAGCGTTATGGGCAAGGAGATAAAATGGAACTTATTCACTTAGAAAGTACGGATGATCTATATCAAGATGCCTTGGATTTACGGTACGACTTGTTCTTTCGAACTCCTGGTCTTCCTCGAGAAATAATGTTTGATGGGCTTGAAAGCAGCAGTCTTCATGTTGCAGTAGTAAATAATGGTTCATTGTGCGCATATGGCAGACTAAGCGAAGAAAGCCCCCGACGATTTAAGATTTCTCAGATGGTCGTCCGCCCGAGTATGCAAGGTCAGGGCTTAGGCACTAGAGTTCTAACAAAACTGACACATGAAGCACTCGAAAAGGGTGCTGAAGAAATATACTTAAATGCTAGGCTACATGCCGTATCAATGTATGAAAAATTGGGCTTTCAGGCATCAGGTCAATCTTATGTGGCTAAGAGCACTGGCGTACCTCATATCAAGATGATCAGGCGCGTCTAAATTGCCCATAACAAAGCGTTTAAGACGGATTCCCAACGCATGGCGTTTTCAGCTTTCTTCCGTTTAAGTGTTTATGTCACAATGGTTTAGGTAGGGTAGTAGGCGTTGCTCACCACTTAACGCGGCGTTATACGCCACTAGCTAATGGGTGATAGAGATATGATTTTTAAATGGATTTGTGTAATCGGATGTATAGCTCTATTAATTTACAGTTGTAGCCGAAAACAAGACATACAAGATGACTGTTTTCAATCATTCTCCATATTGGCAACTGATTATTTTGGTACAAATGAGCCTCAAATATGGAAAATTATCGGAAAGAATGTTGGTGACGACTTTCTAAAAGAGAATGAGATTTTGGGCTATGTAGTAGAGCGTGATTTTAGTTCTTACATGGAACCTCTTGCTAATAAGGAAATACTTAAGTTCACAGGTCGTGTATATAAGTTTTGGCCGAGTTGGCCACAAAAACACCTTGGTGGCGGTCGTAAGAATATTCAATATGAAGTTCTTATTGACCATGGTAAGTACTTGGTTCTTGATAAAAGATCTAGAAATAAACACATCCCCTTAGTTGAAAAACGCTGTGATTTTTAGCGCACAGGCGTATAACAAAGCATTTAAGAGTGATTCGCAACGCTTGCCGTTTTCGCTTCGCTCAAAGTATAGGCAAACGCTGCTCACACCTTAATGCGGCGTTAGTTTGCAAAGGGCAGAAAAGCGTTTGTAGTCTAAAAGCCTTGTTCTGCGTTCTAGCTATTCACCTGTTCCTTTTCCAATCTCACGAACTTTCCGGTGGCACTGTATTGGAAGTGTTTGCGGTGAGTGAGTCACTTACTGGTTCTAACATTGTTGCTAGTTCTTTGGTGCGTTTTCTTTGTCTTGGCGGCTAATTAGTAAACAAATGGCTTGGTCATATTTGGTTGTCAGGTTGGTCGAACGAATCCTTTGTCAGTTAAAGCGCTTCAAACCGTGGTTGTTTGTTGTATGTCGCTTCTTAGCCAAGTGCGTTTTGTCGGTTAGGTTTCAATTCTGAGCTGTCCGTTTTACTTTTGCGTTTAAAGCCAGTAGTTTCATAATTAATTCAGCACTTTGGCGCTAAACCTCGGGTTTCATCGCGGTGGCAAACTAACAAAGCGCTTAAGACAGATTCGCAACGCGTAGCATTTTTAGTATGCGTTGATTTATGTGTTTAAGGTGCTATGCGGTGACTTCGTATTACGTTGCTCACTACTTAGCTTAGCGTTAGTTTGCAAAGGGCAGAAAAGCGTTTGGAGTCTAAAAGCCTTGTTCTACGTTCTAGCTATTCACCTGTTCGTTTTCTAATCTCACGAACTTTCCGGTGGCACTATGTCGGAAGTGTTTGCGGTGAGTCACTTACTGGCTCTAACATTGTTGCTCATTCGTTGGTGCGTTTTCTTTGTCTTGGCGGCTGAGGTGTTTGTAAATAGCTTGGTCGCACTTGATTGCCAGGTTAGTCGAACGAATCCTTTGCCAGTTAAAGCGCTTCAAACCGTGGTTGTTTGTCGTATGTCGCTTCTTAACCAAGTGCATTTTGTTGGTTGGGCTTAAGTTCTGAGCTGTCCGTTTTACTTTTGCGTTTAAAGCCAGTAGTTTAATAGGTAATTCAGCACCTTGGCGCTTAACCTCTAGTTTCATCGCGGTGGCAAACTAACAAAGCGCTTAAGACGGACTAACAAACGCTCGGCATTTTTGGTTTGGTTAAGTTGTGTGTTTAAGGTGTTCAAATTGAGTAAGGTGGCAGGTTTGTTAGCCACTTAGCTTAGCGTTATGAAGCTAATATGAATATACCTAAACTTGTTAGTTTTGCTATTTTTCTTGGTTTAATTGCTATGGCTGTGGGATTACTTACATTTACACTAAGCTGGAATCTGTGGGGGTTTTTTGGTGGACCACTACCTGGATATCAAATATTTCTATTTCCTGGTAATTTAACTCTTATTTATTTTTGGCATCCGATATTTACCGAAGAAGTTAATTTCTGGCCAAAACTATTTATGTTATTGTTCGGTCAGCTTTTAATAGTAACCAGTTGTGTTTTAGTTATTACTTTTTTAAAAGGAGTTGTTTGCACAAAGCTTCATAACAAGGCATTAAAGTCGGACTTGTAACAGTTTGCTCGGTTCCGCTTCGCTTCACATTTTAGCCAACTATTACAAGCCGCTTAATGTGGCGTTATAACTACGTGGCATTTTTGAACTCCCTCGAAGTAAATTCTTACTGTTTTGCATAGTAAACTAGTTGCTCTTAGCTTATTGGTTTTACAATGCCAATTAGGAGTGGATATGTTCAAGTGCCCAAACTGCGCAGAGCCCTTGACTGTGAGGGATAAGTTAAAATTCATCCCTGGCAAACTAATAAAATGCAAAAAGTGTTCTCACGAGTTAAAGCTGTTCAAGGTCTATTATTATGCTACCTTTTTTATTGCAGCTTCGGGTAGTTCCCTTTTTGTCAATCAATTCGGACTTAACGAATTAAATGCAGCAGGATTAACGTTTGCGTGTTGTTTTTTGTGGTTTATATGTCAACCAATTAGGAAAGCGTAGTTATAACAAAGCGTTTAAGACGGATTCCCAACACTCGGCATTTTCGGTTTGATTCAGCTTTAGTGTTTACGGCACAATAGTTTAGGTAGGGTGGTAGCGTTGCTCACCACTTAACGCGGCGTTAGTTTGCAAAGGGCAGAAAAGCGTTTGTGGTCTAAAAGCGTTGTTCTACGTTCTAGCTATTCACCTGTTCGTTTTCCAATCTCACGAACTTTCCGGTGGCACTATGTTGGAAGCGTTTGCGGTGAGTGAGTCACTTACTGGTTCTAACATTGTTGCTAGTTCTTTGGTGCGTTTTCTTTTTCTTGGCAGCTAATTTGTTAACAAATGGCTTGATCATATTTGGTTGTCAGGTTGGTCGAACGAATCCTTTGTCAGTTAAAGCACTTCAAACCGTGGTTATTTGTAGTATGCCGCTTCTTAGCCCAGCGCGTTTTGTCGGTTGTATTTGAGTTCTGTCGTTTTCAATTTTACATCTGCGTCGAAAGCCAGTAGTTTTGTAACCAATTCAGCACCTTGGCGCTAAACCTCTGGTTTCATCGCGGTGGCAAACTAACAAAGCGCTTAAGGCAGATTCGCAACGCGTGGCATTTTTAGTATGCGTTGATTTATGTGTTTAAGGTGTTATGCGGTGGCTTCGTATTGCGTTGCTCACTACTTAGCTTAGCGTTAGGAGATTCAATGGTTTCGTATCAACAAACAGAAGATTTATCAGCTTCGGCTAAAATCACTTACTTAAACATGCGTTCATATTACGAGCATTACTCTGTTGATTGGGATTGCTCAAAAATAGAAGCTCAAATCCATGATTTAAATAACTTCGATATTCTGTTTAATGGTGAGGTTGTTGGGGCAATTCGTTTGGCGTTTGATAACGATGGTTGTTACATCCGTGACTTGCAAGTCAGCGAAAAATGCCAAAATCAAGGTATTGGTGCGTTAGCACTTTCTGAATGTGAAAGGTTAGCCATTAAATCAGGCTCTATTCGACTTAGGTTACGTGTATTTAAAATTAGTCCAGCTTTCCACCTCTACAAAAGAGTTGGATTTGTAATTGATAGCGCAGACGAGAGATTTTATAGCATGTCGAGAACAATCTCCTAACAAAGCGTTTAAGACAGATTCCCAACGCTCGGCATTTTCGGTTTGCTTTGAATTTAGTGTTTACGGCACAATGGTTTAGGTTCGGTGGTTTGCGTTGCTCACTACTTAACGCGGCGTTAGTTTGCAAAGGGCAGAAAAGCGTTTGTGGTCTAAGAGCGTTGTTCTACGTTCTAGCTATTCACCTGTTCGTTTTCCAATCTCACGAACTCTCCGGTGGCACTATGTTGGAAGCGTTTGCGGTGAGTGAGTCACTTACTGGCTCTAACATTGTTGCTAGTTCTTTGATGCGTTTTCTTTGTCTTGGCGACTAATTTCGTTAACAAATAGCTTGGTCGAACGTGGTTGTCAGGTTGGTCGCACGAATCCTTTGTCATTTAAAGTGCTTCAAACCGTGGTTATTTGGTAAGCGTCTTTAAATCGACTCATTCAATCCTTTTAATAAACGTCGTAACCTTTAACTTTTATCGTTAAAGGTACTCGAAAATGTCTCAGCATAGATCTCAGCAAGAATGGCTACGCCTTGTTCAGAAGTATTACAATAGTGAGCAGTCTGCCGCTCAGTTTTGTTTAGAGCACAATCTTCATCCAAAAACATTTGATAACAACCGTCGCAAACTACACCACTTAGTCAACCTGCCTAAAAAACGAGAAGATTCACTTTCTGAATTCGTTGTTGTTGAAAAAACAGCCATGCTAAACACCAAAACCGAGCAACTGCCTCCCTCTACGTTACCTACGGAATTACGCCTTGAAGCGGGAGCATGCTCTCTTCATGTACCTCGTGATGTAGCACCTCAGTGGCTCGGTCTTCTATTGAAGGAGCTTGCTGTTGTATGAAAATGTTCCCTGATATCTCTGTTATCTATCTCCACAAGGCGCCCGTCGATTTTAGAAAGGGCATTAACGGCTTGAGCTTTATTGTTGAACAGAATATGAACCTTAATCCCTTCTCTGAAGCGCTATTTGTCTTCTCTAATCGCACGCGGGATAAGCTCAAAGTTCTCTACTGGCAGCGTAATGGCTTTTGCCTCTGGCAAAAGCGACTCGAAAAAGACAAGTTCGCTTGGCCAAGAAAAATGCCAGGGAAAACCCTCTCATTAACGGAAGAGCAGTGGCATTGGTTGCTTGATGGGCTCGATATTGAAAAAATGAAACCCCATCAAACATTGAATTACCAAAGTCTTAATTAAATTAAAAAATAATAGCGTATAAGGAACTTTCGCGGCTCTCTGCGATCTTCCTTATATGCCAAATAAAAATAAAGAAGATGAGCTAGCGCTCTTACGTTCAAAAGTGACTGAGCTTGAATCTACGGTACTCACACTTCGCCAATCTCTAAGCGAGAGCGAATTAACCATCCAATCGCTGGTTGAAAAACTCAACCTAGCGCGGCGTAAACGCTTTGGTAGCAGTAGTGAAACCCTGCCCCCTCAGGACTTAGAGTTCAATGAGGCGGAGACTCATGCCGATACGATAGGTGAAGAGGAAGCACCCGATAATCCGAATGATGACGCTTCGGAAGCGGAAAACACTTCATCCGAGACAAAACGTCGTGGTCGCCCAAAGCTTCCCGAAGACCTGCCACGAGAGCGAGTCGTGGTGGACATACCAGAATCAGAAAAAACCTGCTCGTGTTGTCAGTCGATACTCTGCAGGATGGGGCAAAGCACCAGTGAAAAACTGGTGTATATCCCGGCCAAGTTGTATGTCGAAGTCACTGAAAGACCCAAATACGTCTGTCGTCAATGTGACGCGTTAGGAGAGAAGAGTGTTGTTGCAATGGCTCCACCGCCAGCATCGATTATCCCGAAAAGCATCGCGACTCCCTCTTTGCTTGCGCAAATTATCACGAACAAATACCACTATGCCCTGCCTCTCTATCGTCAAGAATCGCTGTTCAGACAATATGGGCTAGCGCTCAGCCGAAAAACGATGAGTCAATGGATACTGCGTTGCGCTGATAAGGTAGAGCCGTTAATCGCCTTACTGAAAGAAACCCTCCTTGCTCAAGATGTTCTGTTCGCGGACGAGACCACGTTGACCGTGCTCGATGACGAAAGAAAGAAAAGTTACATCTGGTTATATGGGTGTGGTCCAGACCGGGGTGGTAATGCGCAATCCCCTGGTATCGTCTTGTTCGACTATCAGGAAGGGAGTCGGGGGCATCACTGCCCTCAATCGTATCTGTCAAACTACACTGGATACCTTCATGTTGATGGGTATAAAGCGTATGAAAAGACAGAGGCGAAGTTGGTGGGTTGCTGGGCTCATGCAAGACGCAAGTTCATAGAGGCAGAGCAGAGCCAACCAAAAGGCAAGCAAGGAAAAGGGGGTAAAATCCAGTGGGCAGTGAGTTGGTTCCAAAAGCTCTATCGTGTTGAACAAGCACTCAAAGATAAGACGAGGGAAGAGCGATATGTTACCCGCCAATCAAAGACTCAGTCTCTGCTCAATGAATTCAAGGCGTGGTTAGATAAATCGGTCACTCAGGTGCCCCCTAAAAGTAAATTGGGTGAGGCGATTAGCTACAGTCTCAATCAATGGTCGAAGCTAGTAAGAGTTATCGATGATGGCCGGTTAAGCATGGATAATAACCGAGCGGAACGTTCAGTACGTCCGTTCACGGTAGGACGGAACAACTGGTTGTTCTCAAAGACTCATAATGGAGCCCGCGCCAGTGCAGTGTTGTACAGTCTTATCGAAACCGCGAAGGCTAACGACTGTGAGCCGTATGAGTACCTCGAATACGTGCTACGAGAAATCCCGAAACTGAAGAGTGAGGATGACCATGGTCATCTTCTACCTTGGAAAATGCCAAAGACGGAATAGTCCGCCCCTACAGAATACCGCTCAGAATGACAGATACCGCCTTAGTTGGCGGTATCTGCGTAGATATTAGAAAGTCAATGAGTCGGTTCGTAGACGCTTACGTTATTTGTGGTATGTCGCTTCCTAGTCAAGTGCGTTTTGTTGGTTGTATTTAAATTCTGAGCTGCCCGTTTTACTTTTGCGTTTAAAGCCAGTACTTTCGTAGCTAATTCAGCACCTTGGTGCTAAACCTCTGGCTTCATCGAGGTGGCAAACTAACAAAACGCTTAAGGCAGATTCGCAACGCGTAGCATTTTTACTATGCGTTGATTTGTGTGTTTAAGGTGCTATGCGGTGGCTTCGTATTGCGTTGCTCACTACTTAGCTTAGCGTTATACGATTTTACGGGGATATCGAATGGAAACAAATCAGTATGTTCTCAATGGTAAATTTGAAGTACTGACAATTGCCAAAGAAATGAAAATGTCTCATTGGGTATACTCGCCGATTATCCGAGAGGTTTGCAGCGGAAAGGTTATTATGAGCTTGGAATCTACTGGTTGGGACTTACGTAAAGCTGCAGAATCAAAGGGGCGTATTGTACTTCACTTAGCTCAATATCCTGACGGTAGAACTGAGTATTATGTAGAAGTTGACCCAATAAACTCTAGAGCTATCATCTTAGGAAAAAAATATCCTTTATCAAGTTTAGAAAGTACTTTGGAATCAATCGTATAACAAAGCATTTAAGAGTGATTCGCAACGCTTGGCAGTTTCGCTTCGCTCAAGTATAGCCAAGCGCCGCTCACACCTTAATGCGGCGTTAGCTTATTTGAGGAAAATATGGACTTTATCATAACAGTATTAGGATCTTCGGTTGCAGTGTCTGCGTTAGCTTTTCTGTCGAAGAATCTGATAATTACAAGACTAACAAACGCAGTAAAACATGAATATGACCAAAAGTTAGAGGAAGTAAAAGCAAGTTTGAAAGCTGAAAATGACAAATTAGTAGCAGAACTAACATACCTTTCTGATTCAAAGCTCCAGCGGAGTGCGGAAGCAAGAAAAATCAAGCAAGACTACTACCATATGTTTTTAAATGCGGTATCAACAAAGTTTTCGTATTTGAATGATATGGAATCAGAAAAGGCGGTAAGGGCTAATCAAAAGTTCTGCATTGAGTTCAATCGTTTACCTTTGTATGCATCACAGGAAGTTGTCGAGTTTGTAAATAATTTTGCCGCTGGAGGAAAGGCTCCAAATTTTGCTGAATTGTACGATTTGATACGGAAAGACCTTTGCTCAGATGAGTATGAGAGTTTTAAAAATCTAACGAAATTTAACTTTCAAGTACCAAATAAGATCATAAGCTAACAAACAATTCAACAGTGATTCGCAACGCTTGGCGCTCTCACTTCGGGTTGAATTTAGTGTTTACGGCGCAGTATTCAAGTTCAGTGT
The DNA here is from genome assembly GCF_024347655.1 of Vibrio toranzoniae. Taxonomy (NCBI): domain Bacteria; kingdom Pseudomonadati; phylum Pseudomonadota; class Gammaproteobacteria; order Vibrionales; family Vibrionaceae; genus Vibrio; species Vibrio toranzoniae. Next base: position 1,938,228 of record NZ_AP025514.1, on the reverse strand, counting down.
ATGCGCTGCTCACACGTTAATTGGGCGTTATGCCGATGCGGAAAAAACAAGGAGTCAATTATGGCTAAAGCATTAAAAATAATAGAAAATTTATACGTCAACATGGATACGGTAGTTGAGTTCCTTGTGGATGATAACTCATTGAGGCTAACTACTAATGCGCACCCCGAACTTGCATTTTATCAGATAGCTCTGGAAGGCTCAGATGCATACGGCGAGATATTCGTATCAGTAAATGAACTACATCGAATTAAAAGAGAGTTGGGTAGTTTTATGGGTGTGGAACTTCATACCGAGAAAGATGATGAAGATTCAAGTTCAGAATCGACTGAAACTGAAGTAGCTGAATAGCGAAAGAGTAATCATCCAGTCGTGAGATTTGGCATAACAAAGCGTTTAAGACAGATTCCCAACGCATGGCATTTTCATTCCATCGTTGGGTTTTGTGTTTACGATGGTATGGTTAAGTTTCGTGGTAGCGTTGCTCACTACTTAACGCGGCGTTATGCGACTAGGAGGAATGCGTGAAAAAGTCGAATCTAATCATATTGATAATAGCGTGCGGACTTGGTTATTTCGCCTATGATAGATATGTCGTACAACCCAAAGAGCTGAACTTTGTGTCAGAGCGTATGTTGACTCAAATTGCTATTAAAGAACAATGGTTTGATGCGCTTGAAGGTTTGAGGTCTTTACCAAATGGTTCAGCTAGTTTAAGTCATGAAATTGAATCAGCGTTTAAAGATAGCGATACAGCCTATGCGAAAGGCAAAATTATCTATATGAGTGAAACGACAGAAGTTTGCAAGGTTGTGGACTTCAAATTTCGTTACGGTTCATTGAACGACTACGAAATCTTTTCTCAATCAAACTGCGTACATTGAAAGTCGCATAACAAAGCGTTTAAGGCGGATTCACAACGCTCGGCATTTTTAGTTTGAATCAGCTTTAGTGGTTACGACACAATGGCTTAGGTTTGGTGGTTAGCGTTGTGCGCCACTTAACGCGGCGTTAGTTTGCAAAGGAGCAGAAAAGCGTTTGTGGTCTAAAAGCCTTGTTCTACGCTCTAGCTATTCACCTGTTCGTTTTTCAATCTCATGAACTTTCCGGTGGCACTATATTGGAAGCGTTTGCGGCGAGTGAGTCACTTACTGGTTCTAACATTATTGCTAGTTCTTTGATGCGTTTTCTTTGTTTTGGCAGCTAATTTGCTAACAAATGGCTTGGTCATATTTGGTTGTCAGGTTAGTCGAACGCATCCTTTGTCAGTTAAAGCGCTTCAAACCGTGGTGATTTGTGGTATGTCGCTTCTTACCCAAGTGCGTTTTGTCGGTTGTATTTAAATTCTGAGCTGCCCGTTTTACTTTTTCATTTAAAGCCAGTAGTTATTGTAAATAATTCAGCATCTTGGCGCTAAACCTTTAACTTCATCGCGGTGGCAAACTAACAAAGCGCTTAAGACAGATTCGCAACGCGTGGCATTTTTAGTATGCGTTGATTTATGTGTTTAAGGTGTTATGCGGTGGCTTCGTATTGCGTTGCTCACTACTTAGCTTAGCGTTAGTTTGCAAAGGGCAGAAAAGCGTTTGTGGTCTAAGAGCGTTGTTCTACGTTCTAGCTATTCACCTGTTCGTTTTCCAATCTCACGAACTCTCCGGTGGCACTATGTTGGAAGCGTTTGCGGTGAGTGAGTCACTTACTGGCTCTAACATTGTTGCTAGTTCTTTGATGCGTTTTCTTTGTCTTGGCGACTAATTTCGTTAACAAATAGCTTGGTCGAACGTGGTTGTCAGGTTAGTCGAACGAATCCTTTGTCAGTTAAAGCGCTTCAAACCGTGGTTATTTGTGGTATGTCGCTTCCTAGTCAAGTGCGTTTTGTTGGTTGTATTTAAATTCTGAGCTGCCCGTTTTACTTTTGCGTTTAAAGCCAGTACTTTCGTAGCTAATTCAGCACCTTGGTGCTAAACCTCTGGCTTCATCGAGGTGGCAAACTAACAAAGCGCTTAAGGAAGATTCGCAACGCGTGGCATTTTTAGTATGCGTTGATTTATGTGTTTAAGGTGTTACGGTGGCTTCGTATTGCGTTGCTCACTACTTAGCTTAGCGTTATATCTAATTTACATCACACATTCCGACTGTATGTATATACATGCTTCTGTGCTGGTATATTATTCTCTAGTTTTTTAGTGATAGAGTTATAAAATGACCAAGTACCTAGAATCTGGCATCAGAGAGTTAGTTGAGGAATTTCAATCAAATGGCAAATTTTGCCCTTCAGCACAAACAATTGCTGATCGTCGGGCTGGCTATGTCGGTAGTACCATATTAGCTGGTGAGAGCCCTAAAATTGCAAGCGAATACTTAGATGTAATTAATAGTATTCCGGTTAAGATTTACAAGCCTACAGATGAAGTGAACTTACCTATAACGGTCTACTTTCATGGAGGTTGTTTCATCAGTGGTGGCTTTGAGACACATGATGCTCAGCTAAGACAAATTGCTCTTCTATCCAACTCGATAGTTATTTGCATTCAATACAGGTTAGCGCCTGAACATGCTTATCCAGCAGCACACGATGATGTCTACCAAGCTGTACTTGGCATTAAGGCGCAAGCGTATAAGTATGGTGGTGATTCAGAGCATTTAGTCTTTATTGGTGATAGCGCAGGAGGGCAGTTGGCTTTGGCGACGACGCTTAGGCTAAAAAAACTAGAACAGTGGTTGCCTCGTCAGCAAATTCTTATTTACCCAATGCTGGATCCAACAGGTAATTCGCAAAGTTACAGAGAAAATGGTTCAGACTATGTTATAACGGCAAATATGCTTCTTTCTGGCTTCGAGTTATACGCGAACTGTAGCTCTAAAGACATTACTGAACCAGAGCTTAACCTTTTAAACAGTGACTTTAGCGGTTTGCCTATCACAACTATTATTACCGCAGAGTTTGACCCACTACGCGATGAGGGTGAGCACTTATACAAGTTGATGCTTTCACAAGGCGTTGACGCTTACTGTGAACGTTATTTGGGTGTAATTCATGGTTTCTTTCAGTTGTCTGGTGTGTGTAATTCGGCAAAACGTTGTATCGCTGCAATTTCAAACCAAATAAAAAATTAGATATAACAAAGCGTTTAAGCCGGATTCCCAACGCATGGCGTTTTCGGCTTATTTTGGTTTTAGTGTTTATGTCACAATGGTTTAGGTTGGGTGGTTAGCGTTGCTCACCACTTAACGCGGCGTTAGTTTGCAAAGGGCAGAAAAGCGTTTGTGGTCTAAAAGCTTTGCTCTGCGCTCTAGCTATTCACCTGTTATTTTCTCAATATTTGTCATCGAAACAGACATCTCGCGTAGCTTGTTTTTCGGTCAATTGGCCGCCGTGTTATTCATTTCTTTCGTGTCGGTAAGGTTCATTTCTCAACGTTCTTGTGCGCTGTTTCTTTGGTTTTGAAAGGTCGTCAATAAGCAGCGAGGTTGGGTGTGTTTGGCTGTCAGGTTTAGCGAAAGTCTTCTTTAGCCAAGTACGTTTTGGTGGTTAGATTTGAGTTCTGTTGTTTTCAATTTTACATCTGCGTTCAAAGCCAGTAGTTTTGTAGCTAATTCAGTACCTTGGCGCTAAACCTTTCGCTTTATCGCGGTGGCAAACTAACAAAACGCTTAAGTCGGACTAACAAACGCGCGGCATTTTCAGTTCGGTTTAGTTGCGTGATTAAGGTGTTCAAATTGGGTGAAGTGGCAAGTTTGTTAGCCACTTAGCTTAGCGTTATATGTTTTGGTCAATTTAGGATTTTTACAATGCTGAAGCTAAGAAAAGCAGAGGATCATGATTTAGATCTCATCTATTTAATGGGCTTCGATGTATGGGGCGACGGTCTTTCTTATGAGGAGTACTTAGTTGGTTGTCGTAACAGTGAAAAATACTTAGCGGGTACTTGGTACGTATTGGTTGAAAAGGATCAAGTTCTATCATCTCTTATTGTTTATAGCGGCATGTTCGATCTTAAAGAGGGCTCTTTTGGTATTGGCTCTGTGGCTACACCTCAAGAACTAAGGCACCAAGGCTATGCGTCAAAGTTGGTTAACCTAGTCAAATCTGAGTTATTTGATAGGAACCATTGTAGGGCTTTGTACCTACATAGTGATATTGGACAGCAGTTCTATATGAAGCTTGGTTTTGTCTGTATTCAGGGCTCTGACTGCATGATCTACACAAAGGAACCAGTGGCTTCTAATGAAGTAATACCAGCATACTTTTAGCTTTGAGTTTTACATATAACAAAGCGTTTAAGACAGATTCTCAACGCTTGGCATTTTCGGTTTGAATCGGCTTTAGTGTTTACACCACAATAGGTTAGGTTCAGCGGTGGCGTTGCTCACTACTTAACGCGGCGTTAGTTTGCAAAGGGCAGAAAAGCGTTTGTGGTCTAAGAGCGTTGTTCTACGTTCTAGCTATTCACCTGTTCGTTTTTCAATCTCACGAACTTTCCGGTGGCACTGTATTGGAAGCGTTTGCGGTGCGTTAGTCACTTACTGGTTCTAACATTGTTGCTAGTTCTTTGGCGCGTCTTCTTTGTCTTGGTGACTAATTTCGCTAACAAATGGCTTGGTCACACTTGGTTGTCAGGTTAATTGAATGAATCCTTTGCCAGTTAAAGCGCTTCAAACCGTGGTCATTTGTCGTATGTCGCTTCTTAGCCAAGTGCGTTGTGTTGGTTGGGTTTAAATTCCGAGCTGCTCGTTTTACTTTTGTGTTCAAAGCCAGTAGTTTCATAATTAATTCAGCATCTTGGCGCTAAACCTTTGGTTTTATCGCGGTGGCAAACTAACAAAGCGCTTAAGACGGACTAACAAACGCTCGGCATTTTTGGTTTGGTTAAGTTGTGTGTTTAAGGTGTTCAAATTGAGTCAGGTGGCAGGTTTGTTAGCCACTTAGCTTAGCGTTAGGCTTATAGGAGATTATCGTGACAGATAAGAAACTGGAAAGATCGGAAGAGTTCATTATTCATGATTTAGCAGTATTGACCGATAGTGATAAATGGAAAAAGTACTGCCGAGTTACGGCTAATGCAATGAGTGTTATACCTTGGGTCGGAAGTATTCTAGCGTCTGGTGCCGCGGCTCATGGTGAAAAAAGCCAAGGGCAAGTAAACGCACTCTATGAAGAATGGTTGCAAGTACACAAAACCAAGATTGAACTGTTGGCTAAATCGCTCGACGAGGTTACCGACCGCTTAGAGTCTATACCCGAAGAATTTGAAGCTAGAATCCAGAGTGAAGAATATTTAGGTTTAGTTCGTCGCGCGTTTAGATCTTGGGATACCTCTGATACAGCAGAGAAACGGCAATATATAGTAAATTTGATCTCTAACGCAGCCTCATCAAATATTTGTCCTGATGACCAGATTCGATTATTCAATGATTGGCTTGATACTTATCATGAAATTCACTTTAAGGTTATTCGTTCTATTTATCAGAAACCTGGGATAACACGGTTAGGTATTTGGCAATCTGTAAGTGATATCGTGCCTCGAGAAAATAGTGCAGAGGCAGATCTTTTCAAACTATTAATCAGAGACTTAAGTACTGGTAGTGTTATTCGGCAGTTTAGACCAACAAATATGCAAGGGCAGTTTGTAAAACAAACTCGCACAACAAAACGTTCTGGTTCTGGCAGTAGCACAATGGAGTCAGCGTTTGAAAATACTAAGCAATATGAGCTTACAGAGCTTGGCTCTCAGTTCGTTCATTACACAATGAACCAAGTAGTAAAAAGGCTGGAATCATAAGCCTAACAAAGCATTTAAGAGTGATTCGCAACGTTTGGCAGTTTCGCTTCGCTCAAGTATAGCCAAGCGTCGCTCACACCTTAATGCGGCGTTAGTTTGCAAAGGGCAGAAAAGCGTTTGTGGTCTAAGAGCGTTGTTCTACGTTCTAGCTATTCACCTGTTCGTTTTCTAATCTCACGAACTTTCCGGTGGCACTATGTTGGAAGCGATTGCGGTGAGTGAGTCACTTACTGGTTCTTACATTGTTGCTAGTTCTTTGGCGCGTTTTCTTTGTCTTGGCGGCTCATTCGTTAACAAATGGCTTGGTCATATTTGGTTGTCGGGTTGGTCGAACGAATCCTTTGCCAGTTAAAGCGCTTCAAACCGTGGTTGTTTGTCGTATGTCGTTTCTTAGCCAAGTGCGTTTTGTCGGTTGGGTTTGAATTCTGAGCTGTCCGTTTTACTTTTGTGTTCAAAGCCAGTATTTTCATCGCTAATTCAGCAACTTGGCGCTAAACCTTTGGTTTTATCGCGGTGGCAAACTAACAAAGCGCTTAAGACAGATTCGCAACGCGTGGCATTTTTAGTATGCGTTGGTTTAAGTGATTAAGGTGGCATGCGGTGACTTCGTATTACGTTGCTCACTACTTAGCTTTACGTTAGCTGTATCCACAATAGTGTTGATATTTTCTTTAGAGTAGGTGTATAAATCTTAATGTAAGGTTATTGAATAATGGTATTCCTACTAGTTTGGTTGGCTATTTTTGTTTTTTCAATCAAGCAAATTTCTAATGCAACACGACGAGCATACCGCATTAGAGTGAAAAGTAGCTCGAATGGGTGGAAGACAGTTTTGTTCTCTATATTGGCTCACCTGTCCTTTACTCAATTATTTAGCTTCCCTGTAACTGTTTGGATTTACTGGGTATTTCCAGTATTAAATGTTTTGTTTGTTATACATATACTCTTGATATTGGATTTGGTTCTAGACCGTTATAGTGTGGTTGATACTGCTCGTTTTACTCGTCATTCGATCGTACCTTTCTTAGCATCGGTAACTGGTTTTACGATATTGCTTTACTACTCGGTTCATCTTAATGACGCGATCTTTAGCGGAATCTGTATTACTGCTCTCTCGATAGGTTTGACTGGATTTCAAGTAACCTATCGAAATTCAAAGTAAGCTCATACAGCTAACAAAGCGTTTAAGACAGATTCCCAACGCTCGGCATTTTTAGTTCAAGTCAGCTTTGGTGTTTAAGGTGGCAAGGTTTTAGGTAGGGTGGTGGCGTTGCTCACTACTTAACGCGGCGTTATATCGCTTCAAAGAAAGGTTAATTATGAAGGGTTCTATTATTCGATGGGTTGATGACCGAGGTTTCGGTTTTATCAGTTCTGATGATTACCAAGGCGATATTTTCGTTCATATATCGAAGTTTAAACAAGGTTTTAGACGTCCTCGAATTGGTGATAGCGTTGAGTTTCAAGTGGAATTAAAAAACGGCAAACCAAATGCACATTTAGTCTCGTTAGTGGGTGTTGAACCTGATAAGGGTCTTAGTAAATCGCCATCAGTACTAACAGTAATACTAAGTGGTCTAATAATTGGTGCAATTTGTTACATCACTTACAGCAAGCTATTTACCGCTCCCGTATACGAAAATATGGGTTTTGCATGTGAAGGCAAGACTCATTGCAGTCAAATGGTGTCATGCAATGAGGCTAAGTTCTATTTAGCTAATTGTCCAAATGTAAAAATTGACGGAAACCATGATGGTGAGCCTTGTGAAATGCAACTGTGTAACTAATGAGATCGCGATATAACAAACAATTTAAGAGTGACTCCCAACGCGTGGCGATTTCACTCCAATTTGAATTTTGTGTTTACGGTGCAATGGTTTAGCTTGGGTGTCATAGCGTTGTCGCACCTTAATTGGGCGTTATAAGAAAAGGCAAACAATGGGCGAAACTAAAAAAATTCACTGTAACAGCTGTAATCGAACAACGAATCACACAGCTAAGAGTTCCCATACAAAAATCGTATATTTTGATGAAGATGATGGTTGTGTGGATGAAAGTTCACCTTTAGAGGAATCTGAATATACGTTTTGGGTTTGTATGGGTTGTGATTCTGCTTGCTTAGAAGATAAAGATACATGTGCTGGTATGAATGATGGGTTTGAGCAAGTGTATGTGTCTAGCTTTTATCCAGAACATACTTTTAGCCATCGCAATCCTAAAAGCTTTTGTTACATCAAAGATGAACTTCAGGATTTATATCGAGATATTGTTACTTCGTTTAGGTACGATCTAGCAATTCCTACTGCAACAGCCATACGAACATTGCTCGAAGCGATCTGCATAGACCAAGGTATCACTGATGATATAGCTTGGAAGTTTCATATAAAAATAGAAAAATTAAACGATATCTTAGGTATGCCCAAAAGAATTACTGAAGGGCTGTTAACTCTAAAATTCATGGGTGATAGTGCCGCACATAAATTGATTTCGCCCCAAAGAAAGGACTTGTCTTTAGCAATAGACCTGCTAGAAGCATTGATGCTTCATTTGTATGAAGCAAAATTTGATCTTGAAAGTAAATCAACTCAAATGCATAAGTCCTATAAGTGATTTTTCTTATAACAAACAATTTAAGAGGGATTCCCAACGCTTGGCATTTTTGTTTCTACTTCAATTTTAGTGTTTATGGCACAATGCTTTAGGTTGGGTGGTAGCGTTGCTCACCCCTTAATTGGGCGTTATGCGTACTAATCAAAAACTCACTTCACATGTTTATTTATACAGTTGTCTTGTGTATGCTCCGAATGTAATAAAAGGAGATGTACATCATGACAATAACATACGAAGCAAAAGTCCCTAGCCCGTCAGAATTTTGCGAAATGAGAGTGAAGGCTGGGCTGTCTCCAAAGTCGTTAAAAGCTGCCACTATTGCTTTGCCAAATAGCTTGTACGCTATCTCGGTTCGAGATGATGATGTGCTAATTGCTATGGGGCGGGTAGTTGGAGACGGCGCATGTAACTTTGAAGTCGTGGATGTTGCAGTTGATCCGAACTATCAAGGCCAAGGGTTAGGCCGGAAGGTCATGGAGCATATAGATAACTATTTGTCGTCGGTTGCTCTTGAAGGCTCTTATGTTTCAATGATCGCAGATGAGCCAGTGTTTTACGAGAAATTAGGGTACAAGCTTGTTTCTCCATCCAGCCAAGGAATGACGAAGAAATTTAAGCCGCACGCATAACAAAGCGTTTAAGGCAGATTCGCAACGCTCGGCATTTTCGGTTTGATTTGAATTTAGTGTTTACGGCACAATATTTTAGGCGTGGTGGTCGGCGTTGCTCACTACTTAACGCGGCGTTATGTGACCAGTTGGAAAAGTCGATAGGTCCATAATGTTAGAGAATTTAGAACTATGTTATTGGTATAAGGTGTTGTATGAAAAATCAAATGTTTGAACACTGGCAAAAAGTAAGAGAACAGGGTTTTCTCGCTTGGATCTTCAAAAGTTGTTTCTTGATAACTACGTTCTACATCATTTTCAATGTGCTCTTTCAGTACTCATCATCACCGTCGGAAACTCTTTTCGAGTATTTAAGTGAACAAGTTCTTAGTTATTTTATTTTTTCAGCATTTATGTTCTTTGTGTATTGGGGAATTTGGCTGCATCGAGAATCAAAATATCAAAAAGAGTCAAAACGTAGAAATGTCACATAACAAAGCGCTTAAGGCAGATTCGCAACGCGTAGCATTTTTAGTATGCGTTGATTTATGTGTTTAAGGTGTTATGCGGTGGCTTCGTATTACGTTGCTCACTACTTAGCTTAGCGTTAGTTTGCAAAGGGCAGAAAAGCGTTTGTGGTCTAAGAGCCTTGTTCCACGTCCTAGCTATTCACCTGTTATTTCCCAAAGACTTTTCATCGAAATAGGCATCTCGCGTAGCCCGTTTTTCGGTTAATTGGCTCTCGTGTCATTCAATCCTTTCGTGTTAGTAAGGTTCACTTCTCAATGTTCTTGCGCGCTGCTTCTTTGGTTTTGAAAGTTAAGCGGGCACTTTGAAAGATGGTGTTTGTGGCTGTCGGCATCTACGAAAGTCTTCTTAGCTAAGTACGTTTTGTTGGTTGGGTTTGAATTCTGAGCTGCCCGTTTTACTTTTGTGTTCAAAGCCAGTAGTTTCATAATCAATTCAGCATCTTGGCGCTAAACTTAGGCTTCATCGTGGTGGCAAACTAACAAAGCGCTTAAGACGGACTAACAAACGCTCGGTATTTTTGGTTTGGTTAAGTTGTGTGTTTAAGGTGTTCAAATTGAGTCAGGTGGCAGGTTTGTTAGCCACTTAGCTTAGCGTTAGGCATCAATATTACGGAGATATTATGGTTCAGTGGGTTATTGATAATAAAGAATGGGTATTCAGTGGGATAGGGGTAAGTATTACCACATTGATTTTTTCTTTGTTTATAAGACGTAAGAAAAAAGAAACGACCATCATCGAAAATTTTCAAGTTGGTGGGGAAAACTCTACCAATTATCAATCGAAAGGCGATATGTACTTCGGTGGTAAAGATGTTCAAAAAAGAAAATAATAACTTCCAAGTAGGTGGCGATAATGCCACCAACTATCAGGCAGCGGGTGATATCATAGTAAATAATGGTATTAATCAAGCTGAATTGGAAAAGTACATTTCATCTTTAACTGTGCCTCAAGTGTGTAGTGATGACCTTCTTATTAATCACTATGTATGTCAGGATTTTTCAAGCCTTTATGAAATCTCATTTCGAGATTATCGAAGATTTCCTCTCACCAATGTTCGATTTCTTAACAATCAGGTAACTCAGTCGCTATTTGATATCATCCAAAGTCATTCTCTATCGGATAGAGACGTAATAATCAAATCTGAAAACTATAGAAGCGTTGAGGCATATTGTGAGCAATTCGACAACGTAACTTTTCCTAGAGGAACATCTAGCCCATTTAAGTATTACGAAGTACTACGAGATATTGATACTAAAGAATTAGAAGACCTTTCAAGAGAAGATGGTTTGTTAAAAATCATGCTAACGCATAATTTGCATCAAAAAACTTGTGTTGCAAAAGCTGTTGGATATGAGCATGGTTGCTGGGGAATCCCACTGCTTGAAGAAATTATAACTAGACCGTTGTGGGGAGCTTTCACCGCAATAACGAATGTAAGCGAAGACACAATTGTCCTTGAATCAATTGAGTGCGATTATCTATTAAACAACGGGTTCACTTTGCTTTCTGATACTAGAGAGCCAAAATCTATAAAACTCCCTCCAGTCCCGATACCAAAAGACACAACATTAGTTATCCCAGTTGCTTTAGTTTTGCCACAGCTTGGTCCGGTTGTTAGTCGAAGCCGATCATCATATTGTGGTGAAGAGGGAGAACGAGTTCAGGTTTTACAGCATGGCTCTATTTCAATCGACTACGAAGACACGTATGTTTATGGGGACTCGCTATTAATAAACACTGTTAACTATAAAAAAAGCAGTAAACACTTGATCCAGACTGTTCAGAGCTTAGATTTCGATAATTTGCTAAGTTACGATATGCATTGGCAAATAGGCTCTTGTCCTCACTTATTTATCAATGACGGTGAGTTAAAGTATGTTCGAGAGGTAATTGCAAGTTGCCAGAATGTCATTGGTACTGACAAGTATGTTGTACCAATAGATATTGGTGAGCTCATAGTGTGTGAGTTGGAAGACGAAACTACCTACTTTGAATGTATTTACGTGAATGGGAACGAGCTATTCTCAGACATCAAGTTAGAAAAAGGAGAGCAGCTTGTAGTGCCTGTTTCCAAGGGCGATTGCGTCACATTTATAGGTAAATATGTTCCATATGGGTTACCTTCAACTGAACGTTCGCAATCATTAACTCGTGCTCAAGTAATTAATCAGTTCTTATTGACACAAAATGCCTAACAAACAATTTAAGAGTGATTCAGCACGCTTGGCATTTTTGGTTTGGGTTGAGTTCAGTGATTATGGTGGTTAACTTGAGTGTGGTGGTTGCGTGCTTCACACCTTAATTGGGCGTTAGGTTTAAGGAGTTGTTATCAACAGATTACTAGTGTTGGCAGGGGTGTTTGTCGCATTTATCGCACATGGCACCCCTGTAAGTTCAGAATATTGCTCTGAGACAGTTATTCAATCAAACAGATTGGAAGTAGGTCAAATGGTTAGAGTTCAACAAGGAGAGTTAAGGGTCAATGTCTACAGACGGAGTGAGATAGAAATTGCTAAGGCAAAGAAACATGTTGGTGGCAGTTTCGATGAACAATACCCCTCTTGGTGGCCTAAAGATAAATACCCACTTAACTATTTTTCCGTAGCAGAGCGTTCAGTTGTTCCAGAGTATTTTGTTTTTTGGGACCGCAGCCCTATTAATGGAGCGATAATAACTCTGATTAATCCAGAATGGTACGATGAATCAGAAGATCTGAGTTATCTAGGCGATGAGTGGCAATCTGGCCTTATCGACTACGAAAATCAAGTGTACTACGACACGACAGGTAGGCCCGTTAAGTGGGGAGCGAAATCAAAAGGTTTGGAGTTGTCAAAACTGCCATTGCTTATTCCTCACCATGAATATGACAAAAAAACAGGAAGCATACGGCTCCTTTGCCAATAAACCTAACAAAGCATTTAAGAGTGACTCTCAACGCGTGGCGAGTTTACTCCGGTTTGAAATTTGTGTTTACGGTACAATGGTTTAGCTTGGGTGTTACAGCGTTGTCGCACCTTAATGCGGCGTTATATTTTTTTGAATCATGGAGGATAAATGAACATCGAACAGAGACTATCAGAACTTGGATTAGAGTTACCTCAAGCAAGCGACCCTCAAGGGAGTTACTGCAATTGTGTGAGAACAGGCAAATTACTTTATGTTTCAGGTAAAGGACCAGTGGCAGGTTTAGACAAAGTACCGAAAGGTAAGCTAGGTCAAGAATACACAACAGCAGAAGGTTACGTTTTTGCTAAAGCTACAGGCTTACATATTTTGGCAGCGGTTAAACTCGAATTAGGTTCATTAGATAAAGTAGCCCGAGTTGTAAAGCTCCAAGGTTTCGTTAATGCCACGAGTGATTTTGAACAACATCCTAAAGTGTTGGATGGGTGCTCAGATTTAATGGCAGACGTGTTTGGTGAAAAGGGCGTTCACGCACGCTCAGTTTTTGGAGCAATGTCCGTACGAGGCAATTTACCAATCATCATTGACTCCATATTTTAAATCGAAGGCTAAATATAACAAAGCGTTTAAGACGGATTCACAACGCTTGGCATTTTTGGTTTAATTCGGCTTAAGTGTTTACGGCACAATGGTTTAGGTTAGGTGGTGGCGTTGTTCACCACTTAACGCGGCGTTATGGCGCAGGGACAAACCACACTCATCAGTTGCTATAATTGATTTGTATCCAAGGCTAGGACATTAATTATGAAAAAGTCAGAAGCAATACAACGAGCGAGAAGTATATATGGTGTTGACTTTCTCAGCCGTAATACTCACTTTTCAAAGATCAATAAGGCACTGCCTGTTTGGTGGCTAGAAGTTTCATTGGACAAAATTGATGATAGTCGGCTCAAGCAAATCTATTTTTTACTTGAAGATGGTACGAACATACATTTGCTCGACATTCCAACAGAGTACTTGCGCGAGAATAAGTCTGGTTTTTACATTCGGCATGATAAGAATCATATGTGTTTCAAAATAGATGTATCATCATATCAAGAGCTTATGGGTTCTAGAAGAGAGTTAATGAAACGCTTTAGAGTATCGCCATAACAAAGCGTTTAAGGCGGATTCACAACGCTTGGCATTCTTAGTTTGATTAGGATTAAGTGTTTACGTCACAATGGTTTAGTTTCGGCGGTCGCGTTGTTCACCACTTAACGCAGCGTTATGACCTAGGAGGAAATTTGAAACTTAACAACGTTAAACTTATTTTATATTTTTCTATATATGCCTCGGCTTCTTGGTTATGTGTCGTCGTAGAAAATAGCTTGTTTAACGGACTTGAGATAGTTTTGAGTATTGCTCTTGTCGGCTTATTAATTGGTTTTTGTATTCATCAGCGTAAAGACCCTCTTAAGATATATACCCAATTTGAAGATGACCGAAAATTTTTTAGAAGACAAAGACCGGATTTATATGCAGCTTGCTGCCTTATTATTATCGGAGTGCTTTGTCTTTACACCGCTAAAGGTGAATCGTTTGAAACGGAAGTAACTGTCGTTGACAAGTACAAGAGCCTATTTAGTAGAACCCCTGCTTATGTTTTGCAACTTCAAGACAATTCTTTAGGGACTTTAAGGCGACGAGTTTCAAAGGCAGAATGGTTAAAAGAGCAGCAAAGTGGTTTAGTATCACTTAAAGTCCGTCAAAACATATTGGGCTTTCATTTGGTTACCGAGCACAGAATATTAAGCAAGTAGCTTTAAGTTCGGTCATAACAAACAATTTAAGAGGGATTCTCAACGCTTGGCATTTTTGCTTCTACTTCAACTTTAGTGTTTACGATACAATGCTTTAGGTTGGGTGGTGGCGTTGTTCACCCCTTAATTGGGCGTTAGTTTGCAAGGAGCAGAAAAGCGTTTGTGGTCTAAGAGCCTAGTCCGGTTTTATGCTTTACACCTGTTCGTTTTTCAATCTCACGAACTTTCCGGTGGTACTATGTTGGAAGTGTTTGTGGTGAGTGAGTCACTTACTGGTTCTAACATTATCGCTAGTTCTTTGGCGCGTTTTCTTTTTCTTGGTGACTAACTTGCTAACAAATGGCTTGGTCACATTTGGTTGTCAGGTTAGTCGAACGAATCCTTTGCCAGTTAAAGCGCTTCAAACCGTGGTTATATCCCGCATGTCGCTTCTTAGCCAAGTGCGTTTTGTTAGTTGGGTTTAACTTCTGAGCCGCCCGTTTTACTTTTGTGTTCAAAGTCAGTAGTTTCATAGCTAATTCAGCACCTTGGCGCTAAGCCTTTGGCTTCATCGTGGTGGCAAACTAACAAAGCGCTTAAGACGGACTAACAAACGCTCGGCATTTTTGGTTTGGTTAAGTTGTGTGTTTAAGGTGTTCAAATTGGGTAGGGTGGCAGGTTTATTAGCCACTTAGCTTAGCGTTATGCCGCTATAAGAAAATGGAGGATATATGAAAGGGAAAATCGTTCGCTGGATTGATGATAGAGGTTTTGGTTTTATAAAGTCCGACAATCTCAATGGTGATATTTTTTGTTCATGTATCCAAATTCAAAAAGGGTTTTCGCCGACCACAAGTTGGAGATAAAGTAGAATTTCAATTTGCGGAGAATACCTCTAAGCCAAGCGCTTCGATTGCACAGTTGGTTGGTATCGAACCCCAAAAAAGCAACCCTTTTTCAATTATACTCCCTGTCCTTATTGTTGGTTTTTTAGGTGCAGTTTTATATATTTTTATAATAGAGCCAAAGTTAAATCCAAAATATGAAAATATGGGCTTTAACTGTCAAGGTAAAACTTATTGCAGCCAGATGGTATCTTGTGATGAAGCCAAGTTTTACTTGTCAAACTGTCCCGGAGTTAAAATTGATGGTGACAATGATGGTAGCCCTTGTGAGAGCCAGTTGTGCGGTAGTTGGTAGTATCGGCATAACAAAGCGTTTAAGACGGATCCCCAACGCTTGGCATTTTCGGTTTGCTTTGAATTTAGTGTTTACGGCACAATGGTTTGGGTAGGGTGGTAGGCGCTGCTCACCACTTAACGCGGCGTTAGTTTGCAAAGGGCAGAAAAGCGTTTGTGGCCTAAAAGCTTTGTCCTGCGTCCTAGCTATTCACCTGTTCCTTTTCCAACCTCGCGAACTTTCCGGTGGCACTATGTTGGAAGAGTTTGCGGTACGTTAGTCATTTGCTGGTTCTAACATTGTTGCTAGTTCATTGGTGCGTTTTCTTTGTCTTGGCGGCTAATTCGTTAACAAATGGCTTGGTCATATTTGGTTTTCAGGCTAGCCGAACGAATCCTTTGTTAGTTAAAGTGCTTCAAACCGTGGTTGTTTGTCGTATGTCGCTTCTTAGCCAAGTGCGTTTTGTTGGTTGGGCTTAACTTCTGAGCTGTCCGTTTTACTTTTGTGTTCAAAGTCAGTAGTTTCATTGCTAATTCAGCACCTTGGCGCTAAACCTTTGGTTTTATCGCGGTGGCAAACTAACAAAGCGCTTAAGGCAGATTCGCAACGCGTGGTATTTTTAGTATGCGTTGGTTTATGTGTTTAAGGTGTTATGCGGTAACTTCGTATTACGTTGCTCACTACTTAGCTTAGCGTTAGTTTGCAAGGAGCAGAAAAGCATTTGTGGTCTAAGAGCCTAGTCCGGTTTTTATGCTTTACACCTGTTCGTTTTTCAATCTCTCGAACTTTCCGGTGGCACTATATTGGAAGCGTTTGCGGTGCGTTAGTCATTTACTGGTTCTAACATTGTTGCTAGTTCGTTGGTGCGTTTTCTTTGTCTTGGTGGCTGATTCGCTAACAAATGGCTTAATCGCACTTGGTTGTCAGGTTGGTCGAACGAATCCTTTGCCAGTTAAAGCGCTTCAAACCGTGCCCATTTATCGTATGTCGCTTCTTAGCCAAGTGCGTTTTGTCGGTTGTATTTAAATTCTGAGCTGCCCGTTTTACTTTTGTGTTCAAAGCCAGTAGTTTCATCGCTAATTCAGCAACTTGGCGCTAAACCTTTGGCTTTATCGCGGTGACAAACTAACAAAGCGCTTAAGACAGATTCGCAACGCGTGGCATTTTTAGTATGCGTTGGTTTAAGTGATTAAGGTGGCATGCGGTGACTTCGTATTACGTTGCTCACTACTTAGCTTAGCGTTAGTTTGCAAAGGGCAGAGAAGCGTTTGTGGTCTAAAAGCTATGTTCTACGTTCTAGCTATTCACCTGTTCGCTTTCCAATCTCACGAACTTTCCGGTGGCACTGTATTGGAAGCATTTGCGGTGCGTTAGTCACTTACTGGTTCTAACATTGTTGCTAGTTCTTTAGTGCGTCTTCTTTGTCTTGGTGACTAATTTCGCTAACAAATGGCTTGGTCACACTTAGTTGTCAGGTTAATTGAATGAATCCTTTGCCAGTTAAAGCGCTTCAAACCGTGGTCATTTGTCGTATGTCGCTTCTTAGTCAAGTGCGTTTTGTTGGTTGTATTTAAATTTTGAGCTGTCCGTTTTACTTTTGTGTTTAAAGCCAGTAGCTTCATAACTAATTCAACAACTTGGCGCTAAACCTCTGGTTTCATCGCGGTGGCAAACTAACAAAGCGCTTAAGGCAGATTCGCAACGTGTGGCATTTTTACTATGCGTTGATTTATGTGTTTAAGGTGTTATGCGGTGGCTTCGTATTACGTTGCTCACTACTTAGCTTTGCGTTATACCTTATCGGAGAAAATTACATGGAGTTAGTTGTACCATCGCAAGAGTTTAAGTCTGCTTTCGAAGCTTTCTATGAGGACTTTGCTCAAAACGATGTTGAAAATGCTGAGTACTACCTTGAAGGTAAAATTGATTTTTCCAAATATGTTCAGCGCTTGAGTGACGAAGCTGCGGGTATAAACTTACGTGAAGGTTATGTGCCATGTAGTCATTTTTGGCTGATAGATAGTACAAGGTCTATCCTCGGAGCTATTCGGGTTCGCCATAATATCGACAATGATTTCCTCTCTTTAGAAGCTGGGCATATTGGTTACGATATAGCCCCCTCATATCGTGGAAAGGGCAACGGTAAGTTAATGCTGAAGTTGGCGCTTTCGAAAGCTGCCTCTCTTGGCATCGAGCGAGCACTACTGACTGCTGATGAAGATAACTTTGCATCGCGTGGTGTTATAGAAGCTAACGGTGGTGAGTTTGAAAAAATCGTTATAGGTAAGGTTTTCCCAAATCCTTTGGCTAGGTATTGGGTCAGCTGTGAGTAACGGTATAACAAACTGTTCAAGAGGGATTCGCAACGCGTGGCACTTTCACTATGCGTTGGTTTTAGTGATTAAGGTAGTTTGCGGCGGCTTCGGTATTGCGTTGCTCACCCCTTAACAGTGCGATTCGGTAATGTAACGCAATGAACGGCTATGAACTAAAATGATAAATTAACCGAATAAATACAGTAAGATAGCTATGATTGGTTGGTTCATGGTTGTTCTCTATAATGCCTCAAGTTACAATTTTTCTGCTACATATTTGCTACACTAAGGATTGTGTCATGGCATTAAAGCAGAAGATCACCAACAGCTCTATCGAGAATCTCACCATTGAAGATAAGCGCCTAAACGATACCGAAGTCAGCGGTTTTCATGCGCGTATCTCCCCAAAAGGAACGGTGAAGTATTACCTGTACTATCGAATTAACGGCAAGCAGCGAAACTATTTCTTAGGGGCGGCTAATTCATTAACACCCGCTCAAGCTAGAGACTTAGCCAAAGAGAAATCAGGACAAGTCGCCAGTGGGGAAGACGTACAAGAAAGTCGTCACGAAGCTAAGAAATTAGAAGCCCGTGAGGGACTGACGTTAACCCGTTTTCTTGACGAACATTACCAAGACTATTTGATGGCTTTGAACCCTCGAACGGCTAACCAGTCGTTTAACTCGATTAAGAATACGTTTGCTCACTTGGGTGAAAAACGCCTCACTGACATTGCCGCTCGTGACATTCAAGAATGGTACACGCAAAAACGTAAGCAAGGTCGAGCGCCCGCCACCATGAGCCGTATTTTCATGTCGTTCAAAGCGGCACTCACCAGAGCGGTAGAGTGGGAGTTGTTAGATTCTCACTCTCTCGATAAAGTGAAACTGGTCACTGAGGATAATACTCGCGTTCGTTATCTTTCCCGTGAAGAAGAAAGCGCCTTACTTATTGCCCTTGATGAACGTAACGACAGGCTAAGAGCGTCTGGCAGTGAAAAGCTATACTCAGACTTTGTTAAGCCGCTTGTAATTACTGCTATAAACACTGGTGCTCGCAAAAATGAGTTACTGAGTTTGTCTTGGGAAGATGTGTCTTTTGAAAATCGTTACCTGACAGTGAGAGCCGAAAATGCTAAGTCAAAGAAGACAAGGCGTATCCCACTTAATGACACCGTGTTTAACCTTCTTAGTCAGTGGCGGGCACAAAACCCCAATCAAATTTACGTGTTTACCCCTAATCACCGAGACTCTGCACCTCTGATTCAATACCCTTGGCGGTGCCTGCTGAAAGAGGCGGACATCTCTAATTTCCGGTTTCACGATTTGCGCCACCACTTTGCGAGTAAGCTTGTGACGAATGGCGTGGATTTGAATACAGTTCGTGAGCTGTTAGGGCATTCTGATTTGAAGATGACTCTCAGATACGCGCACCTAGCGCCAGAGCATAAAGCCGCAGCTGTGAACCTCATCGGATAGTGAGTGCGTTGTGATGTGTTGCCAGCATCAAATCAGTAAGCTAACGATTTACTAGGTTACGAGCACTGATTTATAGATGGACGATAACAGGGATTACATACACTTAAACGAACTGGAAAAGTTAACGTTACTCACTAAGGAACAAGTGTTTGATGCGGTTGAAAGTGGGGTGTTTAGGCTTCACGCTAACATTGACTGTCCAGACGCGGCGGCAGTCGATAGCCATAACGTATTGCTCTATAGTTTGCATGTACGGGGCTTTATTGAGTTAACCCAAAAGCAATCTCTGCAAGTCTTAGTGGGTAAATGCCAGTTAACGCGGTTTAAAGCCGTACCAACACTGGCCTATGCTAAACCGAGACTCATTAACCAGGCTTTCCCGAATGCGGTTAAAGGTCAGTTTAATGGCATCCACGAACAGCGTTTAAGCTCCAAGAATATAGCTTTCATCGTGCCAAAACTGGTAGCGTTGTACCCAGAGCAAGAAAGCATGATGCAGATTGCCAAAGGCAAAACCAGTCAAGGACAGGTATCAAGCCTCGTTGGGCTCTTGTCGGCATTCACTGAAATCATCAGTGAAAGTAGCAAGCAATTATCGCCCTTACCTATAGGTTTGAAAGCTAGTGATATCAGGCTTTGTCCAAAGAGTTTAAGCCAGTCCTTTAACCGAACTTGGCAAGATTTAAGCCGTAGCGATAACCGGTTATCTAACCAAGCTAAGCCAGTTACAAATTCAGCGGAAAACCAAGTAGGGCAAGGCTTAAAGCCAAACATCGAAACCAATCCCGTTAAAATGATCCAGCATCGAATACTCACCCTTTACCCTCAAGCCAAAGCAAGAGAGGTTTGGAATCTGATCCGTGAAGATGTGAGAGAAGAACGCTACCAGTTTGATGTGGATGTGATTATTGACGGCATCGATAACGAACGTCTATACACTAGTAAAGATACTGCGGATGGTATGTCCTTTAAACGCTTCCAAAATATGCTGTCAGAGGTAAGGAAGGGCATACGAGAATAAAAGCTCCCGTAAAACTTCCCACCTTTCTTCCCGTGAATGATTCTAAGGTTTTCATAGTACCTCCACGAACAATGAAGGTACTTAAAGTATGGAAAACCAAGAGAAAAACAAACGCGCTTACACAGAGCAAGAAACCTCGACTTACATCGGCATGAGCCGTTCATTTCTACGTCAAGCACGTATGGAAGGGCAACGTAAAAACAGAACGGACGCGCCTCCCTTTATCAAGATTGGGCGTGCGGTTCGTTACCTTAAAGAAGACCTAGACCGTTGGCTCGATAACCACACTAAGCGAGACCACTTATCACAAGAGGAGTGCTTCCATGCTTAAAGAGCCAGAGTTCCCTCATGTGAAGTACACCGAGTCCGGTAAAACCATTGTGCTGAATACGGCTGATAACCTAAAGGCGTTACTCAAAAGTTCTGGCTATGAAGCCAAGCTCAACAAGATGACCCTAGAGCCTGATATTTTCAAAGGTAAGGAATGCATCGGCTCACCCGATACGGTGAGAAGTGAACTGATTTCAGTCGCGTCTATCCATTCATTACCTAAGCCCGCGATTGATGACCATTTTAACGCTATCGCCTTAGACAATAGCTACCATCCTATTAAGGATTGGTTAGGTGGAGGATGGGACGGACAGCCAAGAGTCGACACAGTGTTAAGCTGTTTAGGGGCTAAGAATCCACAACTGGCTAGAATCGTATTGCTACACTGGTTAGTGGGCTGTGTAGCATGTTTGCTTGTGCCTAATTTTAAATCAAAGCTCGTTCCAGTACTGCAAGGTGAGCAGTCCTTTAAGAAGACGGCTTTTGTTGAGCGTATTGCTAACGTGATGCCAAGTGCCTTCTTAGAAGGGGCTGAGTTAAACCCCGATAACAAAGACAGCATCTTATCGGTGATTCGTTCGTGGATAGTTGAACTTGGGGAGCTAGAGCGTTCTACCAAAAACTGCCAAGGCGCGCTCAAAGCCTTTGTGACACGCGCTCAAGATACCGTTCGTCCTCCTTATACGAGAAGTGATATTAAGAAGTCACGACAAACCAACTTAATTGCTACGGTAAACGGCACAGACTTCCTTAAGGATGAAACAGGCAACTCACGTTACGCGGTCATTGAACTAATTGCTGAAACCAATATGGACAAACTTAACGAACTATTAGGTTGGGATTATCAAGTGACAGGTGAGTTGACACTGGTAGAACCGGAAAAACTGCGCCAATTCTGGTTAGAAGTGAAACACCTATTCTTAGTACAAAAACACCCTTGGATGCTTTCACCTGACGCTCAAGCCTTGGTATCAAAAGAATCGGCTAAGTACGTGGATAAAGGCACTTGGTACAACATGCTCAACGACCAACTAGAAACCTGTCATGGCAAGGCTAGGGAATGGCTCACGACTAAGCAAATCTGTGACTTATTCAAAGTTGATGCATCTAAAGGTAACGTGGTTGGCAAAGCCTTAAACCAGCTACACAAAGAAGAAAAGCTAGATAAGAAAATGCTTAATGGTTCAAATCAATACTGTTTTCCTACCGTCATTCCCCATACTTCATTTCTGTAAGTTGCGATTTCTACCCCACTTGCTCCACTTGAACCATGATTAGGTGGAGTAAGTGGGGTAGAAATCGGAACATCTATAAATCAAAACCCACTGGAAGACGGAAATTTGAGGAAGCTCATCGCAAGTTACTCATTAGCTGAAAGTATTCCGATCATTGTCACGGATATCTTTGCTATGAAATGAAAAAATTAATATGCAGTCAGTTGCTTTTTTGGAGTGTAGATGCGAATTCCGTTTGGTATGAAAGATGATAAACTTTTCGATGTGAGTGAGGTTGAAAGAGGGCGAGCTTGTGAGTGTATTTGTCCTAGTTGCAAGCAACTTCTGAGAGCTAACAAGGGTGATCTAGAAAAGAAAATTCACTACTTCTCACATGATCCGAAGTCCCAACAAGAAGGGGAGAAGCGCAAAGACTGTGAATATTCATTCTTTGTGGCGGCTCGACTTCTAACTAAGCAGCGATTAGAGTAAATGGAAACCATTGATCTTCTGTTACCAGATGGATTATCACACATTTCACAGCGAGATATTGTTGGTGAAAACCATACGAGTACCTGCTATTACGCCAATGCTAAAATCCTAACGCTATGTAATATCGAGATTGAAAAGAGTTATATCGGTGGGGAGTTCGATATCGTCGGTTATTGTGGTAAACACCCTATAGGATTGCACTTTTCTTATGATGGGCGGTTGCCCCTTGATTCTGCGGCGAACGATTCTGATGACGCCATCCTTGAAATAGACCTTACTGAATTGTTAGAGGTTTATCGAGCACTCAAACTCGAAGAGGGGATGACATTTATTGATGTTGTTCTAGATTATGTTCTAAATAGTGGGGAGAGGTCATGGGTTAACCACCCAAGAAGAAGGTTAGAAGAAACGAAAGTAAAGTCGCAACTTCACCAATTTATTAACGAGTTCAATTGCTGGTTGTTTAGGAAGGATGAAGACGGTAAAGACATTTACGAACAGTATTATGGGCAAGGTGGACATTATTGCCACCATTGTAAACGAGCTTGGTTAGACGAGATTTTTCTGCCTAAATGCCCTGAATGTTCCCGTAGTGGTCGAACGTTTGGACGTAGAGCTGAGATCAAAACATTGAGGGATTTGAATACATTGCGAGATAAGCAAATCTGCCTCAAGTGTTTCACCTGTCGAACGGATGAGTTTGAAGATATTTGTACGGAATGTTATTCGAGGTATTAAAAGTATGAAGTGAAATCCGCAAAAAGGATTGTCCAAGAAATTGTTAGAAATGTTGTTGGTGAGCGTTATTAAGTGGAATAACCATTGCTTAGGTAGGGTTTAGGGCTGAGCCTACAAAAAGCCACCTTGATAGGTGACCTTGTTGATAACTATCAGCCAGAAACTGAATTTAGTTTAAGACTCGTCAACAGTTGTTGAGTTTGCGTTATTTTTTACAGAGTCGATACCATTTATAGCCCCTTGCTTTGAAGCATACATTTCACTGGTCGCGATCACCTGCCCGTTGTCAGCTTTAAGTACAAAGTAGTATGGTTGATTGGTATCCTTTGTAGATTTCTTAATTACATACTTGCCCATCTGTTTACTCCTTTTGGGGAAATGTAAGTTGTGAGACGATTTATCACACAGATATACTGGCATTGTTGCATATTAACTCAAGTGTATTTTGCATGTTTTATGAGCAAGTTATGATTTATCGCAGTTGCAGTGAATTCGAAACTGCAGTGGAAAGATGAATTTGGTCAGAAAACTAAGAAGAACACCATACTTGAGCTATTGATGTTTTGATAAATTAGGAAGGTCACTGGCACGTTTATGTCCAACTTCGAACTAGCTAACACTAACACGGCTAGCTCAGATCTGCCCCAATATGATTTAGAAAAAACATGTTCAAACTTAAGGGACGCGTGTTTCCCCAGCAAAATCTAATGTCAAATGTATGGCTGCTTTAGTTGCCCACTACACTTACTTTTCCGTATAACTAAATCGTTTATTAAGTATGAAAAGTGGCACGTTTGTTTAGTGTTTAGTGTTTAGTGTTTAGTGTTTAGTGTTTAGTGTTTAGTATCGCCTTAAAATTCGACTTTACGTTGTCATCGTTCTTATTTGTTTAGTTAAAATCATATAGCTAATTACTCCACCGAATACTGGGAGGCCTAATGAGAGGAATAGTATCATTCCTTTACTCTGAACTTCTTTGTTAACTAGTACGATTATGAGCGGTAGAAACCAAGCAGTGACAGCAGAAATGAAAAGAGATACGCCTAAAATTGTAAATACCATTTCGTTGTGAATACCTGAATGGTCAACTACAAAACTTAGTATCAACATAACCCAAAATAGAACAATAGATTGCTTTAGTAACCTCAGCATTTTCATTAGCATTAGTTTCGCACTCCTAATCAAGTAATAAATGTGGCCAATGTAATCTTTTGTTCAATGTAAATCTAGGGTTGTTACAGTGCTGGTATGGAAGTGTGATGTTTATGACTTGTTAAGACGTTTGTAGTTTTCCTCCTAAACAGCTTAGTCCAGAGACAATGCTAGCTCTTTTGTGCCCCATTCCTTTCTAGTTAAACCTATCAGTAACGTAAAGCAGTTAGGCCGATAGATTAAATTTTTTATCAGAAGACTGCCTACAAACGACAGGCCTTGCCAGAGAATAGTGATTAAAGAGCAGGCAAAATTCGGCATGTCTGCTCGTATGTAGATCTAACAGATGAGCATCATTCAAAATGCCCTGAAAGTTCAAGAACTTTCATATAGCTAGGAAACTCTGATGCTTCACCATTTGGATTTAATAAGTATCTATCTGACACTGCACCTACAGCACTCGTGGAGTTATGCGATGGTACACTGCCGGCCATTATGGAATCCCAAAGGCTCGGAGAACTGGAGTTATCTATTCCAACTAGAACATAGAAAAGTATACTTTCAAATGACTCTGCCTTTGAACCACCAATGGTAACAGATGGGATAGCATTATTTTTTAGAAGATAGTCTTGGTCGTCTCTTGCGTTGTGATCTCTACGATATGGATTTACTCTACTCTTAGTAAATGCTGCGTATTCTGTTGAATGTAATCTCTTCAAAACTGCAAGAATAGTTAACGGAAGAATCTTGAATTGCTTCCCACTAATTTTAGCTAGGTCCAAATCCTGTATTACCTTGTCGATTTCACGCAGTGAAGTCATATTGTGCCAATCAAAAATACTGACTAACATCTGGGTAATGTACAGGTCGCTAAATGAAAAGTCGTCACCAATTATTGTTGTTAGCCTACTTTTTAAGTATTGCTCTGTACTTGGTGGCGGCAGTGTCACTGTTTTGTGGAAAAATCGACTCAGGTAAGAGTGAGCATCAAAGCCGTTGCCGTAAATAGCTTTAATAGAGTGTTGTAATTGGCCTGTGTCGGTCGCGACTACAAAGACAAACTTCTTGGTATCGAAGAAGTGTTTAATATTTTCAATTACTTCAATGGCATAGCTTGGGCGACAGCGGTCTAGTTCATCTACCAGAATATAAATAGGGTAGGTTTTAGGTGTATCAGAGTCTTCTAATGATTTGATAAGCGAGGCGGCCATCGTTTGAAGAGTAGACTTGAACTCGGAGATACCTTCTACTTTTTTACGTTGCTCAACCAAACTCTTTAGTACTTCTTTTAAAGCATCGCCACACTCTTTTTCTGCAATATCTAAACCTAGAGTCTCATTAAAGTCTTCGATTAGTGATTCATCACTATCTATGCCTGTTTTATGTTTAACATATCCCACCGCCATAGATGGTGCGGTTTTACGAATAAAGTGGCTACTTTTCTCTAGAAGATCCTTTGCAAACTTTTTGTTAACACTCCGTGGGTTTTTTAACTGATTTTGAAAGCAATCAACAAGTGCCAGCATGGCATCTTTAGAAAAGTCTGACTTCCATGCGTCAAAATAAACAACGGGATGACTTTTGGATAGCTCGTTGTACCAACATTGTAAAAATGTTGTTTTACCTGCACCCCATTCAGCGTTCAGGTTGAGAACATAGCCCTTATCAGATTTTGAATTGAGAAAGCGTGTTAAATGCTGAGAAAATTGTTCATTATCGATGACTCGGTATTGATCGAACGTTTCTGAGTTTGGAACTGGAGAAGCCATGTTTTAGCCCTTGACGATATGTAAGTTGATCTTGAAATTAGAAACCATAAATCTCGCGGTGTTTCTGAAAATAAAAGCAATACTGTGGGGGCCGGCCGGATATCTTTGTATCTGCTTTAGATACCAAAGGGATAACTCATGAATCTCACTAATTTGCATTTAGATCAGGCTTTCAAGCGGTTGATTATTAAATTATTTATACCATAAATCAATAAAAAATCCTGCTCATAGGCTCACCTTTATTGCGTAGGAAATGCTAGCGTCAAATTCACGTCACTGAAGTGTGAATAGATCATTCAAGCAATAGACCTGACGAGTTTTACATACTTCACGTTATTTATTGTTTACTAAATTAGAGATAGCGCTAAAACGTTTATGTCCAGAAACTTCACAGGCTGAATTTTCACCCGTGGTACTTTCTAACTCAAAAGTGCCCCTATACAAGTTAGACATTATTGTGGTTAACTTTCGTTTTTATATGAAAGGGCTTATGTGTAGGGTAATGCAAAGCCTACCATTCAAGGGATATTGTAGGTAATATGAAAAATATAGAATCCGTATGCTCATTTTTTGAAGGGCTAGGTATTACTCATCCTGAACGTTATTTTTCTACGTTTTCAACTTCATTAGTCGATGAATCTTGTGTATTGCTACGTCAAGGCGAAGAGCAGACCCATGCATTCTATTTGGTCTCTGGTATCTTGAAGGCCTGCCATTATTCCGATTCAGGAGTAGAGCGATGTAAGGAGTTTTATTTTCCACAAAGCCTTTGCATACTTTTTTCGAGTTGGATAGAGCATCGAGAGTCTAGCTATCAAATTGAATCATTAACTAAAGTAGAATTCATTAAAGTCCCAATGAGTATGCTTAATTCTCAAGAATGGGTTAACACAAAAATTCAGCTCCTAGAACAGCAACTGCTTTATAAAGAAAAAAAGGAAAGTTTTTTTCTGCTCAATACACACGAAGAAAGATATAAGCATCTAGTTAACGATTTTCCGCATTGGGTCAAACACTTAACAAGCGTGGATATCGCTAATTACATGGGGATAAGCCCTGTTAGTTTATCAAGAATAAAAAACCGCATTAACAATTGTTAATTAACACCATTGAATTTCAATAGAACATAGAACCACTATTCTTTACTTAGAGAACTCTATTTTGTGGGTTTTATTTTCTCTTTTATCCGCTGCTTTTTTAACCATGAAGGATGTCTCATTAAAACAGTCGACATCTAGATTATCAGCAATACAATCTACAGCGGTAATGTTGCTCATTCTTTGCCCTATTTGTCTATCCTGCATATTCATTCTCGAAAAGGTGAACTACGACGTTGATCTAGTGATAATGATGTTATCGGCTGCCACGCTTGATGCTGCTGCTATGACATTTTATCTCTTAGCTTTGCGCAATGGCTCCTTAGCCAAAGTAATTCCTCTTTTATGCTTTGTTCCTGTATTTCAGCTAGTTTTAAACTTTGTTTTCTACAATGAAGTCCCTTCCTTGTTTGGATTCATGGGAATAATTTCCGCGATCTTTTTTATATTTTATGGTGAGAGTTTAAACCTAATAAGCATAATAAAAGATAAAGCGATAAACAGCATGATATGTGTCGTTCTGCTTTGGTCACTTAGCTCAATCATTCATAAAGATGGTTCTGGTCAGATTGGAGCTGTTAATTGGACGGCGCACATATGTTTAGTCATGTTCTTATATTATTTGCCTTTTCTGCTCAGAATACGGGTATCGACTATAAATTTAAGTGACTTTTCTTCTTTAATTGTCCCCGCTCTGGCTCACCTACTAACTTTACTGACATTTTATCAAGCTGCTTCGCTGGGAAACGTTGCTTTTGTATCTTCACTAAGACGATTTTCGACTGTATTTTCAATTTTGATTGGTTGGTATAAGTACAATGAGACGGTAACAAAGAGACTCTGCATATCGATATTTGGGCTAATAGCATCAGCTTTAACCATTACACTTTTCGGTTAATCGTATGACAACTATCGGGGAGTTGGTTCTAGCTTTCGGATATCGTCCCTCTAAGATGTATCGTTAATGTTTGAAACGCATAACTCACAATTGTCCAGACATGTGTTAGAAAGAGCTTGTTTTTGGTTGTAAGAATAGAGAATTACAAAGCTACATATATGCTACATGTGTTCTATTTTAAAGTTTGATCTTTATATTAAGTGTTTGATAATATATGTTTTTTTTATTTTTTATTTCGCCTTAACAGGGCGTTATGCGCAAGCAGGAACCGAGATTTGAATCAATATATCGAATTAGTAAATACAGCAGAAAAGATAGAATATGATAAGCCCAATTCGGTTAAAGCTTCTAATTCAGCAGTTGATAAAATGTATTTGCTTGTGCGTTCTGCTTCTAATGCTGAATTAGAAAGTTTATTTGAGCTACTTGAACACTCATTAGCCAAAAAGTGGCTGGCACATCAATTGATTGAGTGTCATTAATTACCAATTGAAATTGAAGATAAGTGCATAGGTATAGTAGAGGGGTTAGCTGGAGAAGAAACTCTAAATTCTTTAGGGGAGGAAGTCTGGCTAAAAGAATGGAAGCCTAAATTAGGTCGCGCATAACAAGGCATTTAAACGGAACTAAAACGGTTGGCTAGGTTCCGCTTCGCTGCACATTATAGCCAACCATTTTAGTCCGCTTAATGTGGCGTTATATGTATTAGTGGGTATTTCCACAAAGGTTGTAAAAATAAATGGTTGTCAACGACTATATAGAAAATACGGAGTTTACAGAGCTCCCTAATAATCTACTAGATATCAGTGAAGTGCCTGATGATATTGCGGGTATATGTAAATTTGTTCAAGGTAACCTTATTCATTCATATTGGCTTGAACACTATGGTGTCGAGGTTGACCCCTCAAAAAAACTTACAGAAATGCAAACTCGATATGCTAAATATTTAGTCTCTTTAGCAATGTTGAAATCAGACGAACCTTCCCATGTGTTCAAGAAACCAAGCCATAGAGTTGTAAGTATTTGTAGAGACTTTTCACTATTGGTTTGCTCTATTTTGAGGTCAAAAGGAGTTCCTGCCCGACTAAGGAGTGGATTTGCGACTTATTTAGTTCAAAACCATTTCGAAGATCACTGGGTTTGTCAGTATTGGGATAAAGGGAAGGGATGGGTAGCGGCTGATGCTCAGCTTGACGACATTCATCATCAAATCTTGAAGTTTGAATTTGACCCGTGTGATGTGCCATCATCAAAATTTATAGTGGCTGGGCAGGCTTGGAAGTTATGCCGTGAAAACTTGGAGTCTGCTGACAATTTTGGTTTTCGGGATTTCAAAGGATTACCGTTTATCAAGGGTAGCCTTGTTCGAGACTTGTATGCATTGTCAAAATTTGAAATGCATACGTGGGATACAGGGTGGGGCATATTGCCTAAATTCATCAGCCCTATTTCTGGAGAGTATGAATTAACTCTTCTCGATGAACTTGCAGATGTTAGTTGTTCTTCGGATAGCTCCAAAGCTCTTAAGTTAGTTGAGTCGTGTAAGGAAATAGAACTTCCAAGTGGTTGGGATTGCTCGAAGTTTCCGACACTAAGTGAGCTATATGCTTCACTGTAGGCGCAGAACACATATAACAAGCAATTTAAGCAGACTGCCAACGCTTGGCATTTTCAGTTCGGTTTAGCTTTAGTGATTCCGGTGGTAAATTTGAGAGTATTTGGTAGCGTTGTCAGCTACTTAATTGGGCGTTAGGCAAACTATTCAAACTTATCGTATGTCTGATTGAACTTAGTTATTATATGGTCTTTCATTCCATAAAGTATAAAGGGCAAATTTATGCGAAATATTCTGCTGGTTTTAGCTAGCTTTAGCGTTTTATCTGGCTGTACTTCACTAAAACATAATGGTGGAGGTGTTGAAGAAACACTTATTGATCACCCGCCGATCGGTGTTGAGGCTGTAGCTTATGTGGGGGATGAAATGCTAGCGAAAGGAAAGCAAACCACAGTGAATGCGATATCTTTGAAGCACAGCACCTCCGTAGGTGTGCTCGGTGGTTACACTTTTTCTCCGGGCATTTATACGCAAATAGGACACAGCCAAAACAAAATTTTCTATACACCGACACAATACGGTATGGTTCAAGCTAGCGCATTAGCAGACCCTTATGGTGGCATGTACGTAGATCAGAAAACCCGAGAAATTTGTGGTGTTTCTACTTTAGGAGGTACGGTGTGTGCATCTGCCGAGTTTAAAGATATCAAGCATACAACGAACGACATGCTATCTTTTCAACAGACACTACTCTACTCGGGTAAAGTTGGTAATAAAATCAATATTAGCTATCGCGAATTCAGCAATGGTCAAGCACGAGCTGCGTTTACAAATGATGTTGAATATGACTTAAATTCATCAAAAGTAATCGGGTATAAAGGTGCTCAAGTAGAGATTATTGAGGCTAATAACCATAGTGTTAAATACAAAGTACTCAAAAACTTTCGATAACGCGTTTGCCTAACAAAGCATTTAAGAGTGATTCCCAACGCTTGGCATTTTTCATTCCATCGTTGGGTTTAGTGTTTACGGTGGTATCGTTAGGTTCAGTGGTAGCGTTGCTCACACCTTAATGCGGCGATATGCAAAGTGGTTCGTCCTTACATTGTCGTCGTTCTTACCTGTTTACTTAGAATCAAATAGCTAATTATTCCACCGAAGACGGGGAAGCCTAATGATAGGAATAGTATCATTCCTTTTCTCTGGACTTCACTGTTAGCTAGTACGATTATGAGTGGTAATAACCAAGTAATGACCGCAGATGTGAAAAGAGATACTCCTAAAATTGTAAATGTCATTTCATTGTGAACGCCTGAATAGTTGACTACAAAACTTAGTATCAACATTACCCAAAACAGAGCAATAGATTGTTTTAGTAACCTCAGCATTTTCATTAGCATTATTCTGGGAACTCTAATCAAGCAATAAATGTGGTCAATGTAAGCTTTTGTTTAATTGAAATCTAGGATTGTTCCATTATAGGGATGGAAGTGTGATGTTTGTGACGTACATATAACAAATAATTTAAGCAGATTCGCAACGCTTGGCAGTTTCAGTTTGAATCAGCTTTAGTGATTAAGGCACAATGGCTTAGTTTGGTGGCAGTGTTGCTCACTACTTAGCTTAGCGTCAGCTGACAAGAGTTTTCACACACATTGCAAAGATTGGAGGATTCATGAAAGGTAAAGGAAAGTGTTTATGTGGCTCGGTTAAATTGGAAGTAGAGTACGCCAGTTACGAATTGGCGGCTTGCCATTGTAGTATGTGTAGAACTTGGTCAGGCGGTCCGATGTTAGCTATTGATTGCGCTGATTCAGTTGAAATATCAGGTGAATCAAATATTGTAAGGTACCAATCATCAGATTGGGCAGAAAGAGGTTTCTGCGGTCAATGCGGTACCCACTTGTTTTACTTTTTAGTGCCAAGTAATCAGTATCACCTTCCTGTTGGGTTGCTGATGCCTGGGGATGACTACAAGTTAACTCATCAAATATTCATTGATGAAAAGCCCGAATACTACGAATTTAAAAATGAAACACAAAATATGACTGGTGCGGAAGTTTTTGCTTACTTTGAAAGTGGAGAGTAAGCAGCTAACAAGGCATTTAAGAGTGATTCCCAACGCTTGGCATTTTTAGTTCAAGGTTGGGTTTCGTGTTTACGGCGCAATGGTTTAGGTCTGTGGTAGCGTTGCTCACACCTTAATGCGGCGTTATAACTCATGAGCTCGCTCGAAAGTCTAGCAAGTGTATTTGATGTTTCTTTAATCGGGTTGTTTCATATGAGCTTGGTTTATCTTTACGAGGCAGTTATGAAGTCTAGACAATGTCCCAAGTGTCGGAAAAATGTTGCATTTAGCTGGTTTTTCTTTAGTTCTCATTGGACGAAGTATCGTTGTATTGAATGTGGCTCGCTGATGAAATGGAGTAGGAGGCGAGCTTATCTAGGAGCAATATCCGGTGGTTTCGCTGGCCCATTTGTCATTTCTACACAATCTCTCATTCCATCTGCGTTTCTTAGAATCTCTATTGCCATTATTTTCGCAATAGTTTTGGCAGTTTCTGTGAATAAGCAGATTGAGTACATCGACGAAACTGAGTTATAACAAAGCGCTTAAGGCAGATTCGCAACGTGTTGCATTTTTAGTATGCGTTGATTTATGTGTTTAAGGTGCCATGCGGTGGCTTCGTATTGCGTTGCTCACTACTTAGTTTAGCGTTAGCTCATCGTTAAAAAAGAGATATGAGTCGAGCTTGAGTTTTTTTTATACATTTTCTTTCTGAGACTATTTCATACTGTTCGAGCGGAGGGCAATATGAAAGAGTTAAGATTAACAAACGCTATGATCACGTTCATTTTGGGAATGATTATCGCGAGTTTAGTTTCAAAAGGGAGCTTTTTGGGGACAGCGTTCAAATATCCTTCAGATTTTATGTTTATAGTGTTTGGTGGCCTACTAGCATTCCTGATTTCTGGAGTTTCAATTAGGTACTTGCAGAAAGGTTATTGGAAAGAGTCAGCGTTAATGTATCCAATTTACTATTATGGTTCTTTTGGGCTTTTTGCTGATGGTCATTTAGCAGGTTGGACGCATAGTGGCAGTGTTGGGGAAAAACTAATGATGTCTCAAATATACATTTTGCTATCACTCGTTTCGGTATTTATTCCACTTATTATCGCTGCAATCTCGGTTGCTCACATTGTTTTATTGAGATCAGAGGTGAAAAAAGTACGAACATAACAAGAGGCTATGGCGTCAATAGCTAATTTTTGACGTTATCTTTATCCCATATTACACCGTCTCTTAGTATTGAATTTAAGATAACAACCATCTTTCTTTCTCATTTTAGACGGATTCCCAACGCTTGGCATTTTTGGTTTTAGTTCCGTGCTTACGGTGTACAAATTAAGTGCAGTGGGAGTGTTGCACGCACCTTTATGCGCATTATAACTTGTCTGCCTTATTACACTTATAGGGGGAACCATGTACCTTTAAAGAATGTCCAACATTTAGATGTTCAAATATTGAGGTTCCGATGAATTTTCTCCGTAAGTATAAAATAAGCGTCCTTTTCTGTATCTGCGGTATTTTGTGTTTAATTGTTTATAACATCATCGGCTCATCCGTAGATGAAAAAGGTTTTTTAGTTGAGCCATTTGGACTTATTCCTTTATTTTGGCTTTTTCAGCTACTGGCGTTGGTGGCTTTAGTTGTCACCTTCGCAAGACATAGAAAGGCGCAGTAAATGGGCTAATGAAGCTACAAGTACACGAAGGAGCTTCGTTATAATAAGCTCTGAAACGTTACTGATGGGAGGCGCTAATGTTATTTTTCCTATCCCCAGCATGATTTGTAGTACCTCATTTTTGGCTTGGTATTGAAGACAAGTTTCGATGAGTCTTGATATCTCTTCTGCTCCATCGTTTGCATGGAAAGTAGTTGGCTGAGTGTCGCTTCGCTATCATTTTGGCTCGTATTTGCAGAGCACTTAACGCGGGGCGTTGATACACTAATAGTCGGCAGGTATATGAACTACAAATTGATTACTGTGCTGGTGTGTGGTTCTAATGCTAGGTGTATAACCAGTATTCGAGGTTCTATCTAGTCCTTTTAATTTTAGTTTTAGCTTTTCGCTTTGCTCATATAGTCAACGTGAATCACCTTAACGTGGAGCCTTGATTCATGCTGATAAGTGACACTTTATGGAGATCATATAGATATCAAAGAATCGGATTGGAAAAATATTTTATGAAATAAAGAATGTAGCCGTTCTGCTATTTTGTACTCATAGCTAGATGAAGTCATCAAAGCGATTGTTGATGAATCATAACCAGTTAGGGGAAGGTTGGATTTGATGTGTCAGCATCTCTAAGGGAAATTAAGCTTATCTTTGATTATACTCTCTAAGTCGGGTAGTTAGGTTACTCCCTTTAGGGCTGAAAATGGACGGCAACCTACCATAGTAAATATCGGCACCGACTTCAATTTTTCCAGGTTTTAGGTGCTACTGCCACCTTTCACCTTTCGTCCACCCAAGCAAGACTGGGATAAAGTGGGAAAGAGGAAAGTTGATTATTTTCAGTGTATTGTGCGAGATTTACGACGTTTTTGAGGGCTCAGAAACGGTGAAACCCCGATGTTGGTAGCATCGGGGTTTCGAATTTCTAGATTTTTCGACTGGTAAGATCGATTATCTTTTCTATGCAGAAGGTTTGGATTTATCCAATCTTATTCCTTGGTAGGGAATTAGATACGGATGAAGTCCATGTGCTCAACTTTAGGCTTGAACGCGTGACGTTGAACGTCTTGCGGTTTAACCTTAACTTCTGCGCCGTCAATCACTAGAGTGATTGTTTCGTAGAATTCAGGCTTATCCATTTGGTTGATCACGTCATCGTGAATAAGTTCGATAGCTACAGCTGCTGCTTCACCACCGTAGATTACAGCTGGGAATTTACCAGCGTGACGTAGGCGGCGGCTCGCACCTTTACCTAGTTCAGTACGTACTACTGCTTCAAATTTCATAGTTTTACTCTCAAATTAGTAAAAATTAACTTCACACCTCAATGCGACCTTGAGTGTGTGGCAATGCTTAGGCATAAACGAGATCATGCTTAAGCGAGCGCGGATACTAACATCACATAATTAATTGAGCAAGTAAGATCCTTTTTGATAGCTCATTTAGAGGGCTAAAAAATTTGTTTGTCGATAAAGTGTACGTTTATGTTGATGATGTTTGGTCCGTCTTTCAAATATTGGGTAATTTGGAAAATAGAATTCACCCTCTTTGGTTAAAGGTAGAATTAGACAGTAATAGCTATCAACTTACTCAATAACCGGTATCGAGGTTCTAACGAGTCTGAGAAACCTTTAGGATTAGAGAGGCTCTTAAGCCACCCATAGAGCTTTTGCCCAAAGTTAAGCTGCCACGATAGCTGTGTGCCATCTCATTCACAATATTAAGCCCAAGTCCTGTTCCTGGTGTGGTTTCGTCAAGACGAACACCTCGCTTCGTTACCTGTTCGAGTTTTTCTTCAGGGATACCTTGTCCGTCATCCTCTACAATTAATTCAACATTGCCGTCAGTAAGATCCTTGGCGTGCACTCGAATAATACTACGTGCCCATTTATAGCTGTTCTCGAGCAGGTTTCCGAGCATTTCATCGAGGTCGGTTTTTTCAACTGCGACATCAAGTTCTAAATCCAGTTCGTTGACCATGGTTACGTTGTTGTCGGCATAGACTTTGTCAAACGCCATCGCAATTGCCTCGACACGTTCACAGGGCGACGACTTAACCGAAAGGATGTTCATTGCGCCTGCCATACGTGCACGGCCAAGGTGATAATCTATTTGGCTTTGAATTTGATGGATAGGTTCCTGTAAGAGTTTCTTATCATCATCGGGAAGCCTCTCTATTTCATTTTTGAGAACCGATAGTGGTGTTTTTAAGGCGTGAGAAAGGTTGCCTGCGTGGTTACGAGCTCGCTCCAACAATTCTTGATAATGGAAGAGTAAGGCATTGAGATCAGACACTAATGGCGACACTTCTTTTGGGTAATTATCGCTTAAGCCTTGTTGTTCCCCCTTTCTTAGTAATGCTAACTCTCGTTGCATCTTATTCAGAGGAAGTAGAGACCAACTGACTTGAATACCTATCAACAATAAAACACCAACGAACAATAGCAGTAATATAAGCCACACTTGCCCTGTGAGTTGATTGAGTGTCGATTCTAATGAGTTGTCATTCATACCTATAGTTATAGTGACAGGGTCACTTAGTTCAGGGAGGTAGATATCTTGCTCAATATAGATCAGTTTCTCCTCTTTAGGCCCTTTGACTGACGTATGTATCGGTGACCGTTTTATAGTGAGGTCTTTGTCCCATAGCGAGCGAGAACGAATGATTTGATCTTGGGTTGAGGCGCGCCAATAGATACCGCTGTAAGGTTGGTTTAATCTGGGGTCTGAAAGGCGCTCAGCCATTATCAGTGCTCCATGATTATTGGTTTCGATATTGGCTGTTAGCTCATCCATGGTTAAGCTAAGCTGTTGTTTCATGTCATCGACGAGGTAGTCGTTAACCAGTTTTGGTATACCGATACCTGCTGCTAATATCATAGCACCTAGCCAAAAAGCCGCAGCAAGGAGCAAGCGGCTTTTTAGGCTGGTGTTTTTAAGTGTTTTTCTTTTTAAGTTCATTCATTACCAGCCAGTTTATACTCGTCAGCATTACGATGATCTGAATAGACTGTCCACTTATATTGAGAGGGTTATTCGGCATTTAATTGGTAACCAAGCCCACGAACCGTTTTGATTATCTTCGGTGCGATTTTTTTACGAATACGACCAATAAACACTTCGACAGTGTTTGAGTCACGGTCGAAGTCTTGCTTGTAAATATGTTCGATGAGCTCAGTACGAGATATGACTTTGTTCTGATTATGCATGAAGTAAGCAACAACTTTATATTCTAATGCTGTCAGGCTTACAGCTTGCCCTTGCCAAAGCACTTTAGAG